>CAUJFJ010000070.1 GCA_963169675.1 Bacteroidota bacterium
TACAGCACCCGATGAAGGTGAGGTTTGGTTTAACGGCGAGAAACTAACTCAAAAGCATATTGGCAGTATCGGTTACTTGCCTGAAGAACGCGGTCTTTATAAGAAAATGGAAGTGGGAGAGCAGGCATTGTATCTCGCACAGTTAAAAGGAATTAGTCGACAAGATGCTGTTACCAAGTTGAGATATTGGTTCGACAAATTCGAACTGAATGGCTGGTGGAGAAAAAAAGTTGAAGAACTCAGTAAAGGAATGCAACAGAAAGTGCAATTTATTATTACTGTTTTGCATGAACCACAACTCCTCATTTTGGATGAGCCTTTCACAGGATTTGATCCAATAAATGCAAATCTGATTAAAGATGAATTGTTAACACTTAAAGAAAAAGGTACCACTATCATTTTATCTACTCACCGGATGGAATCAGTGGAAGAGTTATGCAGTCACATTGCGCTTATCAACCGATCCAATAAAATACTGGATGGAGCTGTGACTGATATCCGCAAACAATTCAAATCGGATAAATATGAAATCGATTACAAAGGAAATGGAATAGCATTTGCCAATGCCTTGTGGGCAGGATTTGAATTGCTGTCACATGAACCCCATGGTGATTTAATGAGGGCTGTTATTAAGATGGGAAATGGTGCAAAAACAAATGATTTGCTAGCTGCTCTTATCCCAAATGTCGAAATTCATTCATTCCGTGAAATAGTTCCCGGTATGAGTGATATTTTTATCTCTATCGTAAAGGAAAATAATTTATTGGAACCTGTAGCAAACGACTTATGAGCATAATTACACTTATTATCAAACGCGAATATCTGACCCGTGTTCAGAAGAAGTCATTTATTATTATGACTTTGCTGGGTCCTATTCTCATGGCATCTATTTTCATTATACCAGTGCTGATGGCTAAGTATGATGAGAATGAGGTTTCCAAAATTCAGGTGATCGATGAATCCGGTATGTTTAAAAATAAACTTGCCGATTCTCAAAGTATGGCTTTTGAATTAGACACATTTTCTTTGCCTGTTGCCAAAACTATTTTTGATCCCGAGAAACACACTGCCATCTTGTACATTCCGGAAAATGTAATGACTAATTCCTCTTCTGTAATGTTATTCTCTGCCAAACAACCTAACATTAACCTGGTAACTACAATAGAGCGTACCATTCAAAAGGAAATTGAAAATGTGAAACTCAAAAATCAGGGAATCAATCAGGAGACATTAGATCAAATTAAAACTAAAGTTAAAATAAATACCCGAACACTAACCGATAAAGGTGAAGAAGAAACCAATGCGGGATTAACAACAGCTGTAGGACTTATTGGTGGATTATTGATTTACATGTTTATCTTCCTTTATGGTGCTCAGGTGATGCGGGGTGTTATTGAAGAAAAAACAAATCGAATTGTTGAAGTTATTATATCCTCTGTTCGCCCTTTTCAGTTAATGATGGGAAAGATTATAGGAATAGCATTGGTAGGATTAACACAATTTCTGCTTTGGATTATTTTAACGATGACTATCTCGACTGTCGTTACCAGTCTTTTTGTCGATAAAAAACAAATGCAGGAACAAATGATGAGCCGACAATCTCCGCTCGGTACTCCTTTGCCGGAATCAGTTGAAGATGGTACCAAGGTTGCTGAAGATAATGTCACTGCCTCCATTTTCGGATCTTTGGAATCCCTAAACTTCCCCTTGCTGATAGGAGCATTTATTTTTTATTTTTTGGGTGGTTATTTGTTATATGGTGCTTTGTTTGCTGCGATTGGTGCCGCTGTTGATGGCGAATCTGATACACAACAATTCATGTTGCCTATTACCATTCCACTTATTCTATCATTTATTGTTGCTCAAAGCATTCTCCAAAATCCGGAAAGTAAAATAGGTTTCTGGTTTTCTATGATACCCTTCACTTCTCCGGTGGTGATGATGGTGAGAATACCTTTCGGTGTAGCACCATGGGAAATTATTTTGTCGATGGCTCTTCTGGTTTTAGGTTTTATAGGGACTACCTGGGTCGCCGGCCGCATTTACCGAACCGGAATTCTCATGTATGGTAAAAAAGTAAATTGGAGTGAATTAGGTAAGTGGCTATTTTACAAAGAATAGTGCTTTATTGATATTTGTGTGGGAATTTGTTTTAATTTTTTAACTTCTTGCCTATGAAATTGGCAGTACTTGATTTAGGTACGAATACTTTTCATCTGCTTATCGCGGAGGTGAAAAAAGACTGTACCTGGAGTAAAGTATTGAATGAAAGAGTTACCGTAAAGTTAGGCAAAGGCGGAATTGGCAATAATATCATTACCAAAAGCTCCTATGTCAGAGGTATGAAAGCCTTGGAAAGGTTTAGCACTGAAATCAAGAAACATAAGATAAAGAAAGTATTTGCCTTTGGCACCGCAGCCCTTCGGAATGCTCAGAATGGGCCCGATTTTGTAAAAGAAGCCCGCAGCAAATATGATATAAATATTGACCTGATAGATGGTATTAAGGAAGCTGAGTTTATTTGTGATGGTGTCAGACAAGCAGTAAAATTAGGAACAGAACGCGCACTTATTATGGATATTGGTGGGGGCAGTGTTGAATTTATTATAGCTGACCAGAAAAAAATATTCTGGAAGCGAAGCTTTAAAACCGGTGCAGCATTATTACAGGCAAATTTCCAAATTTCGAATCCAATGACCATTTCTGAACGTCGAAAAATTGAAGCCTTTCTTATTTATGAATTTATGCCATTGTTTGATGCAGTTCGAAAGTATAATCCTGTTAAGCTGGTGGGTGCCGCAGGTTCATTCGAAACGTTTTCTTCCATGATAGCATTTCGATTTAAACAGAAAATTACATCCAATAGTGAATTGGAAAAGAGCCTGAACTGGACAAATGTCCGGAAAATTTATCTGGAATTGATAGGTTCTACGACTGAAGAAAGAAATAAAATGAAAGGTCTCGTGAAAATGCGGGTTGATATGATTGTTATGGCATCACTTTTGCTCCATGTGGTATCTTCTAAAACCCGTTTAAAAAATCTGATTGTTTCATCCTACTCATTGAAAGAAGGAGCCCTCTATCAAATAATTAATAAAAATAAAGTCTAAAAATCCTTAATCCCTAATTCTTAATCCTTAATTCATAATCCTTAATCCTCCCACAATGTCTCGTATATTAGTAATTGACGACGAAAAAAGTATTCGTAATACCCTTAAAGAAATTCTTACCTATGAAGGTTTTGAAGTAGTTGAAGCTCAGGATGGAATGGAGGGTCTTAAGTTTGTTGAGAAGGAAAAGTTTGATATAATTTTATCAGATATCAAAATGCCCAAAATGGATGGCATTGAAGTATTGGAAAAGCTTCAGGAACTTTCACCTGAAACACCGGTGGTTATGATTTCAGGTCACGGAAATATTGACACCGCAGTAGAGGCTATTCGAAAAGGTGCATTCGATTATATTTCAAAGCCACTCGATTTAAACCGGATGTTAGTTACCATCCGAAATGCGATGGATCGCTCTTCATTGGTGAAGGAAACAAAAACCCTAAAACGTAAAATTTATAAAACAACGGAAATCGTTGGCGAATCAGAACCTATCGGAGTTATTAAGGAGATGATAGATAAGGTTGCACCTACCGAAGCCAGAGTACTCATAACCGGAGGAAATGGTTCTGGGAAGGAGCTTGTTGCCAGATGGATACATGAAAAAAGTAATCGCTCCGCAGCCCCAATTGTGGAAGTTAATTGTGCCGCTATTCCTTCTGAACTAATCGAGAGTGAATTATTTGGTCATGAAAAAGGATCATTTACTTCGGCAATAAAACAACGAATCGGGAAGTTTGAGCAGGCTAATAATGGAACTTTATTCCTCGACGAAATTGGAGATATGTCACTTTCAGCACAAGCGAAAGTGTTGCGTGTTTTGCAAGACGGAAAAATTACAAGAGTAGGAGGGGAGAAAGATTTTTCGGTGAACGTAAGAATAATTGCTGCAACCAATAAGGATTTAAGAAGTGAAATTGAGAAAGGTAATTTTCGGGAAGATCTCTATCACCGTTTGAGTGTAATTGTTATACACGTGCCTTCTCTGAATGAAAGGAGAGATGATATTCCACTTTTGGCTGATTATTTCCTTCAGCTTATATGTCAGGAATATGGTATGCCAGTTAAAGAGTTTACCAAAGATGCCTTGGAAGAACTTAAAAAAATCGACTGGACCGGAAACATCCGTGAGTTACGGAATGTAGTGGAGCGATTAATTATACTATGCGACAAGCAGATCACAGCCAAAGATGTGGTTAGTTTCGGTGTTGTGAGGAAGTAATAAACAACTATTAATTGGGCTGTTGGGTGCTTCCTTAGCAACCGACAGCTTCAATCTTAGATTGGATTAAATTTCTTACAACTCTGAAATCAGTTTGTTGCCAATTTTGATCGCTGCATCTAAACCACTGCTGTTTTTTCCACCGGCTGTAGCATAAAATGGCTGTCCACCGCCACCGCCCTGAATTTCTTTTGCGATGTTTCTGATCAGATTGGATGCATTGATATTTCTTTCTTTCACTAGGTTGTCGGAAACAATCAAAGAAAGATGTGGTTTGCCATCGACTTCTGCACCCAGCAAAAGAACCAGGTTATCAATCTGATTGCGCAGATCAAACGAGAGTCCTTTGATTGCATCTGCAGAAGATAATTCAATTTTTTCGCAGATTACATTCATTCCATTCAAAGAAATGGCCTTTGATTTCAACTGTTCGCGGATTACAGATGCTTTCTCTGTTAAGAATTGTTCCAACTGTTGTTGCAGAGCACTTTTTTCATCTAATAGCGACTGAATGCCTTTTAACGGTTCATTGGGATTCTTTAAAAGTATTTTAATTTCATTCAGTTCTTTGGTCTGCTGGCGAAGTAAATTCTCAGCTGACTTACCGGTTATGGCTTCAACCCTTCGTACTCCAGCTGCAACTGAACTTTCTGAAATAAATTTAAACAATCCTATTTCTCCAGTCGATTGCACATGAGTGCCGCCGCACAACTCAACTGAATATCCCGGATCAAATGTGATAACCCTAACATATTCTCCGTACTTCTCACCAAAAAGGGCCATAGCTCCCATTTCCATAGCTTTGGCAACCGGTACATTGCGTTGTTCGTTTAACCGGATATTTTCTCTGATCTTTTCATTTACCATTATTTCAATGCGCTCCAGTTCCTCATCGGTAACTTTTGTAAAATGCGAAAAATCGAATCGGGTTACATCTTCATTCACAAGTGAACCTTTTTGAGCTACATGTTTTCCTAAAACATCTCTCAATGCAGCATGCATTAAATGTGTTGCAGAGTGATTTGAAGTAATGGATTTTCTTCTTCCTGAATTGACAGTTGCTGTAAAAGAGGCTGACAAATTTTGAGGTAATTTTTCAGCATAATGTACGATGAGATTATTTTCTTTCTGTGTGTCTACTATCTGAATAGTCTCCTTTTCATTGGACAATGTTCCAGTATCTCCAACTTGTCCGCCACTCTCAGCATAAAATGGAGTTACATTTAAAACTAACTGATAAAGCGTTTTGCCTTTGGTTTTTACTTCACGATACCGAACAATTTCTGAATTAGTAATCAGATCATCGTATCCTGTAAAATTAACCGGCTCTTCTTCCCGAACCTGAATCCAGTCACTGAGGTCCTTCTCAGCGTCTGCTCTGGAACGTGTTTTTTGCTCAAGCATGGCTTTATTAAAACCATCCATATCAACATCAAGTTGTTTCTCGCGAGCCATCAATTGTGTTAAATCAATTGGGAATCCGAAAGTATCGAAGAGTTCAAAGGCAAATTTTCCATCCACAGTTTTTCCTTCATACTGATCAAACTTCTTGATTCCGGTTTCAAGGGTCTTTAGGAAGGAGATTTCTTCTTCCTGAATTACTCTCGCAATGAAATCTTGTTGAGAATCCAGTTCGGGAAACTGACCGGCAAATGATTTCGCAAGCACAGGAACCATATTACACAATACAGGTTCTCTGAAATTTAAAAAACTATAAGCATAACGTACTGCTCTTCTCAGAATTCTGCGGATTACGTAACCTGCTTTATTATTGGAAGGAAGTTGTCCATCGGCTATTGCAAATGAAATTGCTCTGATATGATCTGCCATAACACGCATGGCAATATCTGTTTTTTCTGAAGAGCCATATTTAATGCCGCATTTGGTGCTGATAAATTGAATCATCGGCTGGAAAACGTCGGTGTCATAATTGCTGGTTTTTCCCTGCAATGCCATGCACAAACGCTCAAATCCCATTCCGGTATCAACATGTTTAGCAGGCAATGGCTCCAATGATCCGTTTGCCAGTCTGTTGAATTGCATGAATACATTATTCCAGATTTCAATTACCTGAGGGTGGCTTTCATTTACCAAAGTTTTCCCATCCACAGCTTTTCTTTGAGCATCGGTTCTTAAATCGACATGAATTTCGGAACAAGGGCCACAGGGTCCGGTGTCGCCCATTTCCCAGAAATTATCTTTTTTATTGCCTTTCAGAATACGGTCTTCAGCAATCCATTGCTTCCAAAAATCATATGCTTCCTGATCGAAATCTAATGATTCCTTCGCATCTCCCTCAAAAACAGTTACATACAATCTGTCTTTTGGGATTTTGTAAACATTGGTCAGTAAATCCCAGGCCCAGGCAATGGCATCTTCTTTAAAATAATCACCAAACGACCAATTCCCCAACATTTCAAACATGGTATGATGGTAGGTGTCAACTCCAACTTCCTCAAGATCATTGTGTTTGCCAGAAACGCGCAAACATTTTTGGGTATTGGCTATACGCTTATACTTGACCGGACTATTGCCCAGGAATATGTCTTTGAACTGGTTCATTCCCGCATTGGTAAACATCAAAGTGGGATCATTTTTGATCACCATCGGTGCTGAAGCCACAATTTGATGGCCTTTAGAAGCGAAATAATCGAGGAACGCTTTACGAATTTCTGTTGCTGTCATTTAATTGAATTGGGATAACCCATTGATTATTATAAAATATCATTATTTTTGCCTGAAGTCGCAAAATTATAGTTTATCCTGGAAAGGGCTATGCCTAAGGCAAAATATTACTTCAATACCAATTCTTTAAAATACGAGAAAGTCGTAATTCCCTGGGGGAAGCGGATTTTGCGTGTGCTTGGTTTTGTAGCAACTGCCATCGTCTTCAGTGTGGTTATTGTGGCCATCGCGTATGCGTATCTCGATTCTCCTAAAGAAAAGCAACTTAAGCGGGAAATAAGTCAACTTACGCTTCAATATGAAATTTTACAGCAGCGATTTGAACATGTCGACAATGTGCTTAGAGACATCCAGCACAGGGATGATAATATTTATCGGGTAATTTTTGAAGCTGAACCTATACCTGCTACTGTTCGTAAAGCAGGATATGGAGGTGTAAATCGCTACAAAGCGCTGGAAGGAATGGAAAATTCTGAAATGATTATAAACACTGCACGTAAACTCGATGAGTTAACCAAACAACTATATGTGCAGTCTAAATCATTTGATGAGATTGTTGAACTTGCAAAAGATAAGTCTCATATGCTCGCTTCCATCCCAGCTATTCAACCGGTCTCTAACAAAGATCTGACCCGCATAGCATCTGGTTTTGGGTACCGCATTCACCCCATTTACAAAACCTCAAAAATGCATGAGGGAATTGATTTCACAGCACCTATCGGGACAGATATTTATGCTGCCGGAAACGGAACTATAAAAGAAGTGGTTTACGGTGATCGTGGCTATGGAAATTATGTGCTGATAAGCCATGGTTTCGGATACGAAACGTTATATGCCCACATGAGTAAAGTAAATGCCCGCGCCGGTCAAAAAGTAAAGCGTGGTGATGTAATAGGAAATGTAGGAAGCACCGGAGCATCAACCGCTCCTCACCTGCATTATGAAGTTATAAAGCAAGGAACTAAAATTAATCCTATCAATTTCTTCTATAATGACCTTACTCCTGAAGAATATGAAAAGATGATTGAGATTTCTTCACAATCAAATCAATCGTTCGATTAAAATATTTATTCAATTAACTATCATTAGTTTCTAATCTGTTAATCACCACAAATTGCCTTACAAAGAATCAGATACTGTAAAACTTTATTACACCATCGGTGAAGTTGCTGCTATGTTTAAAGTGAATGCTTCTCTCATTCGTTTTTGGGAGAAAGAGTTTGATGTATTGCAACCGAAAAAGAATAAAAAAGGCAACAGGTTATTTACGGCAACTGATGTTGAGAATTTGAGAATTATTTACCATTTGGTAAAGGAACGCGGATTCACTTTGCAAGGTGCTAAGTCGAAGCTCAAAGAAAATAAATCGGATGTGGTAGATACCGCAGAAGTTTATGATGCTTTGGTAAAAGTGAGGGGATTCTTAACAGAATTGAAAGATAGTTTGTAACCTTTATAAAGCTAAAAGTTCATCTTTTTTTTCCATAGCTGCTTCATAGCCGATTTCATAAATTGCCCGCGCATGTTTTGTATCGAAAACGCTATATTTTGCCAGTGCTTCCGGCTCCAGAAAAAAATCGCATTTCGCAGCTTTAATCTTGACAATATTTGATACTGACATGTGAAAACATCTCTCCAGTATTCCTGAAAATCCAGAACCTGATTTATACGGACGAATAGGATTCACATGAACCCCAATAATCGTTTCGCATTTGTGCAGTAAAGGTTCTATGGGCAAATTGTTTAGTAATCCACCATCAACCATGGTTTTGTGATCTATAACCACAGGACTGAATACCATAGGTATGGTGCATGATGCTGTTACAGGTTCAATTAAATCTCCGCTTTCGAAAACAACACTTTTGGCATTGGTAAAATCAGTCGCGCATACAGACAGCGGTATTGAAAGTTCCTCGAATGTTTTTACCGATAAATTGTTTCTCAAAAGTTTGCGAAAAACATCTGATTTAAGCAGACCTTTGAAATCGAAACTGATACCTTTCATTTCAAAAATGCGGCTTTTATTCATTATCTCCAGCATTTTTTTAGGGGGCATTCCTGATGCATATAAGGCACCAATAATTGCTCCTGAGCTCGTGCCTGAAATCCGGTCAGGTTTTATGCCAAGCTCATCGAGTGCCTGAAGAACGCCGGCATGGGCAATTCCTCTGGCTCCTCCACCTGAAAGCACTAAACCTGTTTTAACTTTCATATACCGGATTGGTTCATTTGAAGGTGCAAAGTATTATTTTTTGGTGACTTTAAACGAATAAAATTTATGAATGATAAAACTCAGTACACCAATTGAAAGTGCCGAAAATACCCTCGCAATAGTTGGAAACCAGTCAAGTACCTTAATGAGAAAGCTCATCATGAAGTAGTTCATTACCAAAACAAATAATGCTACAACTACATACCTTGCCAGTTGATGTACTCCTCTTAAATCTGATTCCGTAAAAACCAGATATTTAGTTATCAGAAAGTTGGTAATTAAACCACAGGTATATGAAAACATGAGAGAGGCTGTGGGTGCAGAAAGCGTAACAATTCTGAAAAAATGAACATCCTGCTTCTGATAGATGAAGTTGAATGTTACAAAATAAACTGCAACATCTACTCCGGTAGCTAAACCGGCAGAAAAGAAATACCGTACAATTTTATTATCAAGAATTTTTTGAATCATAAACAAACTAAAAATAGCGGTGAGGGATCAGGTAATTCGTTACATAATCTGCAATCCCTTCTTCTAATGAATGGAAGTTATTGATATAACCTGCAGATTTTAATTTCTCCATGCTTGCCTCTGTAAAGTACTGGTACTTATCTCTAATATCCTCCGGAATATCAACAAAATTTATTTTTGGATCCGATCCGGATGCATTAAATGTTGCCAGCGCAAGATCTAAAAATGAACGGGCTGTTCCTGTCCCAAGATTATATATACCGGAATGCTTACGGTTGTTCATTAAAAATAAACATACCGAAACAACATCTTTAACATATACAAAGTCCCGCAACTGTTTTCCGTCTTCAAAGTCTGCACGGTGAGAACGGAATAGGTTCACCGAACCTTTCGTCTGAATCTGATTGAATGCATGGAAAATAACAGATGCCATCCGACCTTTATGATATTCGTTGGGACCATATACATTAAAGAACTTCAATCCTGCCCAAAAGTAAGGCTTCCGTTCTTGCAGTAAAACCCACTTATCGAAATCATTTTTAGAATCACCATATGGATTCAATGGTTTTAAACTTGGAATAACATCATGATTATCCATATATCCCAAAGCTCCATCGCCATACGTTGCAGCCGAAGAAGCATACACCACTGGTAATCCAAATTCTACACAGCTATTCCACACATCTTTGGAATAATTTAAATTAAGCTTATCGAAAATTTTGCTATCAAATTCAGTTGTATCGGTTCGTGCACCAATATGAAAAATGAATTGCACCAGCTTGTGATTTTCCTTTAGCCAATCAATAAACTCTTCCCGGTCAACCTTTGATGAAAATATTTTGCCTTCAAGATTTTTCTCCTTTTCAACATGGGAAAAATCATCCACGAGAATAATATCCCGAAATCCTTGGTGGTTAAGGGCCGAAACCAAACAGCTTCCTATGAATCCTGCGGCACCTGTAACAATTATCATATACTGGAATTATTAAATATGGGTTCTGTTAATTCTGGAATTAATTGGTATTCAATACCTTTTTTAAGTAGAAAAAGTATCGCTTCGCGGCCATGTGCCCCCAAATCTACTGAAAATTCATTTACATAAAGTCCAATATGTGAAGCAATTACTTCGTCTTCCATTTCTTGTGAATGTTCTTTTATGTAGTAGGAGCTTTCCGATGGATTTTTCCAAGCATACCCAATACTTTGTCTGATCATGGCATCTATTTCATTGCGCTCATTTTCAGGCATGCTTCGGTTGGCTGCAATGCATCCAAGTGGTAGTGGAAGCTGCATCTGATCTTCCCACGATTCACCTAAATCGATGAGCTTTGTCAATCCTTGACTTTCATAGGTGAACCTTCCTTCATGTATAAGCAAACCGGCAATAACTTCTTCTTCCATAACTGCCTTGCTTATGGTTGCAAAATGCATGGCTTTTTTATTCTTGATTCCAGGGAATAAAACTGATAATAATAAATTTGCAGTAGTATGTATTCCTGGAATTGCAACCAGTCCTTCTTGCAGCATTTTTGCCGGCAATGGCTGTTTGGAGACAAGTATTGGTCCAACTCCCTTGCCTAATGCACTTCCGGAATTTAAAATTACATAGTTTTTTGAAACATGCGCATATGCACCAAAACTGATTTTGGTAATATCGAGTTTGCCCTCCTGAGCCATGAGATTCAGTTGTTCAACATCTTCCATGACTACCTCAAATTCGTATTCTCCGGTGTCGATCCGGTTATTAACTATTGCATCAAATATGAAAGTATCGTTGGGACAGGGCGAAAATCCTAAAGTTAATTTTTTCAAAATGTTTAGTAGTTATAGCTGTGGTTGCTGTTTGATGGGTTTCTTTTTTGCTTTTAACTTATCCTCTTCTCCTATGAGAAACCCAAAAGGACGTAATTGTTCAACGTTATCAAAAATAACTTTTAGCATTCCCAGATATGGTATAAATAACATCATCCCGGCAACACCCCATAACATTCCTCCAAAAAGTAATGCCAGCATGGTGGCAAGCGGGTTTATAGACACAGCCGATCCTACAACTTTGGGCGTAATAAAATTGTTATCCAGAAACTGAACGAAAACGCAAACTCCAATGGCCCCTACAGCAATCCATATGGAATCTTTTGTCAGGAGTGCGATTATGACCGGAAAAATACTTCCTATTAAAACTCCAATGTAGGGAATTATATTTAACATGCCTGCTATCACTCCAAGTAAGATTGCATGTTTGATTCCGAGAATCAAAAACCCTATGCTGTTGAGAACGGCTAATATGGAAATATCAATTAATAATCCAACTAAGTATTTTTGGGAAACCTGAGATGTTCTGTGCATAACATTCAGCAACCATTCATGCTTGTCAGGTGTAGTCATATACTTCATAAAGTCTATGAATTTGTGCCTGTAAAAAGTAAAGAAGAATATGTAAATAGGAATCAATGTTGCGGCTGCCAGAAAACTACCCGTCGCAGAAAAAACATTACCAAATATCTGTCCCCCCGATTGCATAACTCCGATCATCTGTTCTTCCAGCCAATCGATTTGACGCTGTTCACTCACATTAAAATTCTCTGCAATCATGTGCTGCAATTCAGTGAATTTTTCAGTAAGTTTCAGATTGAGCAAGGGCAAATCTTCTGAAAAGGACATGATTTGCGAACTCAGGAAGAACAGAAACCCACCAAGCACGATAATCATCAATAATATGCTCATCACAATGGCCAAGGTTGCAGGTATTCGCTTCGATTCTAACCACCGGCTGACCGGCATTAACAGGAAGGTGAGCAGAATGCCTAAACTCACCGGAATTAGTATGGTGCTGCCCGCAACCAGGATAAATATTATCATGATAAAAAGTAGCAGGTATCCGGTGCCCTTAATGTAAATTGGGTAATCTTTCATGGGATAGTTTTGGAAAGCCAAATGTATGAAAAAGCCTTCGATTGTTGTAAGTATTTGATAATAAATATAATATGCAATTTGTTATATTTGACAAACCATCGCTTTTTTTGGGTGAATGGCATCGGTTTTCAATACAGTTCTTTTAATTTTGTAAATAATTAACAATCAATAAATACCCTGATTATCAGACATCCGATTTTCACCCCAGGAAAACGAATTAAAATCCGGCTCCAAAAGTGAAACCCTTATGTGCTTTTTTCGTTAATGTGAATAAGGTGAAATACGTCGTTTCATCTGCATCTAACCTGTTTGATTACCATTTAAATGATTAAGCTTTCTGCAACACAGTTGGAATTACTCTCAAAGTACAACCAAACGGATGTTGGTTTGCCTATGGACAAATGCCTGGCTCCGTTATTCGAGGAGCAATGTGCGTTGACACCGCAATCAATTGCTGTTATCCATCAGGAAGAACAATTGACGTATGAAGCATTGAATGCCAGATCTAATCAGATAGCCAATTGGCTCCTTTCAAACGGTGTAAAATCCAATCAATTGATCGGCCTTTGTGCTGAACGTTCTGTCGATTTAGTTGCAGGTGTGCTAGGCATTTTAAAAGCAGGAGGAGCTTATGTTCCTTTTGATCCAACATATCCATCCGACAGGATTGCCTATATGGTTGCAGAGTCAGATATTAAACTGGTGCTTACACAAAAACAATTCGCTCAAGTATTCTCCGGTGTCGATGCATCTGTTAAATTTCTTGATACTGAATGGAGTGATTTTGCTGCTTCTGGTTCAACTAATCCGAATGTCAAAACGTCTCATGATGATTTGGCATATGTGCTGTTTACTTCCGGTTCAACCGGGATGCCAAAAGGCGTCGGAATGGTGCAGAAAGCTCTAATGAATCTCATAGCATGGCAGAAAACTATTCCGCATCTCGATAAATCCGCAAGAACCCTTCAGTTTTCCCCAATCAGTTTTGATGTTTCCTTTCAGGAACTGTTCACTACCTGGACCACCGGTGGTGCATTGGTACTGATAAATGATGAAATGCGATTGAATGCAATCAAACTTCTGGAATTTATTCAGGAATATAAAATTGAAAGATTATTTCTGCCATTTATAGCATTGCAACATTTGGCTGAAGTGGCAGTCAACAGTACTATTTATCCCGCTTCACTTACTGATGTTATTACTGCAGGTGAACAATTACAAATTACACGTGCTGTAAATTCTTTTTTCACCAAATTACCCGGTTGCCGTTTGCACAATCATTACGGGCCTACCGAAACTCATGTGGTAACTGCTTACACATTGAATGGAACACCTGATTCATGGCCTGCTTTGCCACCAATCGGAGTTCCCATTGCAAATACAAAAATTTTTATTCTGGATGAAAAACTGATGCCGGTAGCCATTGGTGAACAAGGCGAACTGTATGTATCAGGATTTGCTCTTGCCAGAGGTTATATTAACAGACCGGAACTCACTGCTGAAAGATTCTTATCAAGTCCTTTTGAAAATTCGGGTTTTTCCAGAATTTATAAAACAGGTGATTTAGGACGTTACTTGTCTGATGGCTCCATTGAATATCTGGGACGTGCAGACAACCAGGTTAAAGTCCGCGGTTACAGAATTGAATTAGGTGAAGTTGAAATTGCGATTTCTAAAAATAATGCCGTTGCTCAGGTAGCCGTAACAGTGCGAGAAGATGAACCTGGCGATAAACGACTGGTTGCCTATATTGTTCCTTCGGAAAATTCGAAACTAACGGTTGCGGATATACGAAAAACTATTTCAGGGAATTTGCCTGAATATATGATGCCATCCTCTTTTGTTTTTCTCAATACTTTACCAAAAACTCCAAGTGGAAAAATTGATCGCAAATCACTGCCCAAACCGGACGAAAAAAGACCGGAAATAGGCACGCTGTTTGTTCAGGCAGCAACACCCGATGAAATTGCGATTTCCCGTTTATGGTCGAAATTATTACGAATTGATAGAGTTGGAATTGATGATAATTTCTTTGATTTGGGTGGGAATTCATTGCTTGCACTGCAGGCAATAGCAATTCTCCGACAGGAAAATGGAATGGATATTCCTGTTGTAAAATTATACCAGCAACCAACTGTTAGAGGCTTGTTGAAAGCTCTGGCAGGAACAACAAATCAGCAATCAGTTTTCGATAAAGCCCAAGAACGATTTTCTAAAGATGCAAACAGCAATGCATCATCCGGAAAAACTGTTGAAGATGGTATTGCAATTATAGGTATGTCGGGTCGTTTTCCCGGAGCCGACACGGTAGATCAAATGTGGCAGAATCTGCTTGATGGAAAAGAAACTACATCATTTTTTAAAGATAATGAGATCGATCCTTTCATCGATGCTTCCGTTAAAAATGACCCATACTATGTCAAAGCCAGAGGTGTTATCAGCAATGCCGATAAATTTGATGCCGGCTTTTTTGCAGTCAACCCACGTTTGGCTGAATTAATGGACCCGCAACAAAGAGTTTTTCTGGAAGTTTGCTGGGAAGCTCTCGAAAATTCAGGTTATACCGCAGCTTCTTATCAAGGCTTGATCGGCGTTTATGCCGGGATGGGAAATAATACATACTATACCAATAATGTTATTCATCATAAAGATGCCATCGAAAGAGTTGGTTCTTTTCAGGTGATGGTGGCAAATGAAAAAGATTATATCGCTACCAGAATAAGTCACGTAATGAACTTAACTGGTCCCGGACTAAGCATCCATACTGCATGTTCTACTTCTCTGACCGCTGTTGCAACTGCATGCCAGTCGTTGTGGAATAAGCAATGTGACATGGCCATTGCCGGTGGAATAGCAATTACCAGTCCGGTGAATAGCGGTCATATTTATCAGGAAGGCGGAATGTTTTCTGAAGATGGACACACCCGTTCATTTGATGCAGGTGCCCGTGGCACTGTATTCAGTGATGGTTCGGGAGTGGTGATATTAAAAAGATATAAAGAGGCACTTGCTGATGGAGATACTATTTATGCTGTTATCAGAGGTGTAGGAGTCAATAACGATGGTTCTGAAAAAGCTAGTTTTACTGCGCCATCTGTTGAGGGTCAGGCCAATGTTATTGCTATGGCTCAAGCGAGTGCAAATGTGTCTCCGGAATCTATTTCATATATTGAAACACACGGAACAGCAACTCCATTGGGTGATCCTATTGAAGTGGAAGCTTTAACTTTGGCATTTAGAGGAGGTACCGACAAAAAACAATTTTGTGCAATTGGTTCCGTGAAGTCGAATTTCGGACATCTTACTGCAGCTGCCGGCATTACCGGATTAATTAAAACAGCTCTTGCGCTTAAACATAAAGTTCTTCCAGCTTCCATACATTATAGTTCACCAAATCCTGCAATCAACTTTACCGATTCTCCGTTTTTTGTGAACGATAAACTTACAAAATGGAAAGATGGTGAAACTCCAAGAAGGGCAGGAGTGAGTTCCTTCGGAGTAGGAGGTACCAATGTTCACATTGTGGTTGAAGAAGCTCCAGCTGCATTGCCTTCAGGTCCTTCGCGATCAAAGCATTTGTTGTTGCTCTCAACTAAAGGTAAAGAAAATCTGGATGTTGCAACGGCTAATTTGCAACATGCACTTGAAAATAATCAGGGAATAAATATAGCTGATTCAGCATATACTTTACAAACCGGAAGGATTTCGTTTGCTAATAGAAAGTTTGTTGTTTGCGACAGCCATGAAAACGCTATTCAGGAATTAAAGTCGAGAAATCCATTGCGGACTTCTGCCCGTAGTTTGGAATCAGTTTCTTCAGGAGTAGCATTTATGTTCCCTGGTCAGGGCTCACAATATGTGGGAATGGGCAGTAGTTTGTATCGCGATGAAATTGTTTTCAAAGAAGCAATTGACAGGTGTGCAGAATTATTAACTCCCCATTTGGGAATTGATATCAAAACAATTTTGTATCCTGTTAAAGGTGAAGAAGCAAACTCAGCTTCTAAACTCCAGGAGACCTGGCTCACACAACCTGCCTTATTTACCATAGGGTATGCGCTGTCAAAATTATGGATGAGCTGGGGTATTGAACCCAAGGCATTAGTGGGTCATAGCATCGGCGAATTTGCAGCCGCTTGTATCGCCGGAATTATGTCACTTGAAGATGCTGTGATGCTTGTTGCCAACAGAGGCAAACTGATGCAGGCTCAACCAAAGGGCTCCATGCTTTCTGTCCGGATGGCAGCTTCTGAAGTAAGTAATTTCCTGAAGGATGGCTGTTCAATAGCAGCTATAAATGGACCCAATTTGTGTGTTATTTCAGGCAATGATGAAGCAATCAGCGCAATAAAAATTATACTGGAATCGAAAGAGATTGTTTGCAAGCCGTTGTTTACTTCGCATGCATTCCATTCTCCAATGATGGATCCGATTATAGGACCATTTAAAAAATTGGTTGCTTCAGTTAAACTTCAAATGCCATCTATTCCCGTTGTATCGACAGCAACAGGTAAGTGGTTAACCGATGAACAGGCTATTGATCCTGCATATTGGGCTAATCATCTCAGGTTGCCGGTTCACTTTGCTGACGGAATAAAAGAAATCTGGAGCAAACACGAAGCCATGTTTCTGCTTGAAATGGGCCCACGGAATACAGCAACCATGTTGGCACGTCAACAGGCTACTGATCTGAAAAAACAGTTTGCAGCTCCCTCTTTGCCTGATAACTGCGAAGCAGATGCTGAATGGGTATCCATGCTTTCTGCAATCGGTCAGTTGTGGCTTGCGGGAATTTCCATTAGCTGGAATGAATTTTACGCTCTTGAAAACCGGAAGCATGTCCCTTTGCCAACTTACCCTTTCGAAAGAAAACGTTATTGGGTAGATCCACTGGTGCCGGCAACACAAGTAAATACATTTCATGCTTATCAGCCGTTTGCTGATAGCAACAATAATTTTAATCAGGAAGTATCAAACATAGAATTAACAAATTCAACACCAATATTTATGAGTACCACTTTGCGTAAAGACCGAATAGTTTCTGAATTAAGAAACGTAATGGAAGAAGCTTCTGGAATTGAATTGGCAGGAGCTGACGAGAATTCCTCATTCATGGAATTAGGAATGGATTCTCTGTTCCTGACTCAGGCTGCTCTTACAATTTCTAAGAAATACGGCACAAAAATTACTTTCCGTCAGTTGAATGAGAGCTTTTCTTCATTAGCTGCTTTAGCAACACACATCGATCAGCAATTACCTGCTGAAGCAGCCCCCGTTGCTGCACCAGCTATGCAGCCATCTGCAAACATGCAGCAACCGCAACCTGTCTATAATGCACCAATGCCACAGGTTACTGCAGGCAATCAAAGCAATATGCAATGGCTAATCACTCAACAGTTGCAAGTCATGCAGCAGCAATTAGCAATGATGAGTGGAATGCCGCAGCAGGCTGCACCAGTTATGCAGCATGCAAAACCATCTCCGGCACCAGTTGCTTCTTCATCACCTGTTTCGGGCAATGGTGTTGCCGATAAAAAACTGAATATTGCAGAAGTTAGTGAAAACGAAAAAGCTGAATTGGCGAAACCTTTCGGAGCTATTGCCAGAATTGAAAAAGCAGTGAGTTCTGAATTATCTGCTGATCAGCAAAAATGGATGGCGGAATTTACACGCAGGTATAACGCAAAAACTGCTAAGTCAAAATCTTATACTCAGGATCATCGTGCTCATTTAGCCGACCCTCGTGTGGTTACCGGATTTAAGCCAACTATTAAGGAATTAATTTATCAGATGGTGGTTGATCGTTCTAACGGTTGCCGCGTATGGGATATTGATGGCAATGAATATGTCGATGTTCTGAATGGATTTGGCTCAAATTTTCTGGGCTATGGATCTCCGGTGATTATGAAAGCCGTGGAAGAACAATTGAAAAATGGTATTGAACTTGGCCCACAACATCCTTTAGCTGGAGAAGTTGCCAAAATGATCTGCGATTTCACCAGTTATGATCGCGCAGGCTTCTGTAATACCGGATCGGAAGCAGTTCTTGGTGCCATGCGTATCGCAAGAACCGTTACCGGTAAAAGTACTATCGTTTGTTTCAATGGTTCTTATCATGGAATTAATGATGAAGTAATTGTTAGAGGTACTAAAAAACTGAAGTCGTTTCCTGCAGCTGCCGGAATTCTCCCTGAGTCCGTTGAGAATATGCTGGTGCTCGATTATGGAACAGATGAAACACTCGAAATAATTCGCCAGCGTGCCGATGAAATTGCAGCTGTAATGGTTGAACCTATTCAAAGCAGAAGAGCAGATTTTAAACCGAAAGCCTTTTTGCAGGAAGTAAGGAAAATTACTGCTGATCACGGTTGTCTTTTAATTTTTGATGAAGTCATCACCGGATTCCGTTTGCTTCCGGGAGGTGCCCAGGAATTTTATGATATTAAAGCCGATTTAGGAACTTATGGAAAAGTTGTCGGTGGTGGTATGCCAATTGGTGTTATTGCCGGCAAAAAAGAATATATGGATGCACTTGATGGTGGATTCTGGCAGTTTGGTGATGGTTCCGTTCCTGAAGTTGGAGTAACCTATTTTGCCGGAACTTTTGTTCGTCACCCTCTTGCTCTTGCAGCTGCTAAAGCGGTATTGATTCATCTGAAGGAAAGAGGCATGTCTATCTACAATAAATTGAATGGTTATGCCGATAAATTATTAAGTACCGTGAATGCACATTGTTCAAAAACAGGTGCACCGTTTCACCTCGTAGGCTTTGGATCTTTATTCAAAGTTAAATGGGATGTGGAACAACCTTACGGAGAATTGTTATTCTTGTTGATGAGAGAAAAAGGCGTTCACATTTACGATGGTTTCCCTTGCTTCTTTACAGATGCATTTACGGATGCTGATGTGGATTTTGTTATTAACGCATACATCTCATCTATCAATGAATTACAAGCTGCAGGGTTCTTGCCTTCAGGAAATCAAATTGTGCAACCTGCATCGAATGGAAAGCATACTGAAACTGTGGTAAATCAACCTCCGGTGCCGGGAGCTCGTTTAGGAAAAGGTCCTGATGGAAATCCCGGTTGGTTTGTTGCCGATCCTGAAAGACCGGGAAAATTTAGACAGGTTTTTACTTCGTAATATATTTATTTAGATTTTATGCCAGCAGATAGTAAACAACAATTGGTTTTTCAACAGGTAGATTTCGATCCGTTTCAGTCTTCATTGCCTGTTCGGATTGCTACTACTCAGGCGCAGCGCGAAATCTGGACAAACGTCCAGTTTGGTGGCCATGCTGCCAGTTGTGCATATAACGAATCTGTGTCGTTACACCTTGAAGGTGATTTCAATTTTTCTGCAATTGTAAAAGCTGTTGATCAGTTGTTTGAAAGACATGATGCGCTTCGCTCTGTTTTTAGTGACGACGGTATGTTTTTTACGATTGAAGAAAAAGTTAGTATTGATGTTGCTTTCATTGATTTATCTAATGAAAAATCGGTTATTATAGATGACCGGATTCAGCAAATTCTGGATGGCGAAGCTGAACATGAATTCGATCTGGCGAAGGGACCATTAGGCAAAATCAGTGTGATTAAAATTGGACCTTCACGACATCAACTGATCCTGACTTTTCATCACATTGTTTGTGATGGTTGGTCACTTGGTATTATGATGCAGGATCTTGGTAAGATGTATACTGCCATTGTTAAAGGCGAAGTGTATAATGAACCTCCTGCAATTTCTTATGCAGTTTATTCTGCTGAGGAAGAAGAATATCTTAAAGGTAGTCAACACACCACAGTAGAGCAATATTGGATCGACCAATATAAGAATGATATCCCTGCAATGGAAATGCCGGTGAATCATCAAAGACCTCCTCTAAGAACTTACAATGCCAAAAGAATTGATGTTGAAGTAGGTTCTGATGTGGTTGAAACCATTAAAAAAATTGGTGCCAAACAAGGTGTTTCATTTGTAGCAACATTGGTGGCTGCATTCGAAATATTTATGTACCGTATCACGGGAAGTGCCGATATTGTTGTTGGTTTAGCCGCTGCCGGTCAGGCTGAAGATGGAAAAGATAGTTTGGTCGGACATTGTGTTAATTTACTGCCGTTAAGAAGTAAGATTAACCCGGTTGTCTCTTTTAATCAATATTTAAAAGAAAGAAAATCGTTGATTTTGGATGCTTACGATCACCAACGATATACGTTTGGTAGTCTCATTCAAAAATTAAATATTCCCCGTGATCCGGGACGTATTCCTTTGGTTCCTGTTTCTTTTAACGTAGATCTAGGCATTACTAATGGGGTCCACTTTGAAGGATGTACTTATCACTTTACTACGAATGCGAGACATTACGAAAACTTTGAACTATTTGTAAATGCCGCCGGATCCGGTAAAGATCTTACTCTTGAATGTACTTTCAATACAGATCTCTTTGATGAAAATTACATGCAGCTCAGGGCTGAAGAGTTTGTGGAATTGCTGAAAGGCTTTGCCTCTAATCCAGATAAAGAAATAGGTTTTGTAAATCTATTAACCGGTGCTGAACAAAAGTGGATATCACAAGACTGGCAAGGTCCGGTCGCAGATTTCCCTTCTGAAAAATGCCTTCATCAATTATTCGAAAGTGTAGCTTTTAGTGCTCCAGATAAAGTAGCGCTTCGGTACAAAGACATTTCCTGGAGTTATCAGCAACTTAATACTGAATCTGATAAACTCGCAGTTTATCTTCAAGCTCAGGGGTTGAAGCCGGGAACAATGGTTGCCGTTTTCATGGAACGCTGCCCTGAATTGCTGGTGTCACTTCTTGGAATTCTTAAGGCAGGTGGAGCTTATGTCCCTGTCGATCTTTCATATCCCGCCGACCGTATTGCCTATCTCCTTTCTGATGCTAATGCATCACTGATTATATCTTCTCAATTGCATGAAGATAAACTTCAGGGAATAAACACAAAAATTTTAGTCAAGGAAAAATTTAGTTCTTTCCCAGATAATAAGCCTGAATCAGTTCATGTAAATTCAACTGACCTTGCTTATGTAATTTATACTTCCGGTTCTACCGGGAAACCAAAAGGTGTAGCTATTGAACATCGAAGTGCAGTCAATTATATCACCTGGTGTAACAGGTTTTACTTTGGTGATAAAGAATATGGAAACTTTGGATTATATAGTTCATTGTCGTTCGATCTGACTGTCACCAGTATATTTTGTACGCTAACATCAGGAAAAATTCTTACTATTTTTGATCAGAATGCCGAAGTTTCTTCCATACTGGAAGATTCATTCAGCAATAAAACCACAGTAGATGTAATAAAACTAACTCCTGCACATATTCTTTTGCTGGAGAACTTAAATTTACGTTCCGATAAAATTAAGAAGGCTATAGTTGGGGGAGAAGAATTGACCCCGAGACATGTTGAGATATTGCGTAAAATTTCTCCTTCAATAGAAATTATCAACGAATATGGTCCTACTGAAGCTACAGTTGGTTGTATTATTAAGGATGTGATTACTCCGCAGGATGCAACTACTATTGGTAAACCAATCGATAATACTCAGGTTTATATTCTTGATAGTAATTACCAAATGCTGCCTCCTGGTATTCCGGGTCGGTTGTTTATTGGTGGCGCCGGATTAGCAAGGTATTATCACAATCGTCCTGATCTCACAGCTGAGAAGTTTGTCGCTGTTGATACAGGTAACGGATTGGAGTTTTTGTATGATTCCGGAGACTTGTCACGGTTCAGATTAAACGGCGATATTGACTTTTTAGGACGTGTGGATAATCAGGTAAAAATACGAGGTTATCGAATAGAGCTTGGCGAAATTGAAAATCTGCTAATTGCTCACCCCGGAGTTAAAGAGCAATTAGTAATGGCTCGTGAAGATGTTCCGGGTGAGAAGAAAATTGTGGCTTATGTTGTAAGTAAGCCGGGGAACACATTGGATGCTGTTATACTGAGAGATTATTTAAAACAGGAAATCCCTGATTATATGGTTCCTGCTTCTTTTGTTTTTCTCGAATCTATGCCTTTAACGGTAAATGGTAAAATCGACAGAAAAGCACTGCCTGCTCCCGATGTTACACATGTGAAATCTTCTGCAGGCTATGAAGAACCAAAAACGTCTATGGAAGAAGTTTTGGCGAATATCTGGTGCAGTGTTTTAGGTCTCGATAAAATTGGACGAAACGATAATTTCTTCGAATTGGGAGGACACTCTATCATTGGAGTGAAAATGTTTAATGAAGTTGAAAAGCAACTGGGAATTAAAGTTCAGCTTTCTGTAATTTTCAGGTCACCGACTATTGCAGAATTGGCTGAAATATTAAATGGCGAAGCCGGATCAAGATCATGGTCTTGTTTGGTACCATTAAAGGAGTCAGGAAGCAAACGACCACTATTCTGTATTCACATGCATAATGGTAATGTGCATCGTTGGAGAGTTTTGGTAAAACACATGGATGCCGATCAGCCTGTTTATGCTATACAGCCAAAAGGTTTGGATGATAGACAACAGCCACATACTACCATTGAAGAGATGGCTGCACATTATATTTCGGTTATTAAAGAAGTTCAACCTTCCGGACCTTATAATTTAATTGGTTTATGCTTTAGTGGAATGGTTGTTTTTGAAATGGCTTCAATGCTGCAGGCAAATGGAGAAAAAGTTGAATTTCTGGCAATGGTAAATAACTATGCACCACCTGAAAATGCCACGATTTATAAAGTTAAATCGGAACTTAATAAGTTCATGAAGATGGAAATCGGGGAGAAGTTTAATTATGCAGTGGAGAAGAATATGAATCTTGGCAAAAAATTACTCTTTAAAGCCAGAAAGTTCATTCCGGGAGATTCAGAAAATACTATTAAGGAAGTTCAAATTGATGAAACTGTTGAATCTGTAGGAAATGATTTAAGAACTATTCATTCAGTAGCATTGTTAAATTATCACCCTGTTCATGTTTATTCCGGTGATTTGGTCATTTTCCGTACCGCCGATCCGATTGAGGCATTTTACAATGAAACGCTTGGTTGGGATCGTTTGGTGACCGGTAAAATAGAAACTACCATTATTGAAGGTTGTAATAATGACACTATAATAACAGATGAGCCCTATAATGCAGTAATGGCCCTGAAAATCAGAGAATACCTTACCGGAAGGGCTGATAATGAGTCAGATTCAGGTAATAATCGTCAAAATGGTATGTTCTCAGCAGCATTGTTGTAATATTGCTGAATTATTAGATCAATAAATTCTGTCCTTGTATGAACATTCATTTCAAAAATTTAAAAGAAATCAGCAAGGAGCATCAGTTACCTCAAAAAGGTAACCTTGCCGGTGAAGTTCATGTTTGGTGTCACACCATTCATTACGACGATCCTTTTCTTCGGGAAGCTCCTTTTTTGCTTGCCGAGAGTGAATTGGAAAGAGCAAAGAGATATCATTTTGAAAAAGATCGCAGAGTTTATGAATCTGGACATGTTTTTATAAGAAAGATCCTTTCCCATTATACAGGAATTAATGCCGAAAAACTGGAACTTACTCCAATTGTGAATCAGAAGCCGGTATTAATGAATGCGCCATTCAAAATTCATTTTAATATCTCACATTCCGGAAATAAAATTATTGTAGCAGTTGGATTTGTATCTGACGTAGGAATTGACATCGAAAAGGTTATTCCCGATTTTGATACTGACGGTTTTGCCGAAGCAAACTATCATGCAAATGAACAAAAGCACCTTAGTGAATTGAATGGTGAAGATGAAGTTGATTATTTTTATTGCATTTGGACAAGAAAAGAAGCATGGCTTAAATTAACAGGCGAGGGAATAAATGATCAACTGAAAGAGCTCGATTTTTCTGGCAAGGATGGCAAAGTTCATTCTTTGAAACCACATGGACATCATGAATTATTCATGACTTCCTGGAAAGATGGCAGCGAATATATTGCGACTCTGGCGGCATATGCTCCCCTGAATGACACTAAATTTTTTCAGTCCGATTTATTAATACAGGACTTCACACC
The DNA here is from genome assembly GCA_963169675.1 of Bacteroidota bacterium. GTDB lineage: Bacteria > Bacteroidota > Bacteroidia > AKYH767-A > OLB10 > JADKJB01. Next base: position 24,648 of record CAUJFJ010000070.1, read on the forward strand.
AATCTAACGAAGTTGATTTTAATTGGGAACTAAAAGGAGGAAGCCCGTCCGTTTATTTGGAACCAACTTTTACCACTTGTGTGCTTCCATGACAGCAGCTGTTTTCTTTCATGGTATAACCACGGTAAATGAACAGTAATCCCAAAGCTATCATAAGCACAGGAGCGGCTTTTGAAATATAAAGCCTTACTTTGTTCCCGGTGAATTTACCAAATGCGGCAACCATCATCATGGCTGGAAAAGTCCCTAAGCCGAAAAGCACCATGTAGCCCGCCCCTTCAATTGGTGATTGTGTAGCAGCTGCACCTGCCATTGCCAGATAAACAAATCCACATGGAAGAATTCCATTGGCCAATCCCGCTGTGAATAGGCCAGCGTAACTTTTTTGCTTTACTATTTTACTGAAAATGGATTTGATAAATTTATTTATTGCCAATGTGATTTTTGGGGCCCCGCTTCGCATCGGAACATAATTAATAAGTATAACTCCAAGTACCATCAATATCCCAATGGTAATAGAAAAACTCTTTTGAAAACCTGCCATGAGTAAGGTATGGCCGGCAAGTCCAGCTAATAAACCTAGTATGCCGTAAGTTACTATTCTTCCTAAATTGTAAACTGATCTACCTGCAAGAAATTTTAAATTATTTTCACCTCCGCCCGATAAAGCCAAAGCTATTGGTCCACACATGGTGACACAATGAAAGCTGCCTAAGAAGCCAATTGCCAGAGAGGTTAAACTGAACATAACTATCGGATTACTATTTGTTTTTCTGAGTAATATCCGGAACCATCAACTTCGTAATCAACTTTAATACGGTACATACCTTTTGATAAAGAAGTTGTGTTTATAATCTGTTTCATTTCCTTATCAGGAGTAATTTCAATAGTCTGGTCTTTTGATTTATCCGAAGGGCGGAATATATTAATTGCACCGGTAATTGTTTTGTTTTGCAGGTCGCTAGGGTAGGTTATGATTATGCCTGCATCAGAATAGTCAATGCTTAATGCCGAGGTAAGCTCATTGTTACGATTTATACTTTCTATTTTGTCCTGGAATTTTAATTCCTGTGCATAGTAGTCAGGTGTTACCAGATCTACTTTTTCATTCATGCTTCTTGTTACGAAGTATATTATTAATCCTGCAAATCCTACATACAGAAACATTACACGATATCCCCAGCTTATTTTCATTTTATTTAGTGTTAAAAATATTAGTTCAATTTAATGTTCTTTATGTTCGTTATTTTCTTTGTGTTCTTTATTTTCTTTATGTTCTTCAGTTTGATGTTTACCTCCTGGACCCATGAAGCTGGTTTTTACAGTTTCAATTTTATTTTCACCACTGTAAACAATTACTTTAATTTTTGTTTTCCGTTGCTTTATTTCAGATGGATCAACAATGATGAAGAACTCTCCTTCTGTGATTGCCTGATTGTTCGCCTTCAGGTCACTATCGCCGACTATTTTTATATTCCCGTTCAATCCTTCCAGTTTAAATTCAAGTGGGAAGTCTTCTGTAGTTTTGTTTACAATTTTAAAGTTATATAAATTACTGATAGTGCCATCGGGTTGTTTTTGAAATAACATGCCGGGAGTTCTTAATATGGTGGTTTCAGTATCGGAACGTAATGCAATACCTGTTCCCAAACCTATTAACAGTATTGTAAGCAGTCCTGTGTAAAGGGCAATTCTGGTTGTAAACCTTAAGGGCTTTTTTGTGGCTATGCCATCTTCACTTGCATATCTGATAAGTCCTTTTGGTAAATTAACACTGTCCATAATATGATCACAGGCATCAATGCAGGCAGTGCAGTTTATACATTCTAATTGGGTTCCATTTCTGATATCGATGCCGGTTGGACATACCTTAACGCACTGATGGCAATCAATACAGTCACCAGCCCTGCGTTCTTCATTTTTCTTGAGGTGCTTTCTTGGCTCTCCTCTAACATAGTCATAAGCAACTACAATTGAGTTTTTGTCAAGTAATACTCCCTGTAGACGACCATAAGGACATACTACCAGACAAACCTGTTCTCTGAAGTGAGCAAAAACACCATAGAATACTCCTGAAAATATCAAAATTGCCAGAAAGCCACTTGTGTGTTGACCGATTGGTTCAGTGGCTATTTTATATAATTCATCAATTCCAATTATATAGGCAAGAAAAGTATTCGCAATAATAAATGAAATGACATAAAAAATTACATGTTTAACAGTCTTTTTAGTTATTTTTTCTGATGTCCATTCCGATTTGTTTAGCGCTTTTTGCTGATTGGCATCACCTTCAATCAGGTATTCGATTCTGCGAAATACCATTTCCATGAAAACAGTTTGCGGACAAGTCCATCCACACCACAAACGACCAAAAATAGATGTGAATAAAACAATAAAGACTACAAAGGTCAGCATAGTCAAACCGAAAAGGAAAAAGTCCTGAGGCCAGAAAATAAGTCCGAAAATTATGAATTTTCGCTCCAGAACATTTAACAGAAGTAAAGGATTTCCATTTACTTTTATAAAGGGGATTAAAAAGAGTATGGCCAGGCAGCCATAACTAACCCATTTACGGGCTTCGTAATACCTTCCCGCAGGTTTTTGCGGCGTGATCCATACTCTTTTCCCTTTTTCATCTATTGTTGAAACGGAATCTCTAAACGACTTCTCTTTTTCCATCTTCTCCACAATCCGGTTATCACTCATCCTGATGTTATTAATATCTTATGGTTCTCTCTTAGTTTACAGCTGTTGCAGTACTGTCTGTTACACTTGTTGATGCACTATCAGTTGGTGCAGCAGTTGTACTTACTTCTGTATACAAATCACCCTGAGGTGCTTTTGCATTTGCTGGCTTGGTGCCTTTTAAAGTATGAATGAAGCTAGTCACTTCCTGTATTTGAACAGGTGTTAGTTGTCCCTGCCATGCCAGCATTCCTTTACTTGGAACACCATATTTAATTGTTTTAAAGATATCTCCGGCAGCACCACCATGAATCCAGTATTCATCTGTTAAGTTAGGACCAACAATTCCTTCTCCTGCCTTTCCATGGCATACTAAACATTTGTCAACATAAATTTTATTTCCGTTGGCAATAGCTGTTTCTTCAGTCAGGTATGTCACGGTTGATTCATCAACATTATTGGCAACAAGTTTTAATCTTTCTGCTTTCTGTAGTTCAGCTTCTGCTAATTGTGCGTTATATTCATCTAACTGAACATTTCCGGCTCCTACAACATGATAATCTACCATATAAATCACAGCAAATATGATGGTAAGATAGAATCCATATTTCCACCAGGGTGGCAGGTTGTTATCCAATTCTTTAATTCCATCATAGTTATGGTCAAGCAATACATCTGCTTCTTTTTCTACAGGAACAGCATCGTTAAAACTCTGTCCTAATTTTGACCAGAAGGAAGGTTTTTTAACAGCAGCTTCTGTTACTTGTCCGGGCTCTGGTGTAACAATTTTCTTAGGAGCTAATTCATCTGTGAGAATTCTTATTACCCGCATCAACACAAGTATGGCTCCAATCATCACCAAAAACGAAAATGCAATGATGAAGTTCAAAGGATCGGTCATTATTTTAGGAAGCGTTTCTGAGGCTTTCTGAGCAACAGGACCAGTTTCCTGTGCCATAACAGCAGTGCTGGAAACCAGAAACAGTATGGTGGTGAAGAATTTATTTTTCATAATCTGTTTTTATAAGTGTTACGGCTTGCTTTATTTTTGTTGTGTTGTTCCATCATCATCTAATGGAAGATGATTCATTGTGTCTAATGTGTTTTTGTCCATCATATATACTTTGAGACCAAGTAAAGTGAAGAAAACAAAGAACAATAAGAGCGATATCATTGGAAATACTCCTATTCCGGAGATTGATTCCAGGTAGTTTATAAATTTCATTTCTCAGCAGTTTTAGGTTGTGCTTTGATATCTGTTCCCAGTCTCTGTAAATACGCAATTAAGGCTACGATCTCACGATCACTCATGATTTCAATTCCATCTTTAGCCAGATTAGAAGTTATAGCTTCAGCTTGTTTTTTCAAGTCAGCTACTGCTTGTTGGTCATAACCTTCATTGTAAGGAACACCAAGGGTTTGCATCGCCCGTATTTTTGCCGGTGTATTGGTAATATTCAGCTCGTCCTCAATTAACCATGGATATGATGGCATCAATGAACCTGGTGACATACTGGTTGGATCTTCCATGTGGTTGAAATGCCATGAATCAGGATATTTCTGACCTACCCGATGTAAATCCGGTCCTGTACGTTTTGATCCCCATTGGAATGGATGATCGTATACGAATTCACCTGCTTTAGAATACTCTCCATATCTTTCAGTTTCGGAACGGAATGGACGAACCATCTGGGAGTGACAGTTGTAACAGCCTTCCCGAATATAGATATCGCGACCTTCAAGTTCAAGTGGAGTGTATGGTTTCACACTACTAATAGTAGGTATGTTTGATTTTATCATGAAGGTTGGAACCATTTCAATTATTCCACCAATTAAAATCACAATCAAACTGATGACTAACATCATCATTGGTTTTCTTTCTAATTTACGGTGCCAGTGTTCACCTGGATTGTGAAGTGCTTTCTGACTAACTAATGCTGGAGCTTCTGCTTCTTCATTAGCAAGTAAATTTCCTGAAGCAGCTGTCTTGAACAGGTTATACATCATCACTATCACTCCGATAAGGTATAGTGATCCTCCCACAACACGCAACTGGTACATAGGAACAATTTGTGTTACTGTTTCCAGGAAGTTAGGATATTTCAGGAATCCATCATCTGTAAATTCATTCCACATTAAACTTTGGGTGAAACCTGCCCAGTATAGTGGAATAGCATAAAATAAAATTCCAATGGTTCCAATCCAGAAATGGAAGCCTGCAAGTTTTTTAGAATAAAGCTCTGTACGGAAAATTTTTGGAAGTAACCAGTACAGCATACCAAATGTAAGGAAGCCATTCCATCCTAATGCTCCAATGTGAACGTGAGCAATGGTCCAATCAGTGAAGTGACTGATTGCATTTACATTTTTTAATGATAACATCGGACCTTCGAAAGTCGACATACCATAAGCTGTAACTGCAACTACCATAAATTTAAGAACGATGCTTTCGCGAACCTTATCCCATGCACCACGCAAAGTCAACAATCCGTTTATCATACCTCCCCAGGATGGAGCAATAAGCATTACAGAGAAAACTGTTCCCAGTGATTGTGCCCAATCAGGTAATGCGGTGTAAAGCAAGTGGTGTGGACCTGCCCAGATATATAAAAAGATCAGTGCCCAGAAGTGAATAATCGACAATCTATAGGAGTATACCGGCCGGTTTGCTGCCTTTGGCACGAAGTAATACATTAGTCCCAAATATGGAGTTGTAAGGAAGAATGCAACTGCATTGTGCCCGTACCACCATTGTACTAATGCATCCTGAACTCCTGCATACATAGAGTAACTTTTGAAAAGAGTGACCGGAATTTCAAATGAGTTTACTATGTGAAGAACAGCTACTGTAACAAAGGTTGCGATATAAAACCAGATAGCAACATACAAATGCTTCTCTCTTCTCTTTATAATGGTTCCCATCATGTTGATACCGAATACTACCCACAATAAAGTAATAGCAATATCAATGAACCATTCCAATTCAGCATATTCTTTACCCGTCGTAATTCCTAAAGGAAGTGTGACAGCTGCTGCTACAATAATTAATTGCCAGCCCCAAAAATTTATAGTGCTTAACAAATCACTAAACATACGGGCCTTGCATAATCGTTGTAGCGAGTAATACAACCCCATAAATATTCCGTTCCCCACAAATGCAAAAATTACCGCATTTGTATGCAATGGACGAATTCGTCCGAATGTAGTGTAAGGCAGTTCGAAATTAAAGAACGGCCAAATGAGTTGGATCGCTGCTATGAGTCCAACTAACATTCCTACAAATCCCCAGATTATTGTCGCAAAGGCGAAATTTCTGACGATCTTGTTGTCGTAATAAAACTTTTGTAATTCCATAAAGTTATGTGTCAGGGTTTTTGTTCTTCTTTATTGCTTATTTCATCATCAAGTAACATGCGTACCGATGGTGTGTATTCATCTTCGTATTGTCCCTTTCGGACCGACCAAATAAAAGCTATTAGAAATCCAGTTGCCACAATTAAACTGATTCCGATTAGTAAAAAAAGTGCACTCATTTTATTCCTGGTTTGGTAAGTGGCTCAAAATTACTTTTACACGTTGGGGCAGGATATGATGCTTGTCAATAAGGAAAGTGACTTTTGTCATGAATTTGTAATCCTTGTGTATATTATTGAATGTCAATCTGTAAGGTTGTGGTAACGGGCTGCGATTGTGCTGCTTAGTGTAGTGAAAAGAATAATTGTTACCGTACTTAATGGCATTATGATAGCCGCAAACAAGGGTGATAAATTTCCGTGTACAGCAAACCAGATCCCTATGCAGTTATAAAGCAACGATATGGTATAACTCACATAGATTATTTTCATTGACGTAGATGAAAATTTTAGAAATGATGGAATTTTCTTAAAAGCATTGGCATCCAAAATTCCGTCACAGGCCGGTGAAAAATTGTTGATATTATCCGAAACTGCTATCCCGGCATTACTTTGCCTTAATGCACCGGCGTCATTCAGCCCATCGCCCAACATCATTACATTTTGTTTTCGGTTTTGAAGATTCGCAATAAAATTAAGCTTGTCTGCAGGTGTTTGTCTGAAATGCATATTTCCATTTTTTCCAAAAAACAATTCCAGATTATTTCTTTCTGAATCATTATCTCCTGATAGTAAATGAAGTTGCTTTTGCTCGCTTAACTGTGTTATGGTTTCAGCAAGTCCAGGTCTGTAATTGTTTCTGAAAATAAAATAACCAGGTTTTTCATCTCCTGCAGCAATAAAAACTTTTGTTGCATTGTCCTCAATTCCATTGTGGATTTTGTTTTCATTACAGGTATAACTTGCTGATCCTATTTTATACCTTATCCCATCAATAGTAGCTCCGAGGCCCTTTCCCGGAATTTCTGCAAAATCATATATCTTTATTCTTTCAGCAGTTTTTAAATGATCGGCAAGAACTCGCGAAAGGGGATGGGTTGAATTGGTTGCTAATGAATATATGGAATTGATCTGGTTTTGAGAAAGGGGAGTGCCTATGTAATTTACATCTGCTGCTCCTGCAACTGTAATGGTCCCAGTTTTGTCAAATACAATGGTATCAATTGCAGCTAATTTCTCAATGACTTGCGTATTTTTTAAATAGAATTTCTGATTCCCCAGTATTCTGATCGCATTTCCTAAAGTAAAAGGGTAGGAGAGTGCTAAGGCACAGGGACAGGTAATAATAAGAACAGCAGTGAATGCATTTAACCCTTTTGGCATATCATTGGAGAAAATATGCCAAAGTCCAGCAGCAATAGCTATGAAAATGACCACTATGGTGAATACCTTACTGACTTTGTCGACTACTGAATTTATTTCGCTTGCATCTTGTTGTTTTAAGGTGCTCTCATTCCACAACTGCGTTAACCTGCTTTGCGAAACTTCATGCAACACTTCCAATTCTATGGTTGCTCCAACTTGTTTGCCTCCGGCATAAATGCGATCCCCCGATTTTTTTGCAACCGGAATATTTTCGCCTGTTACAAAGCTATAATCAATGTTACCTTCACCTTTTAAAAGCACTGCATCTGCAGGAATCAATTCTTCGTTTCTTACCAATATTCTTGCCCCGGGCTTAATATCAGATACAGCACGTGTGGTTTCATTTCCGTTTTCGATAACTGTAATGGATACCGGAAAATAAGATTTGTAATCGCGTTCAAAGGATAATTTTTCGTAACTCTTATTTTGGAATAGTCTTCCTGTTAGCATGAAGAAAATTAATCCAGCAAAAGTGTCCATATATCCGGCACCGGTTCCTGATAATATTTCATAAAGACTCCTGCTGTACATCACTATAATTCCCAGTGAAATGGGGAAATCCATATTCAATCTTCCCTGACGAATTCCTGCCCAGGCTGATTTGAAAAAGTCGGTATCGGCATACAGTAATACAGGTAACGATAACAACAGATTGAGATAGGCAAAAAGATCACGGAATTCTTTTTCAAATACATCACTTAATCCAAAGTATTCCGGGAAACTCAATAGCATAATGTTCCCAAAACAGAAAAATGCAACACCTAATTTATAATAAACTTTGCGATTAGAAAGGGGCTTTTTTTTGTTTTCAAGATTATCAAGACTGAAATGCGGTGCATATCCAATCTGATTTAATAGTGTTGCTATTTTTTTTAAACTTGTTTCTTGTTCATTAAAAATGAAGTTAACTTCCCGCTTCAGGAAATTTACGGTGCTTCGTTTTACTCCGGAATCCAGTTTGTAAAAATGTTCCAGCAGCCATAAGCAGGAACTGCAGTGAATCTGTGGTATGAAAAGTGTGATATTCGTGGTTGTACCATCAGTGAACGATATTAATTGCTGCTTGACTTTTTCATCATCCAGAAAATCATACCTGGCTGTGGATGCTTTTTTTGTTAAAGTGCTTCCCGGAGTTTCATTCAGCTGATAGTAATTGCAAAGGTTGTTTTCCTCTAAAATTTCATAGACCAATTTACATCCGGCACAGCAAAAAGATTTTTCATGTGCGGCTATGGTCTCTTCTTTACATGGTTCACCACAATGGTAACATGTCAACGAATCTTTGTCAATGATTCGGGTTGGCTCTGAAATCTGCATCTCCTGGTAGTTTGATGTACTGCAAAACTACCTTGGTAACAAAAAATGAAGTATGACCTGTGTCAGTTTATCAAAATTGACATAATGACTTAATAATCAGCAGTATAGTAGGAGGAGGTCATGCGACTTTATCTTGAAAAGCGATTTTCCTCAGTATTTTTAAACTTCAGTTATTCTGAAACAACCGCTCCGCCTTTGTAGAGTTGCTTGCGATATTTTAAAGATGGAGAAATCACAAAAGGCCCTAAACCAAGTTTATCCCAAATTTCATCTATTCTTGATATTGTTTTTTCATCGGAAGCAAGAATATTCGGCCAGTCTCTTTCAAATCCATCATGTTCTTTCGTTTTGCGAGTGCCATCAAATGCAATGTGGTTGACCCCTGTTCCGGTTTCATCTTTGTAAACAAAGTGATCACGTCTTGGATCCACATTATTTGCAAAACGCCATACAGCATCAGCAATATCATCCACTTCCAAGGTGTGTTCCAGGAAAATGGCCACTTTTACTTTATTAAAATTGGTATTTTGAAAGATTTGTGCGCTTAAGTCACGAATATGATTTCGTTTATTCTTCTCAACTGCTATAAATACCATCGAAATTCCTAATGAAAGCAAACTGTCATTTATAGCTTTTATCTCTGGAAAAGAAGCTTGAATTTGGGTCTTATCAATTCCGGAAGATGAAACAGCAAGGTAATTTGCTGCTGACTGAATTTCTTCAGGTAATTTTTTCGTAGCATCGAGTCCCATTTTCCCTCCAAAGGCCATCCTTGAACAAGAATGGTCCAATACATCAGTAGGTCCCTGAGAGAAAGTGAAATCACTGAACGGATCTGTGTTTTCTGAAATATATTTGGCTACTTCCAGTTGATTATGTATGTTAACATGTTCATCAACCACAATCATCATTTTAGTGAACATCATTTGTCCGGCACCCCAAAGTGAATTCATTACTTTCAATGCCTGACCCGGATATTCTTTTCTGATTTTTACAATCACCAGATTGTGAAATACCCCTTCAACAGGAAGTATCATATCAATGATTTCAGGAACCATTGTCATTTTGATTGGAGCCAGAAAAATCCGCTCAGTAGCTTTACCTATCCAGGCATCTTCCTGTGGTGGTATACCAACAATGGTTGCCGGATACACAGCATCCTTACGATGTGTGATTGCGGTTATATGAAATTTTGGATAATAATCGGTCAGTGAATAATAACCGGTATGATCTCCAAACGGACCTTCAAGTATAAAATCTTCCTCTGGATCAACATAGCCCTCAATAATGATGTCGGCATCGGCAGGCACATACATATCCTGAGTAATGCATTTTACGAGTTCAACCCGCTTTTTGCGGATAAATCCGGCCAGCATAAACTCATCAACGCCATCCGGCAATGGAGCCGTGCCGCAGTAGGTGTATGCCGGATCTCCACCCAATGAAATAACTACCGGCATTCTTTGCTTTAGTTTCTTATATTCGTTAAAATGACGTGCCGAAACTTTATGCCTGTGCCAGTGCATTCCGGTTGTGACTTTATCGAATACCTGCATACGGTAAAGCCCTACATTTCGAATGCCGGTTATAGGGTCCTTGGTTTGGATCACCGGTAACGTTATAAAAGGACCACCATCTTCCGGCCAGCAGGTAAGAACAGGAAATTGTGTGATATCAGGATCACTCATAACGACTTCCTGACATGCTCCTTTTCCACTAATTTGTTTTGGCATCCACGAAGCAACTTCTCCAAGTTGAGGAAGCAGTTTTAATTTATCAAGGAAATTATTTTTAGGAGAAGTAAACGTTTTGAAAAGGGACTCAATTTGTTCTGAAATATCATCAAGCTTTTCTACTCCAAGAGCCATTGCCATTCGATTTTCGGTTCCCATTGAATTAATCAGCAAGGGGAATTTATAGCCTGTATTTTCAAATAATAATGCCGGTCCGTATTGCTTGGAAACCCGATCGGTGATTTCTGTTATTTCCAGATGCGGATTAACATATTCCCGAATACGAACCAGTTCTCCAGCCGACTCCAGTGTATCTATGAAATGTTTTAAATTTTTATAAGCCACGATTTATTTATTTGTTTCTATCTAACAAAGAAGAATCACTATTGGTTTAATTTAATGCCAGAACTCCGCAAGAAATAATTGAATGTTCAGCATGCAATAGAAAAATCAATTAGAATAATCTGTCTAAGAAAAAAGGCAGGAAATTCCTGCCTTTCGTTTTATGCTTTTGCTTCTGCTTCTGATGTTTCTTTCTTAATCTTATTTAAAATCCATTCGGTAGTGACTGAACCGGGGCGCTCGATTGGAACTCCCAGTGCCCGATCCCAAAGCAAGGAAGTTAATACTCCGATTGCCCGTGAGACACCAAACAATACAGTGTAAAAGTCGTATTCTGTCAATCCATAATGAATCAGCAAAATCCCTGAATGTGCATCCACATTTGGCCATGGGTTTTTAATCTTGCCGGTACTTTTCAGAATCTCAGGTGTTACTTCATACAGCAATTGTACAATTTTGAAAAGTTCATCATCAGCCATATTAGCCTTTGCAAACTCCTGCTGAGCTGTATATCGTGGATCTGTTTTTCTTAAAACAGCATGTCCATATCCCGGAATCACCCGTCCTTCGGCTAAAGTTTTCTTAATGAATTCGGCTATTTGTTCCTTAGTTGGAACACCATTAAATTCTTCTCGTAAATCCAGAATCCATCTGGCAACTTCCTGAGCTGCTAATCCGTGCAGCGGACCGGCAAGTCCGTTCATTCCGGCAGCAAGTGAGAGATAGGCATCGCTTAATGCAGAACCAACCAGGTGTGTTGTGTGCGCTGAAACGTTACCGCCTTCGTGATCGACATGGATCGTTAGATACAAACGCATGAGTTTGCGGAAGTCGAGTGCTTCATAGCCAAGCATGTGTGCAAAATTGCCTGCCCAATCTAATTTCGGATTAGGTTCAATATGAATTCCGTCTTTGTAGGTTTTTCTATAGATGTATGCAGCAATTCTGGGCAGTCGGGCAATCAGGTTCATGATGTCCTCGTACATTGGATCCCAGTATTCCTTTTTATTCATCCCTTCACGATACTTTTGGGCAAAAACTGATTCGGTTTGCAATGCCATGATGGCCATGCTAAACTGAGTCATTGGATGCGTTTTTGCTGGAAGCATATCCAACATATCGAAAACGTGCTTTGGGACGTTCGCACGCTTCATCCATTCGTTATTAACGTTGATGACCTCTTCAAGAGTCGGGATTTCACCGGTAAGCAATAAATAAAATATTCCTTCCGGCAATGGCTCCGGACCTTCTTTCGAAACTGGCAGCTTCTCTCTTAATTCAGGAATCGAATAACCTCTGAACCGGATACCTTCTTCTGCATCAAGTTTGGATGTTTCCGTGATCATTCCGATCATGCCTTTCATGCCGGAATAAACCTGTTCTATGGTATATTGACCAAGTACGATTTCTCCGTGTTCCTTCACCAGCTTCCTGGTTTGCTCGGCCATCGGCATGGCTTTCGAAGCAAATTTGTCTTTTAATTTGTCCATTTTATACTAATCGGCACTGAAAATTGATTTTCTTTATTCTGTCTATATTATAGCTTGCGAAATTACGATCCATGAAGGCAAAATGCAAATGAATATCAATTAAACTTTTGCACTTTTCGAATTGTTTAATATCCTTTGATTGGAACCGGTTTTGTTCGCTTTTGCTTGAATTTTTCATCCTTAATGTCCAATTCAACTATCATAATAATCAAACTGATAACAAAGCCAATTACAATCAGCGTCCAAAACGCTTTTTCTGCAATTTTCATTGCTTTTTTCTTGGCGCTGGGTTTTTTCTTAATGCGGATGCGTTTTCGGATTCTGATGCGCCGACGTTTCCGCCCGGAGTGACTACCCGTGCTTTCATCAATGATTTCCGGCTCCTGGCTTTCCCCGGATTCTTCTTCCGGAATATCAGGATTGTTTTTATCTGAGGACATGGCTTACCTGTTCATGAATTTACCCGATTTACCCGGAAATACAGCCATATCACCCAACGACTCTTCAATTCGCAGTAACTGATTGTATTTTGCAATCCTGTCTGATCGGGAAGCAGAACCGGTTTTGATTTGTCCGGTATTTAAAGCCACAGCCAAATCTGCAATTGTGCTGTCTTCAGTTTCTCCTGATCTATGGCTCATAATGGTCGTGAAAGAATTCATTTTGGCCATGTCAACTGAGTTAATTGTTTCAGTTAACGATCCAATCTGGTTTACTTTAACCAAGATTGAATTAGCAGATTTTTCGTGAATGCCTCGCTGTAAACGTTTTACATTGGTTACAAACAAATCATCTCCTACTAACTGAGTAGTATTTCCAATCGCTGCAGTCAATGCTTGCCATCCTGCCCAGTCATCTTCAGCTAAACCATCTTCGATGGAAACAATAGGATATTTATTCACCCATTCTTTCCAAAATCCTACCATATCGGAACTGCTAAGTTTTTCACCACTGGATTTGTGGAAAGTATACATTCCGGTTTTTTCATCATACATTTCTGTCGTTGCCGCATCCATGGCGATAAATACATCATGCCCCGGTTTATAGCCTGCACTCTCAATTGCCTTAAGCACAATTTCAATGGCTTCGGGATTCGATTTAATATTTGGTGCAAAACCACCTTCGTCTCCCACATTGGTAGAATAACCTTTGTCTTTCAAAACTTTTTTTAATGCATGAAATACCTCTGTTCCCATGCGCAATGACTCTGAAAAAGTGGATGCACCTGAAGGTACAATCATGAATTCCTGAAAATCGATGCTGTTGTCGGCATGTGCTCCTCCATTTAAAATGTTCATCAAGGGCACCGGTAATACATTGGCATTTACACCCCCGATGTAACGAAACAAAGGCAATCCGATTTCATCAGCTGCAGCCTTAGCAGCCGCCAGTGAAACACCTAAAATGGCATTTGCTCCTAATTTCGATTTGTTTTCCGTCCCGTCCAGCTCGATCATTATTTTGTCGATAGCCGTTTGGGCAAATATGTTGACCCCTTGCAATTCTTCTGCAATTGAGGTATTTATGTTATTCACAGCTTTTAAAACCCCTTTGCCGAGATATCTCTTTTTATCATTATCCCGCAATTCTACCGCTTCATGTGCCCCGGTTGATGCTCCCGATGGAACGGCAGCCCGACCTAAGATACCATTGCTGGTAATTACTTCTACTTCAACTGTTGGATTACCTCTCGAATCAAGAATTTCTCTTGCCCGTATTGCTGCAATTGTGCTCATAAGTTCTTATAGTATTGAAAATTAACGTTTTATAAATTCAACTGGATTGTAGGCAACAAATTTATAACATTGAGGGCTAATAGCATACTAGCATTCATGTTTTCTTCACCTGAAATTTCTATTTTTGCGTAAATCCTGAAAAATCAACCCTATTAATTCACTGAAATTTCCAAATATGTCCCGACGATTTCTTTCGGTATTGCTTGTTTTGGTAATTCTGGTTTCATCCGTTGGAATTGCTCAGGTTACTCACATTTGCAAAATGGCCCTTACCGGAATGGAAAAGGTTCCTTGTGAGGACGAATCTGCAGATCTGCATTCTTGTTGTTCAACTGAACAAGCTGCAGATGAATCTTGTTGCAGTAATAAAATCGCTGTTTTTAAGTCTGAAATTACCTCAACCACTCAACCTGTGTTGACCGCCCCAATCCCGGCAATCTTGGCTTTGCTTGAACTTTTTCAGTTTTATCCTGAATCCTGTATTTCTTTTGAATGCAATCGCGTTCCATCTGCCTATACTTCCGGATTATGTTCTGAACCCATTTTCATAGAATTCCAAAGTTTGTTGATTTGAGCTTGTTTTAAACCAATTCTCTACCGGTGTACAACCTGGTGTGATTTTTTTACGTTTAAAACCAAGTTTCATGAAAAAAATAAGACTGTTTATATGCTTACTTTGTGGGTTCTGTATAGGAATCTTTAATACTGTTGTTGGCCAATCTGCAATAATTAAAGGATCTGTATTTGAAAAGGGCTCTACAAAAATTGAAAGAATTCCACTTCCGGGTGCTACCGTTTTGTTAGTTGGATCTGGAATCGGAACTGTGACCGGTGCCGAAGGTGATTTTGAATTGACTGTATCACAAAATTACCCTGTTACTGTCATAGTTAGCTATATCGGATACAAAGCTGATACGCTCGTTATAGAAAATATCAATCCAGTTAAGATATTTCTCGCCCGGTCGGTCGAGCTCAATGAAGTCACTATTGAAGGCCGACAAGATGCAACCATGATATCCACAATTATGCCTTTGAATGTGGAGCAGGTGACTCAAAAAGAACTTCTGAAAGCAGCCTGCTGCAATCTCTCAGAATCATTTGAAACCAATGCCTCTGTGAATGTTGCATATTCTGATGCTGTGACT
>CAUJFJ010000071.1 GCA_963169675.1 Bacteroidota bacterium
TGGCAACAGAGGCTCAAAGGTTTTGCGCTGAATATATTTGGTCCAGCCGTTATGAATCTTCATTTCCGCGGGCAGACTGAATAAAAACTCCACCAATTCATGTGACAGAAAGGGCAGCCGCACTTCCCGGCTATGGGCCATACTGTTACGGTCTGCATAGCGGAGTAATTGCGTCATTCCCTCATTCACGCTATTGTACAGGGCCTCATTGAGGGTGTTGGTAGAATGCGGAAAGATAAACTGGCTGCTGCGATAACTGTGATAAAAATCCCCGGTAAACTGCGGATCGGTATAATGCCTGTAATAGCCATGGAGTTTTTTCAGGCCATCTTTCACTGGTCCGCCCATTTTCCGGATATAGTATTTAAGGTCCTTCGGCGGTACCGGATTGATGCGGCTGTGCTGGAAAAAATTCTGGTAGGCCTGTACTTCTTTCTGGTAAAGCGGTTTATTCGTGCGCTGCAGTTCTTTAAAAAAGGCGCTATAAAAAGGGTGGTAACCGGCCAGTATCTCATCGGCTCCCTGTCCATCCAGCAATACGGTAACATTATTTTGTTTCGCCAGCTTTTGCACTTCATACTGCGCCAGGATACTGGCAGAGCCAAAAGGTTCTTCCTGATGATAGTAACAGTTTCCCAGTTCTTTCAGCATGGTATCCGCATCCGGTGCCACAAAATGCGGATCCACATTCAGACCGGAGAGCAGCATATTTATATAGTGGCTTTCATCTTTTTCAAACCCGGGGAAAATGGCTGAAAAAGTACTCTGCCGGATGGATTTACTTTTATTCAGGTCATCAATCACCGCCACGACGGCACTGCTGTCCAGTCCCCCGCTCAGGCTGCTGCCCACCGGTACATCACTCCGGAGACGCCGGCTGACTGAGGTATAAAAAAGTTCCCGGAATTTTTCTGTTGCTTTTTCTTCGGTAATCGTGTGATCGGTATAATCCTTTTTGATATCCCAGTAGCGTTCGGTCTTAATGGTTAGCGTTTGGGTATTGATCAACAGATAGTGTGAGTGCGGGAGGCGGGTGATACCGTTGAAAAATGTTTCACTATAATCAGAAGGGTTATCCAGGTATTTAAAAGCCATATAATTATACAGCATCCGCTGATTGATCTCCCGGGGGATACCGGCCGCCCATAAGGCTTTCATTTCACTGGCAAATGCCAGCGACTGTCCGGGGATATAACTATAATAAAAAGGCTTTTCGCCGAAACGATCGCGTGCGGCAAACACGGTTTTTTCCTGTGCATCATACAAGGCAAAGGCAAACATTCCGTCAAACAGCTGCAGGCAATCCGGCCCCATCCAGTGATAGAGGGCCATGATCACTTCGGTATCGGTATGGGAACTGAATTGGTAACCCTGCTTTACACAGCGCTCCCGCAATTCCACATAATTATAAATTTCACCATTAAAGGTGATCGTATAGCGGTCCTGGTAATGCATCGGCTGTTTACCTGCATCACTCAGGTCAATGATAGAGAGCCTGCGGTGTGCCAGTCCGGTCCGGCCGTCGGAACTGATCCATTGTCCTTCTCCGTCCGGACCGCGGTGTGCGATACGGTCGGACATACTCCGGAGGATATCTATATTCAACTTCGTTGAATCAGCGCTAATAAATCCTGCAATCCCACACATTACAAAGTTTTAAATTACTATTGAAAAAACTTTACTTACCTGCTAACAAAATACCAGCCATCCAGTGTTGCCAACTTCCATCATTAGACTCTGAAGGCCTTGCAGGCTGAATTCCTTTACGTAAAAGATGCTTATTCAAGACACCCTCTTTAACTAATAATTCCCGATAGCCCATTATTTCATCTTGTACTTCTTTTTTCATCATCCATGATTTTTGCGGAGGCTCATACCCGATTTTATCCTTCCTCCATGTAACTGAATCAGGAACGATTCCTTCAAATGCTTTCCGTTGAATATACTTTGTCCAACCATTTCTGATTTTATAATCAGGGGGCAGTGAAAAAATGAATTCAACTAATTCATGATTTAAAAAGGGCAATCTTACTTCTCTGCTATGTGCCATACTACTTCTGTCACCATATCTTAATAACTGTGTCATTCCCCAGTTCAGCGAATTATATAGTGCATGATTTAACGTTTTTGCAGGGTTATCAATCATAATACCTGTCACAGCATATTCTGCTAAAAAATCATTATTGAAAATCGGGTTCTTCTTATGCTTAAACCAATTATACATATTTTTAATTGGCTCCTTGAAAGGCCCGGTCATTTTTTTTAAGCTGCTAATATAGTCTGCCCCAGGTATCGGATTGGCTTTATTATCTCCATGCAAATTTAAATACGCACTGCGTTCAACAGCATATCTGCTTCTATCCCGCACTTTAAGCTCCTGGAAATATTGTTGAAAAAAAGGATGATACCCAGCCAGTATTTCATCAGCTCCTTGTCCATCAAGGAGTACAGTAACATTCTTCTCTTTAGCAAGCTTCATAACCTCATATTGGGCCAGCATACTTGTTGAAATAAATGGTTCTTCGTGATAATAAAATACATTATGAAGCTCACTGAGCATTGTATTTGCATCCGGAGTTGTAAAATAAGCATCCACATTTAACTGAGAAAGCACCTCCTTGATATACTTGCTTTCATCATATTCAAAGCCCGGAAAAACTGCTGAAAAAGTAATTTGCTTAACCGATTTTTCTTTATTCAGTTGATCTATCGTACAAACAACGGCACTACTATCCAGCCCCCCACTCAAACTACTGCCAATTGGCACGTCACTTCTTAATCTCCTGCTAACTGAAGTGAAAAAAAGTTCTTTAAATTTATTCGAAGCCTCATCTTCAGTAATTGAATAATCCTGATAGCTGTAATCAATATCAAAATATTTTTTAATGCTAAATTGTAAGTTTACCGTATTTAAAATAATGTAATGCGACTGAGGCAATAAAGAAATAGTATTAAAAAATGTTTCTGCTGTATTATTTGGGTTTGTTATATATCCAAATTGCAGATAGTTATATAACATTTTATAATTCACATCCCTTTTAACACCACTTGCCCATAATGCCTTCATTTCGCTGGCGAATATGAAATTCGAACCTTGATCAACAGCATAATAAAAAGGTTTTTCCCCAAATCTATCTCTCGCAGCAAAGAGTTGCTTATTTCTGGAATCATAGATCGCAAAAGCAAACATGCCATCCAGGTGATTTAACATATCAACACCTTTCCAATCATATAAAGCCATTAAAACTTCTGTATCCGTTTTTGTTAAAAATTCGTACCCCTGACCCAAACACAATTCCCGCAATTCAATATAATTATAGATTTCTCCATTAAATGTTATTGTATATCTATTCCTAAAATGCATAGGTTGTGAGCCAGAAGCAGACAAGTCAATAATTGATAAACGTCTGTGCCCAAGTCCAACAAGGCCGTCATCACTTATCCATTGACCCTCGCCATCAGGTCCCCTATGGCTAAGTATATCTGTCATACCTTTCAATCTCTGTGTGTGAACCTGGTCAGAATATATAGATACAATCCCTGCAATACCGCACATAGTAAAATTTATTTATTTACAACATTATTATAAAGATGCATATACTGTTTAGTAACTACTTGTTTAGAAAAATGATCCAGAAAGTAGTTCCGGCAAATTTCTTCAGAATAGTCACTTTTATGTTCAATCATATGTATTAAAGCATCAACCAAATCATCAACATCTCCAACATTCACGAGCAAACCAATTGAATCATCTACAATACTTTCAGGGCCGCCGCATTTTGTTGCTATTACTGGCTTACCACAAGCAATTGCTTCAATATAAACAGTGCCAAACGACTCACTTAAACTTGGCATAACAAAGCAATCACATGATTGCATAAATTTAACAACGTCAGCTCTGTTAATTTTATCAAACCATTCTACATAATCAGAAACCTGTAACTCGTCTTCAAGTTTTTTTAAATTTATGTAATCGTTATCCTTATTTCCTCCCCCAATTTTAAACTTCACGTTAATTTTTCTATCCTTTAATTTCCTAATTGCTTTTAATAACAGATCTATCCCTTTCCGGGGTTCATAAGTTACGGCCAGCGTGCCAAAAACAAAGTCAGTTGTACTAACAGGATCACTAGCTGGTTTAAAGAAATTTTCATCCAAAAAATTTGGTATCGCTAAAACTTCTCTTCCCGTACAATCGGAAATTACTTTTGCAAATGCAGGACTTACAGAAACAACCTTCATTGCTTCTTCTAAAGGAGTTAAAACATTAGTTACTAATTTTCCGTTCTGAGAAAATGATGGATGCGGGAACGGAGCATATCTTTCAGTAATTATGTATGGAATATTAAATTCCTGATGCAAGCGATAAGCGCAATATCCTCCTGTGTAAGCAACTTGTGCGTGTATTATGTCAGGCTTCCCAAAGTTTCTTATACAAAATTCCAAATTTCGTTTATGAAAATTATAATCATGCTCCCACTCATTAAAACCAAGCTGATTTGAATAAACAATAGATTTAGGCGCGTATAAGTAATTAAGATTCTTTCCTTCCTTATGTAGTACAACTTTCTTACTGGCAAATAAATACTGCCAAATTTCCTTAAGCAAATTTGAGTCTTTTAATAACCACCTGTACGAACTTTCTTGAATTAAACTCACAGAGTTCAGGACATCCGGATACAAATCAGAAATACACCGTATCAGGTTCTCACTAGAAATACCAGAAAGTTTTTCATGTCGATTTGGAAACCACGATGGTATATGAAAAACATGCATAACTTAATTATTGGCAGTTACGGATCTGTAATTTATAAAATGCTTATAGGTAAAATAGAGTACAAGGAAAGCAATAGTGAAAAAAATCAACCCCTTAAATAGTAAATTTTCATAAAAATAGTTGAAGCTGAAAATTTTCGCTACCCCTACCCCCGTAATAAAAAGAGTGAATACAAGAATACAATCAACATATCTATACTTTATTGGGTACACCTTGTTTGCTGCGTAAAAAATCCATACACAAACAACCAAACTAGACAAAAGCGTAAGGACAGCAGAACCTTCTTTTCCCCAAAATAAAATAACCGGATAATACAGAATTAAGTTAATCAGCGCACCTTTAAATATGGCTGCGGAATATGGCTTCATATTTTTATTAATATTAAGGCCCAATGCCGCAATAAAATTCATTCCAGTCAACACTGAATTAAAAACAAGAATACCCGTAACATAATGAGCCTCCAGGTATGCTGTTGTAGTCATTAACATTAATATCTCATTTGAGAAAATCCCAATAAATGACGCCAACATTCCAGAAACAACTGTGTAGAGTACTAAAACTTTAGCATAGATATCTTTTGCATTTTTTTGCTCTTTTATAGACATTGCAAATGGACCCCAAGCCTGAGTGAAAGAACTTACTATAAGCAACATTATACTTGCAATTGTAGATCCAGTCTGATATAAACCAACTTCTGATTCGCCGTACAAAACCTGTATAAAATAACTTCCTGCAAAATTTAAAACCCAAAATGCAATTGGGGTAGGGATCATTGGCAAAGAATATTTCAACATTAATTTCAATAAAGAAATATCAAAAAAATTAAACAATAACCAATCCTTCATTATTGCAACTCCTAAAATTGTCATTATCAAGCCACTAATAATCTGCGCCCAAAAAAAACCCTGTATACCCCACCCTTTGTAAGCAATAAACCAGATATTCAATCCAATTGTAATTAAACTCATTAACAGTGAATACCAAGTAGTACTCCAGGGCTTTCTTTTCACTCTTAACCAATTTATCACTATTGACGGAAGTATTCCAGTTATTAAAATCAACGAGGAAATTCTGAAAAGAGCACTATACTCAGTCGATGAGAATAACAATATTGAGAGCGTATCAGAAACTAAATAGAATAAAACAATAAGAATACAACAAACTAACACTTGTGTCCAAAGCCAAGTTGAAAACACTTTTTTTCTATACCCAATATCCTCCTTCTCCCAATAAAAAACATGTGTTGCACCATCTAGTCCCAAGACAGAGAACATTGTTGCAAGCATTAATGTGATATTTACTACGTTTAACGCGCCATAGTCTTCGGGTGTTAAGATTCTTGTATACAATGGCATCAGGAGAAACCCAATAAACCTACTTACAATATTTGCAAACCCATAAGCAAACGACTCCTTGATTAAACTTCTAATTCCTTCCACTGTCAGCCAATTGATTGTAAATAACTTGTTTGTATATCTCAACTAACCTTTCTGAATTTTTATATGAATCAAAATATTTTTCAGCATACTTCCGGCTCTTGAGCCCAAGTTCATATCTTAATTCAGAGTCTTTTAGTAATAATCTGAGATTACTCTTTATTTCTTCGACAGATGTGTTTACAATCGGGCACTCTTCGGGCAATCCATTCTGAATAACAGCTGGCATCAAATAACACATAACAGGTTTTCCGAAACACATTGCCTCGCAAGTAGCTAAACCGTACATCCCCAAAATCACCTGATCTATAAAAACATCACACTTTTCCATATAAGATAAAACCTCGGTGCGCTCCATCCCATGTAATAAAAGAAAATCAAAATCAAATTCGCTCTTCAATTCATCAACAGCTTTTGTAATGAAATCTGTACCCTTTGCAATTTTAGCTGTTGGTGAATGCAAAATAAGAGGTCTTTTCTTTGAAGGTTCCGGGGGTGTGTCAGCATATGCCTTCAGGTTCATTCTTGGCCAAATGAAATAACGAATTGGGAACAACTCTTTATTGACGAATAAATCGATTTCGGGATTAACTAATGGCTTTGCTCCCAGTTTTTTAAACTTGATTTGATTGGCATTCGACACCTTGTCGCTTTCATAATTTGCATACTCATATCCTGCCTCAAATGCCTTTTTATAATAGGAATTTAATTTAAACAAAATTTCTGGGTTTCGAATGTCGCTTCCAACCCACTCAATAACAGCAGGTTTCCTCACCCGGCTTAATAATTTTATCTCGTTCTTTTTTAAGCCTATATCATCATAAACCCAATGTATAATATTGGCCCATTTCACCAGCCTCCTGAATAAAAAATATCTTTCAACCTGTTGAAAGATCCATTTGATTGGTCTTTTTCGCCTCGACACAGATTCAAAAAAATAACAATTTTCACCTTCTTTCGTCTGATGTATAAACCTGTTGATGATAATACTTTTTGCTTCAACGCCAGGCAACTTATTAAGCGCATCAACTGTACTGGTTGAGATTGATGAAATATTTGTTGGCAATATCAATACTCTCATTGCGTAATAATATTATCCCTATACCATTTTATTGTTCGAGACACCCCATCTTTCAATTGGACAACAGGTTCCCATCCCAATTTGCTCTGAATTAATGTTATATCCATAACCCTTCTGCGGATATTGTCTATATCCCTTGGGGGGAGATAGTCAATTTTCACACCCGGGATAGTGTTAATTACTAAATCCGCTATTGAATTAACAGATGCTTCAATTCCAGTCCCTATATTAAAGATTTCACCATCTGCATGTGGATGAATAGCGGCAAGTATAGTTGCATCAACCGCATCGGTAACAAATGTATAATCACGGGTTTGTTGTCCGTCTCCGATTATACAAATTGGCTGACCCGTAAGCGCATTATGTATAAATTTACCCATAACACCACAATATGGATTGTTGGGCGACTGACCATAGCCAAAAACATTCGAATACCTTACAACTGAAGTTGAAATTTCATATTGTTTATTATATATAATCGTGTAATTCTCTCCGAGCAATTTAGTTGCAGCATAATGACTTAATACTTTAGTGGCGCCTTCTTCATTTGAGGGATAGTTTTTAGCAGACCCGTAAACAGATGCCGATGAAGTATAAACAAATCTCTTTAACCTTAACCCTTTATTTTTACTTCTTAAGTATTCAAGTATGCTCAGTGTACTTTCTGCATTTACCTGTAAATCCATTTTAGGATCTGAAGATGAATGTGCAATTTGAACACAAGCAAGATGAAAAATAAAATCTGCGGACTCCATTAATGGAAACCATGAACTGTCTATGACTGATTTTTTTACTAGCGTATATCTTCCTTCTATTGTCTTTAAAACCTCAGGACTTGAATTAAGGCAATTGTCAACCACTGTAACATCACATTGATAATCAATTACCAACTTTTTTACCAAATTGTGTCCGACAAATCCTAATCCGCCGGTTACAATTACTTTTTTATTGCGAATATCTTCCTTCATTGTCATAATTTAAGCTTTGTTATTTCGGATTATACTTACCAGTTCAATAGCTTTTCTCGTTTCAGAAATCGGAAATCCTCTGCCGGCAATGATTTCTTCATAAGAGCGTGTGTGTAATTCAGTAAATCCTTCACTGAATTCAAAGGCATCGCCATCAATGGTCAGTGTACGAAACGTGCGTTTGCCTTCTTTTCTAGCTTCTTCAGGC
>CAUJFJ010000072.1 GCA_963169675.1 Bacteroidota bacterium
TTGACTGATTACCCGGTTGTAAGCTTCACGAATGAAGTGCAGCCAATCATTGTAGGAAATTGTACTCAGTCAGGTTGTCATGGCCAAAATGATTTAGAGTTTCCATTAACCAATTACGATGAGATAAGTGGTCGTGTAGAACCCGGTAATGGCAGAAAGAGTCAAATCTATCGGGTAATAACAGGAAGGGCATTCGAATTCATGCCTCCCTCCCCTTCAGATCCGTTAACAGAAGATCAAATCCGTTCCATTTTTGTGTGGATTGAACAAGGTGCTCAAAACAATTAATCAGATGAAAAAATTAATATACATACTTCCATTTATGGCGGTAATAAGTGCTTGTTATTACGATAACACTTCGGAATTATATCCGGCAGCCGGCCTCGATTTAAATTGTGACACTACCAATGTTACGTTTTCAGGCAAGATAGCGCCAATCATGACTTCTTATTGCGGCACAAATAATTCCTGCCACAGCTCATCAATTGGTGAAGGTGGAGTGATTCTCGATGATTATTCATTGGCGATACTTGTAGATGATGCCACTTTAATCGGATCAGTTGAACACACATCCGGTTACGTGGCTATGCCTCCAACCGGAAAAATCAGTGACTGTAATATTAACCTTATTAAAATCTGGATTCAGAACGGAAAACCACAATAATTATGAAAACTACTCTTTTAAAAAATATAGTTGCAAGTTGTTTCCTGTTAACATTTTTGAATGTGCCGTTTTCCGCAATGGCACAGGAAGATCTTCTTGGAACTATTCAGGAAGATGAATCTGAAGCAAAAAAAGATTTTGTTCAGGCTACTTTTAAGGGAACCAGAGTGATCAATTTCCAAACCAGTGAAGTGCTTGGAAAAAGAACCCTCGACTTCCGTATTTCACACCGTTTCGGAGAATTTAATTCCGGTTCTGATAATGCTTACGGTCTTGATGGCCCGGCAAGCATTCGTTTGGGACTTGAATATAGTTATGATGGCAGATTAATGGCTGGTTTTGGACGTTCATCTTACCAAAAGCAATTGGATGGATTTGTGAAGTTTCGCTGGCTAAGACAAACTGAAAGCAATAGCATGCCTATAAGCCTTACGCTTTTCACATCGGCATACGCTACTATGCAAAAAGATCCTAATAAAGCATCGACAGGTTTCGATAAATATGAGAATTTCAGCAGCAGAATGTCATTTGTACATCAGGTAATTGTTGCTCGTAAATTCAGTCCGTCAATCTCTGCTCAAATTGCACCGGTAATGGTTCATTACAATCTGGTAGATGAATTCACTGATTTGAACGATATGTTCTTTATTGCAGCTGCCGGAAGAGTAAAAATTACCAAACGACTGGCATTAACAGCTGAATACGCATACAATCTGCGTGACTATACGAAAACTAAAGATTACTTTAATCCATTAGGAATTGGCATCGATATTGAAACAGGTGGTCACGTATTTCAAATGCATGTAACGAATGCTTTTGGAATCGCCGATAACCAGTTCTATCCCTATAACACGACGTCCTGGAAAGATAATGGTATTCGCTTAGGATTTAATGTCTCCCGGGTTTTCACTCTGTGATGAATCGGAAGTACTGATTTTTTCAGAGATCTTTTTGTGTTTGATGACTTTTGCTTCCACATAAAAAATAATCTCCTCAGCAATATTTTTGCTTTGATCTCCAACACGCTCCAGCTTACGGATGGTGGATAGCATGTACAAGCTCTGATTTATCTTATCAGGGTTATTCTTGATGAATTCTGCAACAGCACTGGTTGAGGCAATATTGATCTCATCCAGTAATTCATCTTTCATAAATACATTTCTGGCCAAACGTGTATCTTCATTCTCAAATGAAGTCCGTACATCTGCTACAA
Organism: Bacteroidota bacterium; assembly: GCA_963169675.1. Classification (GTDB taxonomy): domain Bacteria; phylum Bacteroidota; class Bacteroidia; order AKYH767-A; family OLB10; genus JADKJB01. The sequence goes on from CAUJFJ010000072.1 coordinate 1,878, forward strand.
TAGAATTAGCGGTGGTAAACATTTCCATCACCCGTGTAGCTTTCAAAAGATTTTGATCAGGTGCATTTTTTATACTTAAAACAAATTGCGCAATACCTTCAGCAATATCACCTATTCTTTCCAGATTGGAGTTCATTTTCAAACTTGCCAAAACAAAACGAAGATCAACTGCTACCGGATTAAAAAGAGCAATGATATTTTCGCAATCGCGGTCGAGTTTTAATTCAAATGAATTAACCCGCTTTTCATTTACCCTGACTTCTCTTGCAAGATCTTTGTCAAATTCAGAAAGTGCTTGTTGCGATTTTTCCAGCTGAGATAAAACCAGGTTGAACATCTCAACCATGTCCAGCCTAAGTTTCTTTAATTCAATATCGAGATGTGTCATGTTTTAATTTTTATCAACCAAATCGACCCGTGATGTAATTCTGGGTCCTGATATCTTTGGGATTGGTAAATATTTTTTTTGTGTCGTCGTATTCAACCAGTTCACCCAGATAGAAGAAGGCAGTATTATCACTAACCCTTCCTGCCTGCTGCATATTGTGTGTTACGATCACAATTGTATAATCTCTTTTCAGTTCATAAATCAACTCCTCAATTTTGGCTGTTGATATGGGATCCAATGCAGAAGCAGGTTCATCCATCAGCAAAACAGAAGGCTCAATAGCCAATGCCCGTGCAATGCACAACCTTTGTTGCTGACCTCCGGATAGAGCAAATGCCGACTTTTTTAACTTATCCTTTACTTCTTCCCACAAGGCAGCCTGTTTTAAGGAACGTTCAACCCTTTCTTCTATAAACGTTTTATGCGTAATTCCGTTTACCCGTAACCCATAAGCAACATTTTCAAAAATGGATTTCGGAAATGGATTTGGCTTTTGAAAAACCATACCTACCTTTTTCCGTAATTCATCAGGAATGGTATCCTTGGAGTAAATGTTCTTGTCGTCAAGTAATACTTCCCCTTCAATTCTGACATTATCGATCAGATCATTCATGCGGTTAAACAACCGCAGGTAAGTCGATTTTCCACATCCTGACGGACCTATCAACGCAGTAACCGTGTTCTTTTTCATCCCCATGGAAATTCCTTTAAGGGCATGAAAATCACCATAATAAAGCTGAAGATTGCGGGATTCCAGTTTTTGCATTTCCGGATGTATTTGTGCTGATATAATATTTTTGCAAAATTAGCTATTCCCTTAATTCTAATGTTAAGCGAATATTAAGTATTGAATAATAAAAGGGAGGCTTTTGGAGCCTCCCTTTTATTATTAACTTTAATTGTAAATCAACGTATTACTGTTACTTTCTTGTTGTAGAATTCTGTACCATTCGACATTGAAAGCACATAAACACCTGCCGGAACAGCAGAAATATCAATTTGAAGGGTTCCGGAAGATACAGCAGATCCGGTATTTCCGGCAATCACGATTTTACCGGTTACGTCTAAAATTGACCAGCTTAAATCGGTAGCTTCTGTGAAATTGTAGTTTACCTGAATATTATTTGTAGCCGGATTCGGATAAATATTGCTTAACTGGTTTGTGAAGTTGTTTTCATTTAACCCAATTGTGATTGGTTGAATAACAGCATTAATCATTACATCCTCAATTTCACGGTAACGGTATGCAGCCCATGAATTTGGATTCGAAGCTTGTCCAAGAATTTCGTAGGTTCTGTTTGATATTGGCGCAATCTGATTCTGACCAATACTCACACCATCACCACCCATTACCCAGGCAACATAGAAGCTACCAGAAGTAACCAGTACCGGAGTTGGCAGCGTCACGTTATTCCATCCTCCTACAACAACAATAGAAGGTCCAACATAAACCGAATCTAATACTGTACCGGGAGTTCCATTTGGACCATCATCATCGAGTATCATCATAGCGAAACCAACAGCATTGGCATCTGCAGCGATGAAAGCACTTAGTTGAGTAACATTACATGGATAAAATGGTGGAATAAATTCAATTCCTGCACCACCACCTCCACCTTGCCATCCTAATCCTCCAAGACCAGCCTCAACACCATTATCAAATGATAAATTAATGTTTGTCAGATTGGTATCCACAACAACCAATTCTACAGTTTTTAAGTTATTGCTTGGTGTTGCATCACCAGCCAATTGTGTTTCTGTCAGGAAACGATAAGTTCCTACTGCACCAGTTGGATTAAAGGTGTTAGGGAAAATGATGTCTTCTATTTGACCTGGTGCCAATGCTGATGAAGAGAAGGTGTTGGTAACCTGAGCTGCTCCAGTCGAATTTAATACCCGTCCGGATACATTGAACGAAGGCAGAGGTTGGTTTCCAGTATTTCTAACCTGACCGGTAAGTGTAAAAGGACCTCCATCCTTTGCAAGAAATAAACCACCTGAATCTTCATTGTCGGCAAACACAGTTGATGCATCATTTACACTGAACGAAGTTGAAGGAGGGTAGTAAAATTTGATGGCATAAACCGATGGAGGGAATATATCAAAGCTATGTTGTAAGCCAATATTTCCGGAATTGTTTTCAATTCCAATGGTACAAAAGCTAGTCGGATTATTGTAAACACCGCTTTGCAATTGATATTGGTAGGTGATGGAACTGTCAACATTACTCAAAATCACCTGGAAGGTATTTGAACCGGTATAGCCAGGAGCAGCAGGATCCCAAAAAGGAACATTTAAATACGATACAACGAGTGAATCATTTCCCGGACTGGTCCAATACCAACATTCAACACCGGAAAGTGGTGCTCCTGCTGGATCGGTGAATGTCAAGTCTGATGTCATCACAGCTAGATAATTTTGAATTCCGGCTGGCGAAGGAATGATTGGAAACGGATGTGCAACTGGTAAATTTGAAAATCCTAAATAACCATTTGACCCTATTCTGAAGGTAGTCACATCATACCAATAGTAATGGAATGGGAAACCCACAGCAAAAGGTCCTTTGATGTTATCATCAGCCAAATCGGTTACCTGAATCGCACCGGGAGCCGTGGTAAGGTCGATCCAATTATAGGCCGGACCTGCAGGATCATTGCTGTCGCGCCAAACATAACCGTAGGTATCAGGACCTCCTGAAGTTTGTGCCTGAACAGCGGAGTTTAACGCAAAACATGCCGTAAATAACGACATACATTTTGCAAGTTTTGTAATTGTTTTGCTCATAGTTTTGGGTTTTAGATAAGTCTCAAATGAATGTAAACAAATATGGCAATTATTTTCTGTAAAAGCAAAAAGCCCGGAAAATTCCCGGGCTTTTTATTTGTATGCATTATTCTTATCGGATAATACTAATCTTTTCAGTTTTCATACTGTCGCCTGTAATCACCTGAACCTGATAGACTCCGGTTGCAAATTCCAATGCATCTATCGTAATTATATTATTTCCGGCAGGCAGGTTATTTTTATAGCTGTGAACTACCTGACCAAGGCTGTTAATCAATGAAACAGTTACATCACTGTTTCTCACAAGCCCAACATTCAGATTGATTGCAGTCGCAGCAGGGTTCGGGAAAACATGAATTGTTGCCAATGATGCTGATTCTGATGTTCCGGTTGGGATTTCATCCCAGATCTTAAAGTCATCGATAGCAGCTTCAACTAAACTTCCGGCATTAGCATCTTCAGCAATAAAACGCAGAGAAACAGTTGATGTTGGCGTAATATAATCGAGAACCTTGAAAGCAAAACGTCTCCAGCTGTGATCAGCAACATTGGTATTTTCTACAGGCACCCAATTTGTTCCGTCGCCGGAAATAGCAACTTGCCAGAAATCGGTTCCCGGAGTTGCTCCCTGATCATTCGTATACCATCTGTAGAAGGTAATTGCAGGGTTAGTGTATCCTGTAAGATCATGTTCCGACGAAATCAAAGTTGTCTTTCCACCATCCACATCATTATCACCAGCTCCCGCAGAAGCGTTTGCTGCATTACCGGTAAAGGCACAGAAAGTTCCTCCTGGTGTTACTTGCAAGTCGGGTTGAACCAAACCAGTTCCTACAAAAGATGGAATGAGCACATCAACGGTCCAGATTCCTGTGGTAGCATCATCAGATGGTATTCCTGTTTGCCAGATTCCGAAATTGCTGTCAAATTCTTCATAAACCAATTCATTAAAGCCTACTAAAATGTAATATGGAATATTTGGATTCGCATCGGCTGCACCACCAGGTAGCACATTCAGGAAGGTTCCGCAATTGTCTTCAACTCCTAAATAATATTCAATGATTGTTCCGTTTGGTTGTGCCGGAATAGTGCCCTGGAAATTGTTTCCTCCTGTGTTGGAAAGCGTGAATTGAGTGTAAGCACCGGTATTGGTTGTGCGATAATAGCCCTGTACAGTGCTTCCTGCACCCAAACTCTGAACTACGGCATCAACAGTCACAGGTGCAAGTGCTGCTGCTCCCAATACTTCGTTGTGATTGAGTCCAGATAATGCACTTGTTGTAATACCATGAATGGCAAATCCGGAAGTAATTGCACAAAAATTAGGAGTTCCATTGGTGAGATCACCATCATTATCGTCAATTGTAAGAGTCTCAACCAATATCAATGGGAATAAGGTTCCTTCTGTACCATCAGCACCTGTGATTCCTGCATAAAATGTTTCTTTAAACAAATCCATCATTTGCTGCAGGTTTCCCAAATTCAAATAGGTATCCCAGAATGCGCCTGCAATTATTTCTCCATCAGCATGAACTTCACCTACTAAATCCTGGGGATAAACCTTTTTATCGATATCATAACGACGTACAAAACCATTTGGATCGTTATTGAAAAATCCAATTCCTAAAATCGGAGATGTGGTAATGCCCAATGCCCAAAGATCGGCATACCCCTCACCCATGGCACCATTCTGGAAGTTTGCACCTACAGATTGATAAAAGAAATCATTGATCCCGTGACCATATTCATGATAACAAACATCGGCAACCAATGAAGTTGCATTGCAGCCACCACCGGCAGCAAAGAAATTAACTGAACTACCATCATAAAATGCATTGCAGCTTCCTGCAACATCCACATTCGCTGTTAATGCAAAATCAAGACCTGTAAATGCAGGATACTTGGATTTCATGTAATCATGAACAGTAACAATAGCATTATAGGTTGTGCGTTGTTTGATGTCCGTGTTACCGTCTATATTCACTGCATTTACACCGGGAGTAAGATTCACGGTCCATGATGGCGTCACATTGTTAGTTCTAACTTTTACCCATTGGCCTTCCAGTGACATGGTCGCTGATGTAGCAGCAGTGTTTGTCAACCCCAGAAATCCTGTATTATCGGTATAATAGGTTGTTCCGCCTTCAACAACTTTCATGTTTTTGAGGGGCTCTACTGTTGAAGGATCATAAGGATGCGTGAGGTGAAGTGTACCGGTTACATTCACATCCGTATTTGCTGCCACATGATGCACCTGATTTGCTCTATATAAAACTTCGCCATTATTAGCATCAATAAGTGTGTAGTATTTTCCGGGAATTCCTTGTGCATCCAGATTGCTCACAGTCACCTCATATACGAGACGATAATTGTAATTACGGAAAACAGGAATAGGAAGAATTTTGATATCAGGACTAACAGTGATACCTGTGATCCCTGCTACTCCGTTAGAAGCAAACTGCACTGCAGCAGATTCAGAAAGAGCAGGCATGGTACTGATATTAATATTCGGATGACATTCCAATCCGAACTGCATAACTTTATAATCCAAAGTCATTTTAACCTGAACTTTAGAATATAATAATTCAATACCCTGATAGAACTGTTTGTAATTTACATAATGGTATTTTGAAGAGGTTGCTTCAGAATTAAAAACCAAAGATGAAAGAGGAAGGTTGAAACCATTCAGATTCCCATTCAGAAAATTATCGGCAACAGCTTTAGCAGATGATCCGGCAACTGAAATTGGTTTTCCTATGGCAACTCTGGGCATACCACTCGACTCATCAAACATAGCTGTCCAGTTACCCGATTCAGAAGCAAATTGTTTCCAGAATGGTTTATTCCGCAACTGATTTTGATAAGCATAATCAGGAAGCTGTTTCGGATTTTCGATAAAAATTTTGCGAAGTGGATCAGCATAGTGCTTTACATCTCCGCTTGCATTGGCACCCATACTGAGCATGGCCCCCAATGTAGTGGTAAGGAGTAGGCTTTTAAGATTCATGTTTGATTTTTGTTGAAGAACAAATCTAATGTTTTTTCTAAACTGTTGTTTCATTCTTGTATTTAAACTGTTTAAATAGGCTATATTCTTCGTAAAGTCCTAAAAATCAAGTTTTAAATTTATTCATTAAAAACGCCTTTAGTGTATGTTTTATCAGCCATAATAATTTGATTATTACCTTTGTGGAATGGAAAACAAATCTTCGTTAAATGCTCCTTTTAAACTGCCGGTAAATTTGATGGTGCAGAATCTGCTGCTCTCTTCATTAGGAATGTGCAAATTCGCTATGTTGCATGAAAAACATCCGCTTTCAAACGCTATCCGCCAGTTTAAACTATTCGATATCAAGCACATGGATGAGTTTATTGAAAAAATAAGAGCATCCCGCACCGGACAAACATTGCAACTGACTTTAAAGGATGAAATTCTGATATACACAGCCATGGATATTACCTGTAAGGCTTATCTCACAGAATTAGGAGATGAACTGCAACAAATGAACCATGAATCATTGAAAGCCGGATCAACTTCTTTTGCGGAAATCAGAAATACATTGATGAAAGGTTGCCAGTTTGTGATGGAAGGTATGAAGGAAACTCTTATGGCATATCCTGAGTTTGAGGACCGCGCGGATATTCTGGAAAATTACATTTTAGTGTAAATCAGATCCAGCCATTCAGTTTATAATAGCAAATGGCCACATACTCCCTGATACAGGTAATTTCGTATTTCAAATAATTCCAGAAATTATACCGTAAATCCAGATTTTCTGAAACATCCGGAGCAATTGCTACCCCTCCTACTTTCTTATGATTATAGGACAGATTTATATACATATCATACTCAAAAGCAGAAATTCCACCCATATGTTCAAACCCACTTTTTTTGAAAGTTTTTAATGTACGATACATATTTTCAGGATTGGTTACAATGACATTTTTATCTTTTATCAAAGAAGGAAATGTTTGCTTTAATTGTAATGACTGTTCCCTGGTGTTGGTCCCTTTCATACAAAAATGAATTTGAACAGAATCAACCCCAAGATTCATTAAATGATGCCTCATACTTTCAAATACTGAAGAATCTTCAGGATGCGCGATCACTATGCTTGCCTTTGGGTAAACTTTAGCCAAAGAGGCAGCATAATACAATCTGATTAAATTCGATTCGGAAGG
>CAUJFJ010000073.1 GCA_963169675.1 Bacteroidota bacterium
CGTGTAAGGAGTGGTACCACCTGAAAGGTTGATGCTTGCACTTCCGATACATTGGCCATTACAATAGGCTTCTGTTGCACTCAAGGTTGCTGCAAGTGGCAATGGATTGGTTATTACAGCAGTGGTTGTGGTGCTGCAACCATCGGCATCGGTAACAGTAACGGTATAGGTTCCTGCACATAAACCTGTAGCAGTAGCTGTAGTCTGTGAAGCAGGATCGCTCCACAGGTAACTTAACAGACCATTTCCATTAGTCACATTCACTGTTGTCTGGCCTGTACACGCACCTGCACAACCGGCCTGACCATTGGATGCAATGGCTGCAATTTTAGGTGGAATAACAATCGTTTGATTGATAGTTTTTCGGCAACCCCTTGACGATTGCACCTGCAATATCACATTGTAAGTGCCGGGACCGGGAAAGGTGTGAGTAGGGTCGGTAGTGGTTACCAGAGGAGAACCATCACTGAAGTTCCAGCTCCATTGCGAGGTTGGACCACTGGCAGTGTTGCTGGTATCATCAAATGTAACGGTGAATGAACATGGATTTAAATTGTAACTAAAACCTGCCTGATATGCGGGCAATAAAGTTACCTGCCCCACAGTGGTATCGGCACAAGCCGGATTAAAAATGGAATATGCAATAAGGGTAACGTTATAGGTTCCGGTATCGGGATAAGTATAAGCAGGATTCACCTGCACTGATGTATCAGCCAATGTAGTTGGGTCACCAAAATTCCAGTTGTAGGATATAGCCCCAAAGCTATTGTTGGTGAATTGCACCGAATTACTTCCGCAGGTCAAAACAGGTGTCTGCAAGGCCGCTACTACGAGGGTTGGACAAGCTTCCACATTTAACTGATAATCGCGTCGAGTTTTGGAAAGCAATACTCCGTTACGATATTCATTCACACAAACACCAATTACAAACTGTCCGATGGTATTTGGTGTTGCAGTCAGCAATCCGGTTTGCGGATTAATAGTAAGTGGTACACCTCCCAGCAGATTTCCCAAATTGTACGGAGGTTGAAAAATTACATTCTGAAAGGGTGGTGCATAGCTGTTAATGGTGTTTTGATCGAGAATAGGAATATTCTGATCGGCACCATCATAGGGATTGCAAATTTCATAAACCAGAGAATCGCCTTCTTGATCGGTTGCAGAGTGATCGAAGACAAAAGGCAGTCCGGCACAGATAAAAGGTGGTGGCAACTGTGTAAAAACCGGGTTACTGTTAACAGCCGGTGAACCGGGAATGGTTGCGTATGCAGTAATTCCCACATTCAGTGGATTTACAATGTTATTGATAGTTTGATTTCGGCAGCACCGCTGATAACCTAACTGATATCCGCCCGGACGCGGAGGGAGTGTTACCGTTCCGGAATACCTCGCAAATTCGTAGCATACATCGGTAGGAGGTATGAAACAGGGTGAATTGATGATTGGAGGAATGGTATCGGAAGCAATAATTGGCAGATACAGATAAGTAACCAAAGTATTGTTAGCGTCCCAGATTCCAACAAATGCGGGGTTATCGAATGGAGGCACACCATTGTAGCAGTCGCGATAAACAGTAAGGTTTATCTGGTATATATTATTTCCGTTATATCTATAATACAGCTCACCTCCAACAATATGCGTGGCAAAAAGTTGAAATTGGAACAGGAAAAGAATAAAAACCAGAATTAATTTACGGGCCATAAATGCGTCGGGAGCGGTTGTTCAATATTACCCTAAAATTATAAAATAGCAGTGAATGAAAGGTAAAAACTTTCAACTTTATTTTGTTGAAAAGAAGAATCACCTCACTTTGACTGTCAACAGGTGCATTTCGCCTATAAATGCTTCCAGCTGATCTCCTTTAGTCACTGGACCAACACCTTTAGGGGTGCCGGTAAAAATAAGATCCCCTTTTTTGAGGGTAAAATACTGTGATACGAAAGCAATGATGGTATCGATTTTAAAAATCATATCGGATGTATTTCCCGATTGCACTAGCTGACCATTCTTTTTGAGTGAAAAATCTATGTTTTGCACATCCTCAAAGGTCGATTTATCGACGAATTTTCCAACCGGAGCAGAGCCATCAAAGCCTTTGGCAAGTTCCCAGGGCAATCCTTTTGCCTTTAACGATGATTGCAGATCGCGTGCTGTGAAGTCGATGCCAATACCAATTTCTTCATAGTATTTGTGCGCAAATTTCTCCTGAATATTTTTACCCAGTTTGCATATTTTAACCACAATTTCAGTCTCGTAGTGAATATCTGAAGAGAAATCGGGCAGGAAAAAGGGTTGCCTTTGCTGATTCTGCGCTGTTTCGGGTTTCAAAAAAATTACCGGTGATTCGTTAACCGGATTGTTGAGTTCTTTGGCATGCTCTGCATAATTCCTGCCAACACAAATTATTTTCATGTCTTTTTTATTGATGGATCGAAATCCAATTCACTGAATTTTTTCTTTTTGAGGATGAAATATTCCCAGGCAATATTTCCTTCGTAAATAGTTTGTTCTTCATTTCTGATAGCACCTTCGCGACGTTTATAAGTGCCTTTAAGAACGCGTTCGTAGAAATGAAAATGTGCTTTGAGTACGGCCAGACAGTCACCGATTCCACCCTGGAACAGAAACTTAAATCCGGCAACACCATCCAGCAGGAGGCGCACTACAATCACAGGAAGGAGGCGATTTGCAGGTAAGTTTTTATAGAGCATAGATAGGTTATTCCGGAAATTCAGATAGGTCTTTCTCGGATTGTTCTTAGGTAGGGTAGCGCCGCCAACATGATAGACAATTGAATCGGGAACACAAAAAATGTCATATCCCATATTGCGGATTCTCCAGCACAAATCTATTTCTTCCATGTGAGCAAAGAAGTGATCATCGAATCCGCCGGCTTTATTGAAGACGGAAGATCGGATCATCATGCAGGCACCTGAGGCCCAGAAAACGGGTAGGGGAGTATCGTATTGTCCATGATCGGTTTCTAGATCGCCAAACATTCTTCCTCTGCAAAAAGGGTATCCGAAAGCATCAATAAATCCACCGGCAGCACCTGCATATTCGAACTGCTCCGGGTATTTGTGCCATCTTAGTTTAGGCTGGCAAACGGCTGTGGCCGGATGTTGGTCCATGTAACTGATTAATGGTTCGAGCCATCCCGGTGTGACTTCAACATCGGAGTTGAGAAGCAGGTAATAATCGGCATCCACTTTTTTAAGTGCGTCATTATAACCCTTTGCATAGCCTTCATTAACCGGATTTTCAACTATCACCACTTCGGGATGCGTCGATCGTAACCAAGCTACAGATCCATCTGTTGAGGCATTATCGGCAACAATTACAGTTGCGGAATTCCTGCTATGTGCTATTACTCCGGGAAGAAACTGTTCCATCAGCTTTTTCCCATTCCAGTTTAAAATAACAACAGCGGTTTTCAAATGCAGAATGTATCGTTAAAAATATTGAAGCGCAAAATTAACAATCCCTGCCTGATTGTTAAGCTTAATAAATGATTTAAGAAATTAAAAGAATTTAATGTGAGTAGACAGAAAATCATGATAGTTTAACAAATTACCAAAGCCTAAATTCTAGCGTAAGTTATTTGTTTTCAATCAATTTCAATATTTAAAATTCCAAAAGTTTCATTGAATGGAGTATGTAAGTCGATAAATTGGAACTTTGGAGCACTATTTTGTTTAAGTAAATTGTATACTTTTTGG
>CAUJFJ010000074.1 GCA_963169675.1 Bacteroidota bacterium
AGTAGCTCTCCCGATAGCTATCGGGGTGGTAGGAAAACAGACTTCCAAGTGTTCTTTAATATAAGCGGAAGTAGCTCATTTGGTAGAGCATCAGCCTTCCAAGCTGAGGGTGGCCGGTTCGAGCCCGGTCTTCCGCTCCAGGATTCAGATTAGCACCTGATTATTATACAGGGCTGCTGAAAAGAGAAGGTTGAAATCTGTAAGTCTATGACTTTAAATCAGATAACAACCTAAATACCGTAACGCCGGTATTATACAACAATAAACCACTGGGCTGGTGTGGCAGTCACCTTAAAAGGTTACAGTTTCAGCTCACAAGCCAATGTAGCTCAGTCGGTAGAGCACATCCATGGTAAGGATGAGGTCACCAGTTCGATCCTGGTCATTGGCTCAAACCGGCGACCACCGGTTGGGTTTATCGGTTTCAGGGATGGAACTGATTATTAAGAATAGCACAGGGCGGAAGAGTGATTGAATCTGTATCTGCCTGACAACAAAAGAAATACTGCATGTAAAAGTGCATATATATATAGTAAAGTAATATTTCCTGTCGAAGCCGTGTAGTCTGTTGTTCAGGCGTGGATTAGCAGGATCGCAGGTACAGGAAACAAAAATCAATTAATAAAAACCACGTCTTAATAACCCATAAAAAAATGGCAAAAGAAAAATTTGATCGTTCCAAACCCCACGTAAACATTGGGACTATTGGTCACGTTGACCACGGTAAAACTACCCTCACTGCTGCTATCACTTCAGTTCTTGCATCGCAGGGACTTGCTGAAGTACGTGATTTCTCTTCAATCGATAACGCTCCTGAGGAGAAAGAAAGAGGTATTACTATTAATACTTCTCACGTAGAGTATCAGACAAAAAATCGTCACTATGCACACGTTGACTGTCCAGGTCACGCTGACTATGTAAAAAACATGGTTACGGGTGCTGCGCAGATGGACGGTGCTATTCTGGTAGTTGCTGCTACTGACGGACCGATGCCACAAACACGTGAGCACATCCTTCTTGCTCGTCAGGTAGGAGTTCCAAAGATTGTAGTTTTCATGAATAAAGTGGATATGGTTGACGATCCGGAACTTCTTGACCTTGTTGAGATGGAAATCCGTGAATTGCTTAGCTTCTATCAGTTTGATGGTGACAATACGCCAATCATTCGTGGATCAGCTTTGGGTGGATTGAATAACGATGCTAACTGGGTTCCAAAAATCAATGAATTGATGGAAGCAGTTGACACTTTTATTCCAATTCCTCCTCGTGATATCGATAAGCCATTCCTTATGCCTGTTGAAGACGTGTTCTCGATCACTGGTCGTGGTACCGTTGCAACCGGTCGTATTGAAAGAGGAATTATCAACTCAAACGATACAGTTGATATCCTTGGAATGCAGGAGAAGAAACTTACATCAACAGTTACCGGAGTAGAAATGTTCCGTAAGATCCTTGACAAAGGTGAAGCTGGTGATAACGTAGGTTTATTGCTTCGTGGTATTGAGAAGAACGATATCCGTCGTGGTATGGTTGTAGCTAAACCAGGATCAATCACTCCTCACACAGATTTCAAAGCTGAGATCTATGTACTTAAAAAAGAAGAAGGTGGACGTCACACTCCATTCCACAATAAATACCGTCCACAGTTCTATTTAAGAACAACAGACGTAACAGGTGAAATCGAACTTCCTGAAGGACGTGAGATGGTAATGCCAGGTGATAACGTTACTATCACTGTGAAGCTTATCGTTCCTGTTGCTATGGACAAAGGACTTCGTTTCGCTATCCGTGAGGGTGGTAGAACAGTAGGTGCCGGACAGGTAATCGAAATCATTAAGTAATACTTTCATTCCGGTAGATTGCAGCCGGGTACCTCACAAGGGTCCGGCTGTAATCTTTCGGAATTGTGTTATTTTTTAAATCCTGATTCAGGATACTTAAAAAGTGATACTAGCAGCTTTATATGAAATCGGGAAAAGCGTGATTTCATAAAGATGTTGAAATTGAAATCTATCTTCCATTAGCTTACTGAACAAGAAGCAAGATAGTGGAGAAAGAGATAAATTAAAGTTACGGGTGTAGCTCATCCCGATAGCTATCGGGAGGTAGAGTAGTGGTAAAAGAGATAAATTAAAGTTACGGGTGTAGCTCAATTGGTAGAGTAGTGGTCTCCAAAACCATTGGCTGGGAGTTCGAGTCTCTCCACCCGTGCATGATTAATGACCGGCAGAGAAACAGAAGTTGAGATCTGCCAGCAAAAAAAAATAAAAATACAGTTGATTGTCTGTTTACAATCATAAGTTTAATAAGAAGTTCAAAACAAGAGTGACAGATCATGGAAAAAATCAGCGCATATATTAAGGATTCCTACAATGAGTTGATGAACAAGGTATCCTGGCCAACGTGGAGCGAGCTGCAAAGCAGTGCCATCGTGGTGTTAGTGGCTTCCCTGATCATTGGAATAGTGGTATTTGGAATGGATTCCATATTCTCATTTATCATGAATTTACTTTACAGTTCTTTCTAATAAGTCCCCAGATGAGCGATAAAAAGTGGTATGTTATCAGGGCAATTAGCGGGAAAGAAAAGAAAGTCAAGCAATACATTGAATCTGAAATTTCCCGTTTGAAGCTGCAGGATTATGTAGCTCAGGTATTGATTCCGATGGAAAAAATTTACCAGATAAAGGACGGTAAAAAAATAAGTAAAGAGCGTAGTTATTTCCCGGGTTATGTGTTAATAGAAGCAACACTGACCGGAGAAATTCCACATATAATTGAAAACACAACCGGTGTTATCGGATTTCTTGGTGCAAAGGGTGAAGCTCCAGCGCCGTTAAGGATTTCTGAAGTCAACAGAATATTAGGGAAAGTAGATGAGCTTGCTGATTCAGAAGAGATCATTCACAATCCGTTTGTAGTTGGTGAATCGGTGAAAGTAATAGATGGACCATTCAATAGTTTCTCAGGAATCATTGAAGAGGTTAATGAAGAGAAGAAAAAGCTTAAGGTAATGGTTAAGATTTTCGGAAGAAAGACACCACTTGAGCTTAGTTATATGCAGGTAGAAAAAGAATAAACAACCCTTTCCGGCAAACACACAAAGCAATTCGGCTTCCACGAAAAGCAATGTTACTAGTCGGGAACTATATACTCAAACAAAATGGCTAAAGAAGTAGCAGCCCTCATAAAACTCCAGGTAAAAGGTGGCGCCGCCAATCCGGCACCTCCAATTGGACCCGCATTAGGTGCCAAAGGTGTAAACATCATGGAGTTCTGCAAGCAGTTTAATGCAAGAACACAGGATCAGGCAGGAAAAGTACTTCCTGTTATTATCACTGTTTATGCCGATAAATCATTTGATTTCATTATCAAAACCCCTCCTGTAGCTGTTCAGTTACTGGAAGTAACGAAACTGAAGTCAGGATCTGCCGAGCCAAACAGGAAAAAAGTGGCAACGGTATCCTGGTCACAGGTACAGGCCATCGCTGAGGCAAAAATGCCCGATTTAAACTGTTTTACAGTTGAGTCAGCCATGAGAATGGTGGCAGGAACAGCCCGCAGCATGGGTATCACAGTAGAAGGGGAGTTTCCGGTAAAATAATTTTCCGGAATCAGTACAATCACTTAAAGATTACTAAAAATGCCAAGCTTAACTAAAAAACAGAAAGCTGTTGAGTCCAAATTAGACCGGACAAAACAATATTCCCTTCTGGACGCTTCCAAACTGGTGAAAGAAATCAGTTTTACAAAGTTCGATTCATCCGTGGATCTGGCTGTTCGTCTTGGAGTTGATCCAAGAAAAGCAAACCAGATGGTACGTGGAATTGTTACTTTACCACATGGAACCGGAAAGACTATCAAAGTATTAGTATTATGTACTCCTGATAAAGAAAAAGAAGCTCAGGATGCAGGTGCTGATTATGTTGGACTCGATGAGTACATCACCAAGATAGAGCAGGGATGGATTGATATGGATGTAGTAATTACCATGCCAGGTGTAATGGCCAAGGTAGGTAAATTAGGTAAAGTATTAGGACCAAGAAACCTGATGCCAAATCCGAAGACCGGAACTGTAACCAATGATATTGGCAAGGCAGTTCAGGAAGTAAAAGCAGGTAAGATTGACTTCAAGGTTGATAAAACCGGAATCATTCATGCATCTATAGGCAAGACATCTTTCGATGCTCAGAAGCTATATGAAAATGCAAATGAATTGCTCCAGACCATATCAAAACTGAAACCATCAGCTGCTAAAGGTGCATATTTTAAGAGCATTGCAATGTCGAGTACCATGAGTGCCGGAATTCGCATCGATGCTAAGACAATCACAGGATAAACAATTTAAACCCGACCATTTAATTTAACCAATGAAAAGGGAAGAAAAAGATCAGATTATCGGCTCATTAGTTGAGGATCTGTCAAAATATAACTGTTTCTACATCACTGATATTTCCAGCTTAACAGTTGAGAAAACCAATCAGTTGAGAAGGCTTTGCTTCAACAAACAAGTAAAGATAAATGTTGCTAAGAATTCAATGATCAAAAAAGCGTTAGAGCGTATGGATGGCGATTATAGTCCATTATTCGAAACTCTTAAAGGATCATCTGCAATCATGTACTCCGATACAGGAAATGTACCTGCAAAGCTGATAAAAGAATTCAGAGCAAAAAATGACAGGCCTATTTTAAAAGGTGCATGGATTGATTCAGCTATTTTCGTTGGAGACAACAATTTAGATGTATTAGTAGCACTTAAATCTAAAAATGAGCTTGTCGCCGATGTTATCGCATTGTTACAATCACCTGCAAAGAATGTTATCTCTGCTCTTCAGTCGAGTGGACAGAAACTGTCAGGTATCTTAAAAACACTCGAGGAGAAGGGTTCATAAGCTTCCTAATAGAACATTCTCATTCGCAATATCCCAAATTCAAAAAATCATTTAGTAACTCAAAAAAACAATTAATAAAATGGCAGATTTAAATGCATTCGCAGAACAGCTGGTTAGCCTGTCTGTAAAAGAAGTTAACGAATTAGCTCAGATCCTAAAGGACAAGTATGGTATTGAGCCTGCTGCTGCTGCACCAGTAATGGTTGCAGGTGGTGGTGCAAGTGCCGGAGCCGCTGCGGAAGAAAAAACATCTTTTGATGTTATTCTTAAAGCTGCAGGTGGAAACAAACTTGCCGTAGTGAAACTGGTAAAAGAACTTACCGGACTTGGCTTGAAAGAAGCTAAAGATCTTGTTGACGGTGCACCAAAACCAGTAAAAGAAGGTGTAACCAAAGATGAGGCAAACTCACTTAAAACACAACTTGAAGAAGCTGGGGCTGAGGTTGAAGTTAAATAACGCTCTCCAGAATTCGTTCTGATTACAAGACCTCTGCTCCCTAAAGGGCGCAGAGGTCTATACCCTTTTAAAGCCGGCGTGAAATCACGAGCGGTTTTTAGTGTGTTTTATAATATTTAATCCTAAAACCTATATCCCTTGGCCGCAATTCAAAATTCACCACAAAAGAACAGCGTTAAAAGGATCAATTTTTCGTCCAGTAAACAGGCAATTGAGTATCCTGATTTTCTTGAAGTCCAGTTAAAGTCGTTCCAGGATTTTTTTCAGCTTGAAACAACATCTGACAACAGGCACAATGAAGGTCTGTTTAAAGTGTTCAGCGAAAACTTTCCGATCTCTGATTCCAGAAATAACTTCGTACTTGAATTCCTGGATTATTTCGTGGATCCACCCCGATATTCTCTGGAAGAATGTATTGAAAGAGGACTTACCTACAGCGTTCCGCTCAAGGCTAAGCTAAAACTCTATTGTACAGATCCTGATCACGAAGATTTTGAAACAATTATTCAGGATGTTTATTTGGGAACCATTCCTTACATGACTCCTAAAGGTACCTTTGTTATCAATGGTGCTGAACGTGTTGTTGTTTCTCAGTTGCATCGTTCTCCGGGTGTATTCTTTGGTCAAAGTCGCCATGCGAACGGAACCAAATTATATTCGGCAAGGGTAATTCCATTCAAAGGATCCTGGATCGAGTTTGCAACCGACATCAATAACGTGATGTATGCTTACATCGACCGTAAAAAGAAATTCCCGGTAACTACATTGCTTCGTGCAATCGGTTATCAGACCGATAAAGATATTCTCGAGATATTCGGACTTGCTGATGAGGTAAAAGTCAGTAAAGCCGCTCTCAAAAAAGTAACCGGAAGAAAACTTGCTGCACGTGTTTTGAAAACATGGGTGGAAGATTTCGTAGATGAGGATACCGGTGAGGTTGTTTCTATCGAGCGTAACGAAGTTATTCTTGAAAGAGAAACAATTCTCGAAGATGATCATGTGGATTTGATTATTGAATCAGGTGTTAAGGTGGTAATTCTTCATAAGGAAGATACCAACTCTGCTGATTATGCAATCATCTACAACACCCTGCAGAAAGATACATCAAACTCTGAAAAAGAAGCCGTAGAGCACATCTATCGTCAGCTTCGTAATGCAGAGCCACCAGATGAAGAAACTGCAAGAGGTATCATTGATAAATTATTCTTCTCAGATAAGAGATATGATCTTGGAGAAGTAGGTCGCTACCGTATCAACCGCAAGCTTGGTCTTGAAATTCCGGAAGACACCAAAGTGCTTACGAAGCAGGATATCATTTCGATCATAAAATATCTTATTCAGCTGATCAACTCGAAAGCTGATGTGGATGATATCGATCACTTAAGTAATCGTCGTGTAAGAACCGTTGGTGAACAATTATATTCTCAGTTCGGTGTTGGTTTAGCCCGTATGGCAAGAACAATCCGTGAGAGAATGAACGTTCGCGATAATGAAGTCTTTACACCAGCCGATCTTATCAATGCCAAAACATTGTCATCGGTAATCAATTCCTTCTTTGGTACCAATCAGTTGTCTCAGTTCATGGATCAAACCAATCCACTTGCTGAAATAACGCACAAAAGAAGGTTGTCTGCCCTTGGACCTGGAGGTCTCTCCCGCGAACGTGCAGGTTTCGAGGTTCGTGACGTTCACTATACTCACTATGGTCGCTTGTGTACCATTGAAACTCCGGAAGGACCGAACATCGGACTTATTTCGAGTTTGTGTGTATATGCGAAAATCAATAATCTTGGATTTATTTCTACTCCTTATCGTACCATCAGTAATGGTCGTGTGGAAGTTGAGAAAGATGTAGTATATCTCACAGCTGAAGAAGAAGATTCAAAGGTAATTGCACAGGCTGTAACCAATATCGACGAAAAAGGTAACTTCAAAGACCCACGTGTTAAAGCACGTTACGAGGGTGATTTTCCTGAGGTAGAGCCTGTAAAACTTCAGTTGATGGACGTTGCTCCGAATCAGATTGCTTCTATCGCAGCTTCATTGATTCCGTTCCTTGAGCATGATGATGCTAACCGTGCCCTGATGGGATCGAACATGCAGCGTCAGGCAGTTCCATTGCTTCGTCCGGAAGCACCAATTGTTGGTACCGGTCTCGAAGGTATGGTTGTGCGTGATTCACGTGTATTGGTAAATGCCGAATCAGATGGTGTTGTTGAGTATGTAGATGCCAATGAAATTATTCTGAGAAGCTACAGAAGTGATGATGATAAATTAGTAAGCTTCGATGATGATCTGAAAGTTTACCGATTGACAAAATATCAGAAAACCAACCAGAATACCTGTGTGAACCTGAAGCCTATCGTTCGTAAAGGCGAAAAAGTTAAAGCCGGACAGGTATTGTGCGAAGGATATGCAACACAAGATGGTGAATTAGCGCTTGGAAGGAATCTTAAAGTGGCATTCATGCCATGGAAAGGTTACAACTTCGAGGATGCCATCGTAATTTCTGAACGTGTGGTTCGTGAAGATATCTTCACCTCTTTACACGTTGATGAATACAGCATTGAAGTTCGTGATACAAAACGCGGACTGGAAGAACTTACTGCTGATATTCCAAACGTAAGTGAAGAAGCAACACGTGAACTTGATGAGAATGGTTTGATCCGTGTTGGTGCTGAAGTTCATGAAGGCGATATCCTGATTGGAAAAATTACTCCTAAAGGAGAAACAGATCCTTCACCTGAAGAGAAACTGTTGCGTGCAATCTTCGGTGACAAAGCCGGTGATGTTAAAGATGCTTCCTTGAAAGTACCACCATCTGTAAGAGGTGTTGTTATCGATAAGAAGTTATTCTCACGTGCAGTAAAAGATAAAAATAACAAGCTTGATGAAAAAGCTGTTATTGCTAAAATTGATGATGAGCAGGCAAAAGCTTTAGTTGAACTGAAAGCGAAACTTGTAGATAAATTATTCATTCTGGTAAGTGGAAAAACTTCTCAGGGTGTAATGGATAACTTCAAGGAAACCCTCATTGCCAAAGGAGCTAAATTTACTCAGAAAACACTGTCGGAAATTGATTATGCAAATATCAACCCGAACAAGTGGACTACCGATAAAGAAAAGAACGATCAGATTAAACGTCTGCTTCACAACTACAACATCAAAGTTAATGATGTAATCGGAGGATTTAAGCGTAGAAAGTTTGCCATTCAGGTTGGTGATGAATTACCACCCGGAATCATGCAGCTAGCTAAAGTTTATATCGCTAAGAAACGTAAGTTGAAAGTAGGTGATAAAATGGCGGGTCGACATGGTAACAAGGGTATCGTAGCAAGAATTGTTCGCGATGAAGATATGCCTTACCTGGAAGACGGAACTCCGGTTGATATCGTTCTTAATCCACTGGGTGTACCATCACGTATGAACCTGGGTCAGATTTATGAAACAGTTCTTGCGTGGGCAGGTCAGAAATTGGGAGTTAAGTTTGCAACTCCGATTTTCGACGGTGCTACCATTGCTGATATCGATAGCTATGTTTCAAAAGCAGGCATTCCTAAGTTTGGAAGTACTTATCTGTGTGACGGTGGAACAGGAGAGCGATTTGATCAACCTGCTACTGTAGGTATCATTTACATGCTGAAACTGGGACACATGGTTGACGATAAGATGCACGCAAGATCCATCGGACCATACTCACTTATTACGCAGCAGCCGCTGGGTGGTAAGGCGCAGTTCGGAGGTCAGCGATTTGGTGAGATGGAGGTTTGGGCAATCGAAGCATTCGGTGCCGCACATATCCTTCAGGAATTACTCACTATTAAATCGGATGATGTAATGGGTCGTGCAAAAGCTTATGAAGCAATTGTGAAAGGTGAAAATCTCGGAACACCGGGTATACCTGAATCATTCAATGTATTACTTCATGAATTGAGAGGCTTGTGTCTCAAGGTTTCATTGGATTAATATTGTTGAAGGTTCATTTAGTTCACTGAGTTAATTAATTAAGAAATCATCGAAAATGGGTAATAAAAAAGATTTTAAGATCAAGAGTAACTTCTCAAAGATCATTATCAGTCTTGCTTCTCCGGAACATATACTCGAGCAATCGAGCGGAGAAGTTCTAAAGCCTGAAACCATCAACTACAGGACTTATAAACCTGAGCGAGATGGATTGTTCTGCGAAAGAATTTTCGGTCCTGTAAAAGACTGGGAATGTCATTGCGGGAAATATAAAAGAATCCGTTACAAAGGGATTGTCTGCGATCGTTGCGGAGTTGAGGTAACAGAAAAGAAAGTGCGTCGCGAAAGAATGGGCCATATTCAATTGGTTGTTCCTGTTGCGCATATCTGGTATTTCAGATCTCTTCCGAATAAGATTGGTTACTTGTTGGGATTACCAACCAAGAAACTGGATCTTATCATTTACTATGAGCGATATGTAGTAATTCAGGCAGGTGTTAAAGCTGAAGAAGGAGTAAGTTATCTTGACTTCCTTACTGAAGAAGAATACCTGAATCACCTTGAAACACTTCCAAAAGAAAATCAGCATCTTGATGATACCGATCCGAACAAGTTCATTGCACGGATGGGAGCAGAAGCATTGCATGATTTATTAGGACGTTTGGATCTGGATGAATTATCGTACCGTTTACGTCACCAGGCAAACACTGAAACTTCACAGCAACGTAAGAACGAAGCCTTAAAAAGACTTCAGGTTGTGGAAGCTTTCCGTCAGGCAAATACTCACATTGAAAATCGTCCGGAATGGATGATCGTAAAAGTGGTTCCGGTTATTCCACCGGAATTACGTCCATTGGTTCCATTGGATGGAGGTCGTTTTGCTACGTCTGATTTGAACGACTTATATCGTCGTGTTATTATCAGAAATAACCGTTTGAAGCGATTGATTGAAATCAAAGCTCCGGATGTTATCCTTCGTAACGAAAAAAGAATGTTGCAGGAAGCTGTGGATTCTTTATTCGATAACTCACGTAAGGTAAATGCTGTTAAAACAGAATCCAACCGTGCATTGAAATCACTTTCTGACAGCTTAAAAGGTAAGCAAGGTCGTTTCCGTCAGAACCTTTTGGGAAAACGTGTTGACTACTCGGCTCGTTCGGTAATCGTCGTTGGACCAGAATTGAAATTACACGAATGCGGATTGCCAAAAGATATGGCAGCGGAACTTTTCAAACCGTTTATCATTCGTAAAATGATTGAGCGTGGTATTGTGAAGACAGTTAAATCTGCAAAGAAAATTGTTGATCGCAAAGATGCCATTGTTTGGGATATTCTTGAAAACGTACTGAAAGGCCATCCGGTAATGTTAAACCGGGCCCCAACCCTTCACCGTTTGGGTATTCAGGCATTCCAGCCAAAGCTGATCGAAGGAAAAGCGATTCAGTTGCACCCATTAGTGTGTACTGCATTCAACGCCGATTTCGACGGTGACCAGATGGCGGTTCACGTTCCACTTGGAAATGCTGCAATTCTGGAAGCTCAGATGTTGATGCTGGCTGCTCACAATATCCTGAACCCTGCAAATGGTGCACCGGTTACGGTTCCATCTCAGGACATGGTATTGGGTCTGTATTACATGACCAAAGGCAAGCGTAATGACAAAGATACAGTTGTTAAAGGTGAAGGTCTTGCTTTCTACTCTCCGGAAGAAGTAATTATTGCTTACAACGAAGGAAGAATAGATCTTCATGCATGGATAAAAGTAAAAGTTACGGTTCGTGAAGACGAAGAGTTAAATACTCGTCTAACTGAAACTACAGTTGGTAGAGTTTTATTGAATCAGGTTGTGCCTACCGAAGTTGGTTATATCAACGAATTGTTGACTAAAAAATCGCTTCGTGAAATTATCAGCCAGGTTCTGAAGCGTACCGGAATTGCTAAAACAGCAGCCTTCCTGGATGATATCAAAGATATCGGATTCAAAATGGCCTTCCGTGGAGGATTGTCGTTCAACCTGAATGATGTCATGATTCCTGTTCAGAAAGAAGAACTGGTAAAGAAAGCACACGAAGAAGTTGAAGAGGTGAGAAGCAACTATAACATGGGTTTCATCACCAACAACGAGCGATACAATCAGATCATCGATATCTGGACCCGTACCAACTCAAGAATTACCGAGAACCTGATGAAACAACTTTCATCGGATCGTCAGGGATTCAATGCCGTTTACATGATGCTGGACTCTGGAGCCCGTGGTTCCAAAGAACAGATTCGTCAGTTAGGTGGTATGAGGGGACTGATGGCAAAGCCACAGAAATCCGGTGCCAGCGGTGGTGAGATTATTGAGAATCCGATTTTATCGAACTTTAAAGAAGGTTTATCGATCCTTGAGTACTTCATTTCAACTCACGGTGCACGTAAAGGTCTTGCCGATACCGCTCTTAAGACGGCGGATGCGGGTTACCTTACACGTCGTCTTGTTGATGTTGCTCAGGATGTAATCATCAATGAAGTTGATTGTGGAACATTAAGAGGTCTTGCAGAAACTGCATTGAAAAATAATGAAGAGGTAGTTGAATCTTTATACGACCGTATTTTAGGTCGTGTATCGCTTCACGATATCTATCATCCATTAACAGGCGAATTAATCATAGCATCAGGATCAGAAATTACTGAAGAGATTGGCGATATCATTGAGAAATCACCAATTGAAATGGTTGAAATCAGATCTGTACTGTCTTGTGAATCGAAGACCGGTGTATGTGGTAAATGCTACGGACGTAACCTTGCAACCGGTAGAATGGTTGGTAAAGGAGAAGCTGTTGGTGTTATTGCTGCGCAGTCAATCGGTGAGCCTGGTACACAGCTTACTCTCCGTACCTTCCACGTGGGTGGTACAGCATCGAAAGCTGCTACCGAATCACAAATGGTTGCGAAGTTCGGCGGTAAAGTTGAATTTGAAGAATTGAAATTTATTCCATTCAAGTCAGAGAGCAAAACAGTTGATGTTGTATTAGGACGTTCCGGAGAAATTCGAATTGTTGATCCTAAAACACGTGCGGTACTTGCTACTAATAACGTTCCTTACGGTGCGCACCTTTTTGTTAAAGAAGGAGCCATTGTAGAAAAAGGACAAATGATATGTGAGTGGGATCCATACAACGCCGTTATCGTTTCTGAAACTGCAGGAAAAATTGAATACGAACACATCGAAGAGAATGTAACATTCCGCGAAGAATCGGATGAACAAACCGGTTACAAAGAGAAGGTTATTATCGATAGTCGTGATAAAACCAAAAACCCTGTTATCAAAATTGTAAACGACGGAAAAGGTAAAGACAAAGAAGTACTGAAGGCATATAACATTCCGGTAGGAGCACACATCGTGGTGAACTCCGGTAATAAAATTATTGCGGGTCAGGTTCTTGTTAAGATCCCTCGTGCCACAGGAAAATCAGGCGATATCACCGGTGGTCTTCCACGTGTGACGGAATTATTCGAAGCACGTAATCCATCTAATCCGGCTATTGTTTCTGAAATTGATGGTGAAGTAACATATGGTGGAATCAAACGTGGTAACAGAGAGATTGTGATCACATCCCGTGAAGGTGAAGTGAAGAAATATCTGGTGCCATTGTCTAAGCATATTCTTGTTCAGGATAATGACTTTATCAGAGCAGGTTCGCCTTTATCTGATGGAGCTATAACACCATCCGACATTCTGAGTATTAAAGGGCCAGCAATGGTTCAGGAATATCTTGTGAATGAAATTCAGGAGGTTTATCGTTTGCAGGGTGTGAAGATTAACGATAAGCACTTTGAAGTGATCGTTCGTCAGATGATGCGTAAAGTAGTAATCGAAGATCCGGGTGATACCCGTTTCCTTGAAAAGGAACACGCAAATAAAGTGGACTTCATGGAAGAGAATGACAGCATCATTGATAAAGTGGTAGTTGTTGAGCCAGGTGAATCTCCGAATTTCAAAGCAGGTCAGATGATCAGTATCAGAAGACTTCGTGATGAGAATTCAGTTCTGAAAAGAAAAGATTTGAAACCTGTTGAAGCACGTCCTGCAATTGCTGCAACTTCTACACCATTGCTTCAGGGAATCACCCAGGCATCATTGCATACGAAGAGCTGGATTTCGGCTGCTTCCTTCCAGGAAACAACGAAAGTTCTTAATGAAGCTGCTATCAGTGGTAAAGTAGATCACCTGTTAGGTCTGAAGGAAAACGTGATCGTTGGTCACTTAATTCCTGCAGGAACCGGACTTCGTGAATACGAAAAACTGATTGTTGGTTCTCAGGAAGAGTATGATATGTTGATGGCATCTAAAAGAGCTGGAAAAGAAGAACTTGCCGGCACAGAATAAATAATTGGTCAATACACAAAGGAACCGCCGAATTTAATTCGGCGGTTTTTTTTTATCCTTAACAAAGAATTCAGTAACTTTACTTTGTAAAATAACAGACACATGGAAGATAAGAAAAACGCACAGCCCAACCAACTAAACATTGAATTGACGGATGAAATTGCTGATGGTATTTATAGCAATCTTGCAATTATTACGCATAGCAATAGTGAGTTTGTAATCGATTTTATCAAAATAATGCCCAATACTGCAAAGGCGAAAGTGAAGTCAAGAATTATTTTAACTCCACAACATGCCAAGCGTTTACTTTCAGCGATGGCAGATAATGTTGCAAAGTTTGAAGCAGCGCACGGACAAATCAAGCATACTGAAGAAATTGCTATTCCTATGAATTTCGGAGGTCCTGCAGGTCAGGCCTGATTTGAACTCAGGCAATATGATAATTTCCCGGCTCAGTATAATTATTCCTGTTTATAACGAACAGGAGACTGTAGTTCCGATACTTGAAAAAGTTCTTGCCGTTAAATTGCCGGACGGAATATTGATGGAGTTGGTTGTTGTTGATGATGCTTCAATAGACGCTTCTGCGAGCCGTGTGGAATCTTTTTTGCAGCGCGTACGATTGAGTGTGCCTGTGAATTTTTTCCGTCATGAGCAAAATAAAGGGAAAGGTGGTGCGATTCATACTGCAATCAAGCATGTTAAAGGTGACTACATGATTATTCAGGACGCCGACCTGGAACTCGACCCCAATGATTTTATACGATTGCTGGAGCCTGTTGTGAATGGAAATGCAGAAGTCGTTTATGGTTCACGATTTTTGAACAATTCATCAGGCAAGCAAAGCAGGAACTTATCTTTTTTGGCTAATGCATTTTTAACTTCATTGTCGAATTTGTTTTTTGGCACCCGGCTTACAGACATGGAAACATGTTATAAGCTGATGCCTGTTCCGGAAGTGAAAAATCTTATTCTGAAAGAAGAGCGATTTGGATTTGAACCGGAAGTGACTGCCAAACTCGCCAGAAACAAAAATATTCGTTTTGCTGAAGTACCGGTAACGTATATTGCCCGCACCGATCTACAAGGCAAAAAGATTGGCTGGAAAGATGGTGTTCGGGCATTGTGGTGTATTGTTAAGTATGGCATATTAAGGCAGTAGTTGCATGAAAGAAAGTGGTGCCGGATTATCGTATTCATCCCTGGTAATTGTATTACTGGTGACGGTATTTTTTGCCTATTTTCACAGATGGAAGGGAGAAGATGGTAATGGCTGGGAAGCACTTATTGATGGTGATAGCAAAGGATATTATGCCTATTTGCCTGCATATTTTATTTATGATGATCCAGGTTATACTTTTTTCAATGATTCCAGTAATGGCGCCATAAGCCGATACTATTCAGGCAGATTGTTAGTATCCACAGAAAAAGGTACAGTCAATAAAAATTATACAGGAGTAGCTGTTATGCTTACTCCATTTTTCTTTCTTGGACATACACTTGCAATGGCTGTCAATGAACCTCTGAGCGGATATTCATGGCCATATTTTTTGATGGTCATGGTTGCCTCCTTAGTTTATTTCCTTGCAGGCTTATATTTCCTTCGTAAAATTCTTCGTACTTATCAGATAGGAGATGCCACCATTGGCTTTATCTTGTTGATGACAGGATTAGGCACCAATCTCTTGTATTACACATCCATTCATGCAGCGATGTCCCATGTTTACTCTTTTGCACTAATCAGTGCATTTGTTTATTTTATGAGGATGTATTGTCTGAATATTTCAAGATGGTATTTAATTGTTGGAGGAGCATTGTTGGCACTCATTGTATTGGTGAGACCTGTGAATTTATTAGTAGTTATGGTGATCCCATTTTTGGCAGGATCAGCAACCGTTTTGTATCGGGCTTTTATTTCTTTATTTAACAAGCCATCTTATCTGGTAGCAGCCATCTTAGCTTTCTGTGCAATTATTTTTATTCAGTTTTACATGTTTCACTGGCAAAGTGGTTCCTGGTGGGTATGGTCTTATGGTGAAGAAGGTTTTATTTTTTCAAATCCGCAGATTTACAAAGTCTTGTTTAGTTTCAGAAAAGGCCTTTTTATTTATACGCCCGTGTTGCTGATGATTATACCCGGTTTAGTTTATTTGTTCCGGTCTAACAAGTATGAGTTTATGGCTTATACAGCAAACTTGTTGCTGTTAATTTTTGTAATTTCTTCTTGGTGGAACTGGTATTATGGTGACGGATTTGGTCAAAGGGCTTTCATTGATTACTATTCTGTTTTGATGATTCCGGCGGCACTTGCTTTGCAGCATATCCGAAGCATAGTAGTCAAGGCTGTTGTTTTTTTCTTGCTGAGTGTATTGATAACCGTTAGTCTTATCCAAAATTATGCTTACAGGTATCAGATTATTCATCCTTCTGCAATGAATTTTGAGAAATATAAGTATGTGTTTTTAAAAACCGGCGACCGTTTCCGAAATGTACTTGGCACCGATACACAACTTGTTTATGGTAAATTACAGCCATTGCAGGGGAAATCGTGGAAAAATGATTGTGAATCGCCTATTACATTTTGGAGTTCATCTAACATTGTTGATGCAGTCCGAAGTCCTGCGTACTCCGGAACAAAAGTTATTTCCTATACCGGTAACAACGAGTATGGACCTGCTTTCGAAATTAAAGCAGCTGATTTTATGACCGGAAATGAACTTTATTGCAGAACAACAGTTTGGTGGCAACAACAACAAGATACTGCATGTAAAAGTGCATTAGTTATAATTGAAATTAACGACAGTACGGGGAGAAATAAACATTGGTTTCCGATGCAGTTGGCTGATATGCCCAGAAAGGCAGATGCAGTTTGGAGAAAGTCGCATTTCGGTTTAATTCTTCCCGGCGATATTGTTTCCGATGATGTTCTGAAAGTTTATGTCTGGAACAGAAATAAAACCAGCTTCAGTTTAGATGACTTTAATGTCAGCTTCCTTGAAATTCAGCCTTACAATTAATCGAGGGCTCTTTTATTGAAAATAATATATCCAAAATGAAATAGTACCGAGAAGGGCTGATCCCTTTTTTCATAGTAATTTACACTGAGGCTGGCAGGGCCTACGGGACTATGAAAAACTGCTGAGAGTGCAGCAATAAAATATCTTGATTCAAAAGCTTCGTTGTATTTGGCTTTGTAACCTTTGGTTGAAATAATTTCCTGAAACGGTTGATACAAATATCCTTCCGTGCGTAGTTCTACATTTGAGAGGATGTTAACTACAGATTTCAAACCCATTCCTATGTAATTGTGAGCTCTGTAATTATCAAGGAAAATGGTTTTACTTTGACTGATAGGCTGAAATCCCTGAGTGGTTAAAATGGATGCGGTATAATTGGAGAAGAAGGATTGATTGGATAAGTACATATCGGTATAAAAACCTAATGTAAAAATCCCAATGCTTCTGAAATAATTGTCATAAATCATTCTTAATTGCAACCAATCGTGGGTTGAGCGAATGGTATCATTAAAAATTCCGGTAGTTCCCGGGTATGTTTTTTCTGTGCCGGAAACCATTCTTCCACTGATGTTGAAAGATGTTCCATTTCGCGCGTACATTTTCTTGTCGATGGTGCTTCGTTCAAAATGAATGGAGCCGGTCCAGCCGGTATAAGTTGTTTTGTCAGATAAATCTTCGCTTGAAAAATCCCGGGTCTGATAGTAGCGGTTTATGAGACTGAAAGAACCTGCAGATAGATAGACCTTGCCTTTATTACGAGCCGGAATACCGAAATTAGCTCCATAGAATCGGTCTGTTTGAATCAGGTAAGCCGGTTTAACATCCTCGAGAAAAGCAGAGCTGCTTTTAAAGTAGTCGAATCGGTTGATGGTTGCTATAGGTTCAATGTAATAAGTAAATCTTCCGGGGATATCGAGTCGTAATCTGACCGATGCCGAGTTATATAGTTTCCCGAAATAGATATTTCCACTTGCTGTTAAAGAGTTTTTGCCCCACAAATTATACTGCAATCCCATGTATGCTTCATTGATTGGGCTCGATGAAATATTCCCCCCGAAATCGACACGTAAATCTTTTTCCTTCTTAATCAGCAAGTCCATGTCATAGTAACCTGTTGAATCATTATAAGTAAGCCTGGGGAAAACCGATTTAATATTCTTGTCGGTAAGTAATTTGAAGTAGGAGGGTTTTATCTGATTCAGATCGAGACAATCATTATTTCGATTGAGGATGTTACGAACATATTGCTCCTGATTCAGTGTGATTCCGGTGGCATGTATTTTATCAATAGTTATCTGCCCCAGATCGCCTCTGAAAGATGTGCGTTTTTCTTTCAATTGTTCGGCACTTCTGCGATAGCCTATGCGTGATTTTATAACATCCATATTGCGGATTGTTTCCGCATAGCCTGAATCGATAGCTGCTTTAACATCATTGAAATCAAACAAACCAACATCATCAACCATAGGATTAATGAGTACATCGTTTTCTCTGGGTACAGAATAATTAGTAGCCTGTACAACCATAGTTTTAAACATCGACCAAACATTCTCTTCATAGGGAATATCAGGATAGGAGCCCGCATTAACACCAATGATCACATCAGGATTGAATTCTTTTAACATTACATCAACAGGGAAGTTATTGTAGATGCCACCATCGAACAGAATCATGTTATTATATGAAACCGGTGTAAAGTAAAAAGGGTAGGCCATAGAAGCACGTACAGCCAACGGGAGGTCGCCACTTTCAAAAACGATTGGCTTTTTGGAAATAATATCAGCAGCTACACATCGAAAAGGAACATATAAGCTGTCGAAATTATATTTTGCTTTGGCAATTGCAGCTGCCATCCCTTCCATGAGAGCAAAATCGGTACGTGCAGAATTAATAACACTTGTTGGTAGATGGGTTCGAATGACAGAGTCGAGTGAAAACTTCAGAGAAACCCATGATGCGCCGGGTTCATTTCGATTGTAGTAATAGTCGAGGTCTTCATTTATTTCACCTGTGGCCCATTCTACAAACTCTTGTGATAATACCAGCTTTTCAATTTCAACAGGTGACAACCCAATAGCATAGAGTGATCCAACCGTTGCCCCTGCAGATGTTCCTGCAACATAATCGATTGGGATACCATTTTCTTCCAAAGCTTTCATGACACCAATGTGAGCCATACCCCGTACTCCACCGCCACTCAAAACAAGCCCTACAGACTGACCTGAAGCAGTGTAGCCAATGAGAATTAAAACCATCAGCCAAATGGAAAATCCTGCACCAAAACGATATGAGGGATTTGCTTTAAGCATCAGTTTGGGATAACGGTATTTTGTAAAGAATTAAAATATTGAGGCGCGGTAAGCATTTTGGATCCGTACCAGGAGAAATATTCTCCATCGACCAAGATAACATTACTTTCCGGTAAAAGTTGTTTTAGTTCCTGAATATGCTCTTCTTTAAAAGGGAAAGGTTCTGACGAAAGGAAAATCAATTCAGGATTTAGTGCTTTTATCAATGTCTCATCCACTTCCGGGTAGCGTTCGGCATCAATACAATTTTTTAGATTGCACAGCGATAGCATATTATCAATGAACGTATTCTTTCCGGCAGCCATGTAAGGATTTTTCCAGATGAGATAAAGTACGGAATTATTATTTAATTGTTGTATTCCTTGAAAAGAGGTTCTGATATTTTCGATGAGAAGTTCTGCTTTGGAAGAAGTGTCAGTCAGTAGACCTATGTCATGAATCATCGAAAGAGCTTCTTCATAATTTGAAATGTCGCTTATCCAAACCGGGAAATCTTTTTCGAGAAGTTCAATATCCTTCTTGGTGTTTTCTTCTTTATTGGCGATGATCAGATCGGGTTGTAATGCTTTTACTTTTGCATGATTCACATTCTTGGTACCGCCTACTTTAGTTTTATCTCTGAAAAGATGTTCGGGATGAATGCAGAATTTTGTTATGCCGGCAATGCGATCATCAAGACCTAGATCACTTAGTAATTCAGTAATGGATGGTACCAGACAAACAATGCGTGAGACAGGTTTGTGGAACCTGACCTCACGCATTGTTTGATCGATATGAATCATTTGTTTCAGTTGGCAAGAGCTTTCACAACATCGAAACGGGTAATGATATAATTTTTATCCAGTTTAAAATCCTTGACAAGCACTGCTGCATCCGATTTGCTGACCATTTCCGAGAGTACATCAAGTGGGGTAGAAGCATCCACAAATGGAAGTGCTTCCTGCATAATGGTGCTCACCGGTTCTTTGGCAATATCAGGATTAGCAATTATTTTACTGAATATTAAATTTTCATTTACCGTACCAATAATGCGGTTATCTGTTGTTACAGGAATTTGAGAGATGCCATGTCCGGTGATGAGCTTAAGAGCATCACTGATGGTATCAGTACTTTTCACAGTGATCAGTTCAACATTTTTATTTGTATTAACCAGGTCATTTGCAGTCATACCTTTACGATTGGTATAACCTTTTTCACGCATCCAATCGTCGTTGAAAATTTTACCCAGATAACGGGTGCCGTGATCATGGAAAATAACCACAACAACTTCTCCTTCTTTGAACTTATCCTTCAGTTGAAGTAATCCGGCCATAGCTGAGCCTGCTGAATTTCCAACCCAGATACCTTCCTTACGAACAATTTCTCTGGTCATCAAAGCGGCATCCTTATCGGTAACTTTTTCAAAAGCATCTATCAGGTTAAAGTCAACATTTTTTGGCAGGAAATCTTCACCAATACCTTCTGTAACATAAGGATAGATTTCATTTTTATCGAAAATTCCAGTTTCCTTATATTTCTTAAACACAGAACCATAAGTATCGATTCC
This sequence comes from Bacteroidota bacterium, assembly GCA_963169675.1. Classification (GTDB taxonomy): domain Bacteria; phylum Bacteroidota; class Bacteroidia; order AKYH767-A; family OLB10; genus JADKJB01. The sequence continues at coordinate 20,556 of CAUJFJ010000074.1, forward strand.
CCAAACTTTCAGATTTGGATTTTTTTCTTTCAAATATTTAGCTGTTCCGCAAATGGTTCCGCCGGTACCAACTCCTACCACCAGGTGATCAACTTTACCTTCAGTCTGTGCCCAGATTTCCGGTCCTGTAGTTTCATAGTGAGCAATGGCATTAGAAGGATTATCGTATTGATTCGGATAAAAAGAGTTCGGAATTTCCCGGTTCAGACGGGCTGCAACAGAATAGTACGATCTTGGATCTTCCGGTTCTACATTTGTTGGACAAACCACTACTTCTGCACCAAAGGCACGAAGGGCATCAACCTTTTCCTTACTTTGTTTATCGGTTGTAGCAAAAATGCATTTGTAGCCTTTCACAATAGCAGCAATAGCCAGGCCCATTCCGGTATTTCCTGAAGTTCCTTCAATAATGGTGCCTCCCGGCTTAAGAAGACCGGCTTTTTCAGCATCTTCAACCATTTTGAGAGCCATGCGGTCTTTAATTGAGTTTCCGGGGTTAAAAGTCTCCACTTTAGCCAAAACGGTAGCTTTAACGCCTTCAGCAACCTTGTTTAATCGCACAAGTGGCGTATTTCCAATGGTTTCCAGTATATTCTTGCAGTACATTTGATAAATTTTAATTTAGAAGTGCAAAGGTACAAAAAGCCCTTGAAAGCAGAAATTCCCTGTTAATCAAATCGCATAACTTTTGAGGGGCTGATTCTGCTGATAACAGCCGAAGGACCAATCAAAATAAGGATACAGGCCAGAATAGTCCCTGCATTGAGCAATATCAGATGTGGGATGGAAAAATTAACCGGAACGGTGCTCACATAGTACGATTCCTGGGGGAGTGTGACCAGTCCGAATTTCCATTGTAGCAAGCATAGGCCGATGCCTAAAATATTTCCGGCAATTATTCCGGTGCCGATTACCGGTACAGCGATATAGATAAAAATCTTTCGAATACTACGATCTCCGGCGCCCAGGGACTTTAGCATTCCTATCATGGCAGTATTTTCCAGTATAAGAATCAGCAGGGTAGATATCATGCTGATTCCGGCAATTAGCAAAATGAGGCCGATAATGATAATCACATTTATATTTTGCAAATCGAGCCAATGAAACAGTTGCGGATATTGTTCCCGGATGCTTTGTGTGTAGAATTCAAACCCTGCAGACTTGTAAATTTCATCATTAACCTGGTCAAGTTTGTTTAAGTCATGGATCAAAATTTCATAGCCACCAGCTTGTGTTTTGTCCCAGTTATTCAGTTTTCTGATAATGCCGATATTGCAAAAAGCATATAAATTATCGAATTCATCAAGACCAGTCGAGTAAACACCGGTAATTTTAAATTTCCGGATTCTGGGTGGTTGCTGAATGAAATAGACGATCATATCGTCTCCGGCTTTCAGCTGCATTTGGTTGGCAGTCTTCTGCGAAATCAGTACTTCATTGAATTCATTGGAATCATTCAGGACTGGTAATTTGCCTGCAATTAACTTATCTTTAAAAAATGTCCAGTCATATTTTTTATCGACTCCCTTTAGCACAATTCCCTGAATCTCTTCATTCGTTTTTACGATGCCTGCCTTGGTAGCATAAATCTGAATGTGTTTTACATTCGGATTGTTTTCCAATTTGGCAACAAAAGGGGCATTGGCAGCGATGGGAATTTCTTCGTAGGAGTTGTTGGAGTCAAAATTATTGATTCTTATATGTGCCCCAAAGCCGATTACTTTAGCAGTTATTTCATTTCGGAAACCGGTAACAACCATTACAGAAATAATCATTACTGCCATTCCAAGGGTAATGCCTAATGTGGCAATCCTTATCACGGGATTTGCCATGCGGGACTTACCGGATTTGCCGAAAAGCACTTTTTTAGCAATGAATGTTTCGTAACTCACTTAACAAAGGGTTGATTTAAGTGCATAAATTTACCAATTTCGCAGCAACTGTAAAGCCATTTATTATGATCTACCCTAAAATCAGGAACTTAGTTTTTTTATTGGTACTTGTAGCCTGCTCAGCCGGTGTGCCGGTAAGCAGTGGAACTACCGGTAATGTTGCCGGTTCCGCTTCAAGTGAGTCATTATTGACCGGAGCCGATCAAACCGGTGCCTATTTACGGCTTTTGAAGGGTAAGAAGGTAGGCGTGGTAGCGAATCAAACTTCTTTAGTTGGCAGCCGTCATTTGGTGGACCTGTTAATTGACTCAGGCATTACTGTATCAAGAGTATTTGCTCCGGAGCATGGTTTTAGAGGAGAGGCTGGTCCCGGTGATCATGTTAATTCAGGAATCGACTCCAAAACAGGTATTGCCTTGGTTTCATTATACGGTTCTCATAAAAAGCCCACTAAGGAGGATCTTGAAGGTATAGATGTAATGATTTTTGATATTCAGGATGTAGGAGCCCGTTTTTATACTTACATCTCTACTTTGCATTATGTGATGGAGTCGTGTGCGGCATTTAATATTCCTGTTATCGTTCTCGATCGGCCTAATCCCAATGGATTTTATGTTGATGGTCCCGTTCTTGATACGGTTTTTCGTTCCTTCGTTGGAATTGCGCCTATTCCGGTTGTGCATGGACTAACAGTTGGTGAATATGCGAAAATGGCAAAAGGAGAAAATTGGATTTCCAACGCCGAAAAATGTACGCTGCTGGTTGTTCCTATGGTTGGTTACACTCACAAAACACTGTATAATTTACCGGTAAGACCATCGCCTAACCTTCCAAATATGGATGCTATTTATCTGTATCCTTCGTTGTGTTTTTTTGAAGGAGCAAAAGTTTCGGTTGGAAGAGGAACGGATTTCCCATTTCAACTTATGGGATTTCCAGGTTATAAGGACGGCGACTATGAATTTAAACCTGTTGAAATTGCAGGCGTGATCAAAGATCCCCCATTTGAGAATCAACTTTGTAAAGGTGTAAAATTGAATTCAAAAAAGGAAGTGGTGTTAAAATCAGGGCAATTACAAATTGAATGGATTGTTCAGATGTATAAGGCTTATTCTGATTCCGCTGCTTTTTTTATTCCTTTCTTCGATAAGCTTGCCGGAACTGATAAGCTAAGGAAACAAATTCAGGCTAATTGGAGTGTTGAAGAAATTCGCAAATCATGGCAACCGGGATTAAAAAGCTACCTGACTAAGCGAAAAAAATATTTGCTTTATGAAGAATAAAAAAAGGCTGCAGAATTTTCTGCAGCCTTTTTTTAATGCTTGCCCAGAGCGAAGTCGAGGGGTGCTGATGTGCTGATGTGCTGATGTGCTGATGTGACGAGGGGTGCTGATGTGACGAAGGGTGCTGATGCGGACTGCTTTCTATCATCTGAACTTTAACTTTGATTTCGAAGCATTCCTTCATCTATCTTCCATCATTTATCATCTATCATTTATCAGTAGTGTCCTGTTAAATATTTTAATTGTTCTTTGAAATTATTGATTTACAGTATATTGATTGTGTTTTAAGGCGGTGACGATTTGAATTTTATTCATAACTTTTCACTAAAAAGTTATGAATGCAGGTAAATATGTT
>CAUJFJ010000075.1 GCA_963169675.1 Bacteroidota bacterium
TGTTCATTGTGCATGGAATATGGTGTCAGTTGTCTTAAGGCAACATTTGGTATTAAGGCGGGTCAAGGCTTGGGCAGATTTAATACAAGAGGTGATGGGAAGTATAAAGGGTGATATTTAGTTCTCAAACTCCGTTAAGCATGTTAATTTTCAACATTTTACAAGGTAAAGCACCTTTTATTTTGGAATAAAATTCATTCTTAATAAATGAATTTTAAGCATAGTCCGGTATTTACATAAAAAACACTTATTTTTAGAGAGTCGGAGCGTGAGATAAATGTAATACTAATTTTGGTTGAGAGTATACTTCTAATTTTCATAAAAAATGGGTGATAAAAATTTCAATGGTGGGCGAGCATTAAGCTTCGGAATCTTTCATTTCCGGGATATCTCCTATCCCGAAAATCCAATCAATGGCAAGCTTGTAATTATTCATTAGTTATGAAAAAAATTGGTAAACTGATATTTGTAATTCTGGTTTTCCCTTCGTTACTATTTTCGCAAGGTATTAACAATTTGTGGATGATGGGGAAAGGTGGGAGCTCGGCTACTTTGCCTTTAGGAGGAATTGATATGGACTTTATAACAGGAGCTCCTGTGATTTCGTATTTAACTCGTGAGATGGAGTTTCGAAGGGGGGTATCCACCATATGTGACAACAATGGGAATTTATTGTTTGCCACGAATGGTGTTTATGTTGCCGATGTCACCGGCGATACGATGCAAAACGGATCAGGGCTTAATCCCAGCTCGTATACTTCCTTTTATCCTGATGGATTGCCTCCGCCACAAATGAACATCATAATTCCAGATCCCGGGAATTCGTATTTATTTTATTTGTTTCATTGTACAGTCGATGATCCACCTGGAAATTTATTGACCCACTCCCTTTATTATAGTGTGATTGATATGACCGCAAATGGAGGTTTAGGCAAGGTGATAATTAAAAATCAGGTATTACTGAATGATACCCTAAATGCCGGTAAATTAACTACATGCAAACATGCAAATGGTAGAGATTGGTGGATTATTTGTCACAAAGCATTTACAAATGCATTTAAAAAGTTCTTGATTACTCCTTATGGTATAACTGGGCCGTTCACTCAGAATATTGGAACAATTAGGGCAGCAGACGCCGCACAGGTTCAATTTTCTCCAGATGGAATGAAGTTTGCATACTATGGATTGATAGAAGATCTTGATATTTTTAGTTTCAACCGTTGTACTGGTATGTTGAGCAATCCTGAATCAATAATTATAAATGACAGTGCTACAGCAGTCGGTGTAGCATTTTCTCCAAACTCGCAGTTTTTGTATGTTTCGTCCACCAATTATGTTTACCAGTTTGATGTAACCGCAGCAAATATTATGTCCACTAAAACTACAGTAGCTGTTTGGGACGGATTTTATTCACCCAATCCACCTTTTGCAACTAAATTTGATATTGCTCAGCTGGCTCCAGATGGAAAGATATATATCGCAACCGGCAACAGCACTTTACATCTTCATGTAATCAACCAGCCTGATAGCGCAGGACTAGCTTGTGACCTGGTACAGCACGGGGTGCCTCTGCCGGCATACAATTTCAACAGTTTACCCAATCATCCAAATTATTTTTTAGGAGCGTTGGCTGGAAGTCCATGTGATACGTTATCATCATTAGCAACTGAAGTAATTATTAACCCAAAACTCAATGTATTTCCCAATCCAAATAATGGATATTTTACATTAGGATTCAATGCACAGAAAGAAGTTGGCATTCTGGAAATATTTGATGCTATGGGAAGAATGGTCTATAACGAAAAAGTTGCACAATGGAGTCAGTATAAGAAAGTGGATATAACTAATTTACCTGCTGGGATTTATTATTGCAGAATCAAGTGGGAAGAAGGCGTGGCGAGTGTAAAGATTGTTAAGGAGTGACATTTGGTATGGAATTTCACTGGTACTAGTTAAAAAAATAGGTTTAATTTTAACCGATGGTAAAATTGAAATTAAACTTAAAGAAGGTGATTTATTTCACCTTCTTTAATCTTTTAGCAATTATTGAATTATCCGGCCAGGGATATAATCACAATTGGCTGATAGGGTACAATAGCGGATTGGATACAAATGTTGTAACTAATAATGCAATACTATCATTTGATGCAAATAGTATAAACGTTGCACCAACAAATTTCAAGATGCCATTTAGAGCAGCACAAGGAAATATAAGCGATGCTAATGGAAATTTGCTGATGGTAAGCAATGGCTGCTGGATAGCTGATGCAACATTAGATACTATGCAAAATGGAGGCGGTTTGAATCCAAATCCTTTTACTTCTACATGGTGTGATAATGTATCAGGAATTCCTTATGCACATGCTAGTGTGTTTTTGCCATTTCCGGGAGATAGTTCTAAATATGTACTTTTTCATCAAACAGGAACAGATAACGTTAATCTTAAGTCCAGCTATTTGTATTACTCTGTTATCGATATGAATTTGAATGGGGGCCTGGGAGGAGTAATTGCCGGGCAAAAAAATTTAGTGGCTTTACAAGCGGGTCTAAATCCCGGACTTGCTGTGTGTAAACATGCCAATGGCAGGGATTGGTGGATTGTTGCTTTTAAAGATAGCAGTGATATAGTTTACAAATTCTTGTTATCTCAAACAGGTGTTTCTGCACCAGTTCAACAATCGCTTGGAGTAACACCCGTTGTTACTGTATTCGGGCAAAGGCAATTTTCACCTGATGGGAAAAAAATGGCTTATTTATATTATGATGCGTTTGCTGGTTTGGCTAATTTTACTTTACGTCTTTTTGATTTCGACCGATGCACTGGTATGTTCTCCAACACTCAGGTGATTAGCTTTACTGAGACCAGCCCTGGATTGGGTTTAGCTTTTTCAAGTAATTCTAAATATTTATATGCCTGCACAGCGCGGAAAATAATTCAGCTCAATACCGATACTTCTGATGTAGCGGCAAGCATGGATACGGTTGCTATTTATGACGGTTATGCCTTTCCCTATCCATTTTTACAAACTTTATTCTGGACAATGTACCTGGCTGCAGATGGAAAGATTTATATTAGTTCAGGAAATGGTATAATCGATATGCATTATATTAATTTTCCAGATAGTGGTGGCATTGCGTGTGACGTGCAACAGCATGCTTTGCATTTACCATGCTATTCAGCTAGAGGTAACGTCTACCACCCCAACTATTATTTGGGATGTGATACTACGTTAGGTTGCCCGTGTTTGCTTACGGATGTAAATGAGTTGTCTCCGCCAGATTTTAAATTTCGTCTTTATCCGAATCCGGTAACAAATGGGGTATTGCATATTGGATATTTGCTACCTCAGAATGAGAGTGGTATGTTTGAGGTTGTGGATGTAACCGGAAAAGTTGTTTTTAAATACCCATTGCCACCATGGAGTAATGAGCAAAGTCTGAAGTTGCCTCAATTGGCCAATGGAGTTTATAATTGTGTGATAACAAGTGATAACCAAAGAGTGAGCAAAAAAATTGCGGTGATGAGAGAGTAGTTGGAATAGAATGAGAATGAGAATGAGAATGAGAATGAGAACGGAAACAGAATGAGAATGAGAACGGGGGAGAGGAGTCAGAAACGCAATTTTCACTTGCATTTATACCTATCAAAACAATCATGTAAATCACATAAATCATGGTCGGGAATGGGAACAGAACAGAATGGGAATGAGAATGAGAATGAGAACGGGGGAGAGAACGGGGACAGAACGGGGAAGTTTCAGAATGAGAAAAAGAGTGGGGTTTTTGGGCAGAATCGAATTCATAAAACATTGATATGTAATATTATAAAACAATACATAGCCATTTTGTTTTTTTGGATTAACGGTTAAAATTATCACTAAATTAATATTTTTCGTATCTTTGGTAGGATGCAAAATCATCTAAAGAATGAACTACGCAATATCATTTCAGGAAAGAGTCAGGTTAGGTTTGGAGCAATTATCCAAACAATCACCGGTTACCTTAACTATGGCGCGAAAACAGGTGCAACAACTGAAGAACTCAAGCAAGTCAGGCAACAGGAAACAAAGAAACTAGAAACGTTTATCTCTAAAAATAATTTTTGGGTAGATAACATTGATTTCACTCAATACGTAAGTGAAGGTGCAGAACAAAGAGTTTATCTTAAAGATTCGGAACATGTTCTTAAGCTAAATGATGCCATTTATTACTCCTCATGGAAAGACTATTTTTTTAGTCTTTTGCTTCACAACTTTTTCTTCTCAGATACAGCTTATGAATTGATTGGTTTTTCAAAAGAAAATGATACGGTGTGTGCTGTAGTTAAGCAACCTTATGTTTCAATTACACAAAGTACTGATTTGATTCAGGTGAAAGCATTTCTCCAATCTAATGGTTTCATGAATACCAGAAACAATGATTATTACAATCCTGAATTGGGTATTATTTTAGAAGATTTGCATGATGAAAATGTTTTAACCAGACATGACATTCTATATTTCATCGACACTGTTTTTTACTTAACAGATAGTTTCTGGAATGATGACAGGATTGTTCCCTGAATAAAATTTAATCATTTCAATTCATTCTTTTCATAATCCTTAATCCTTCATCCTTAATTTTTAATTCTTTTGCCTCATCCCCTGCCCTTCTCCTGCATAGGTCATACGTTATTCACAAATATTTTGGGCAGGAGAAGGGAGCTTTATCAGAATGAGAAGGAGAATGGGAATGGGAACAGAACAGAATGGGAATGAGAATGAGAATGAGAGTGAGAACGGGGGGACGGAAATGGAATGAGAAAGAGAATGGGAATGGGAACAGAATGAGAATGGGAATGAGAATGAGAACGGGAATGAGAATGAGAACGGGGGAGAGGTGCTGAAACAGAAACGCAATTTTCACTTGTATTTAAACCTATCAAAATAATCATGTAAATCACATAAATCATGGTCGGGAATGAGAACGGGGGAGAGGAGACAGAAACGCAATTTTCACTTGCATTTAAACCAATCAAAATAATCATGTAAATCACTTAAATCATGGTCGGGGATGAGAACAGAAACAGAATGGGAATGAGAATGGGAATGAGAACGGGAACAGAATGAGAATGGGAATGAGAATGACAAATTTTCTTCTGAGTAGCCGGCAATTTAGCATCTATCATATATCATTTTAATGAACAGCATCCAGCACGTGTTGGTAGTTTGCCGTCTGGCGCCGCGACTCGCGCCTTTTTTTACAAGACAGTTTTTTCTCAAAAAAACTGTCTTAGTAAAAAGCAGCGCACGGCAAACAGCCAACAGTTTAGAATTTATAAGGCAAAACGTGATTCACCAAAATCACAAAGAAAGAGAAAGCAAGTGCCTGATGCTGTTCTTGACTTTTTGGTTACTTTTTGGTCAAGCAAAAAGTAACAAAGCCTGCATGGCAGATGCAAAACAGAATGAGAATGGGAATGAGAATGGGAACGACGAATTTTGTTCTGATAAGGAATCAATTTATCATCTATCATAATAACGAAATTCCCTTCTGAACAGAGAATAATTAATCCTATAAAAGTTTGGTTTTCAAAAATAGATTACTATTTTTGTTGAATACTAAAAAAGGAATTTATGTACACCGGACTACTTCATACTCACTCTCTTGTGCGCTGGTTAATGCTCATTTTACTGATTATGTCGGTATTCAGGGCTTATAACGGCTGGAAAAGCCGCCGTACCTTTACTCCCGGCGACAAAAAGCTGGTTTTATTTACGCTTATCTTCTCCCATGTTCAATTATTAATTGGGTTTGTACTTTATATGGTTAGTCCGATTGTGCAGTCTGCCCTGGCCGATATGGGAAGTGCCATGAAGGATAAAATGCTTCGTTTCTGGGCTGTGGAACATATTGCAGTTATGATTTTATCGATTCTGATTATAACAGTTGGAAATGCCATGGCAAAACGTGCTACCAGCGATGGTGAAAAGTTTAAAAAGATATTTATTTATTTCACCATTGGCTTAGTTTTGATATTAATTTCTATTCCATGGCCATTCCTCCAAACAGGAGCCGGTCGCGGATGGTTCTGATCCCGGTTCATTTATTTTTATATGGCGGAGTTTTAATTCCGGCACTATTTAGCAATTATATATTTTGAGTATCAATCAAACGCCTGAAAAAGTAGTCTTGGTGGCTGTCGCGAAGCAGGGGCAACCCGACCATCAGGTAAAGGAGTATTTAGATGAGCTGGAGTTTCTGGCATTAACTGCCGGAGCTACCACTTTAAAGCGATTCACACAAAAGCTCGATTATCCCGATCCACGTACTTATGTGGGCAAGGGTAAGCTTGCAGAAATCACAGCATACATCAAAGAGCATGATGTTCAGCTAATCATTTTTGATGATGAATTATCGCCTTCACAAATCCGGAATATTGAAACTGCCACCGGCAACCGGATTTTGGATCGCACGAATTTAATACTCGACATATTTGCACATCGCGCACGCACAGCACAGGCACGCACACAAGTGGAGCTTGCACAGTATCAGTATTTGTTACCGCGATTAACAAGAATGTGGACTCACCTTGAAAAGCAACGCGGAGGAATAGGTATGCGCGGTCCCGGTGAAACGGAGATTGAAACCGACCGCCGGGTGATTCGTGATAAGCTGTCACGGTTAAAGGAAAAGCTGAAGGAAATAGATAAGCAAAATTTTACCCGAAGGAAATCGAGGGAACAATTGACTCGTGTTGCTTTGGTGGGATATACCAATGTTGGCAAATCGACTCTCATGAATTTATTGAGTAAGTCGGATGTTTTTGCAGAAAATAAATTATTTGCAACACTTGACACCACTGTTCGCAAAGTAGTTTTAGAAACAATTCCATTTCTGCTTTCCGATACAGTGGGTTTCATTCGAAAGCTGCCGCATAATCTGGTAGAATCATTTCGTTCCACGTTAGATGAAGTGAGAGAAGCAGATATTTTGTTGCATGTTGTAGATATATCTCATCCTAATTTTGAAGATCAGATAGCTGTGGTAAATCAGACGCTCGCCGATATAAAAGCAGCAGATAAA
>CAUJFJ010000076.1 GCA_963169675.1 Bacteroidota bacterium
AAGCGCTTCATCAGGAAATACAAAGACCCAAGAATTACTATACCGGCTGCAATTTCCTGCCACATCGTTTTGTTGATTATTAGCACGAAGATACCCCTTTTTTCAATACTTTTGAGGCGATTTTAAGCACTATCAAATGCACTTCGACAGAAAAGACTTATCAGATAGCCAACTGATTCATATTTATACCCAACTCATTAAGCCTCGTCTTATTGAAGAGAAAATGCTGGTACTCCTGCGCCAGGGCAAAATTGCCAAATGGTTTTCGGGAATTGGCCAGGAAGCCATTTCTGTAGGAACGGCCCTGGCTATGGATTCCGATGAATACATCCTTCCAATGCACCGTAATCTGGGTGTTTTTACAGTCAGAAATATTCCTTTACATCGCCTTTTTAGCCAGTTTCAGGGTAAACCCGGTGGTTTTACCAATTGCCGCGACCGATCCTTTCATTTCGGCACTCAGGAATTCAAAATTGTTGGTATGATCTCACACCTGGGTCCACAATTAGGTGTAGCAGATGGTATTGCCCTCGCCAATAAATTGAAGGTTAACAATAAGGCAACTGCCGTATTCTCAGGCGATGGCGGTGCCAGTGAAGGCGATTTTCATGAATCAATAAATGTAGCTGCAGTATGGGATTTGCCCGTCATTTTTATCATTGAAAACAACGGCTACGGTCTTTCTACACCATCGAATGAACAGTTCCGTTGCAAACAGTTTATTGATAAGGCAATCGGTTACGGTATTGAAGGCGTGCAGGTTGATGGAAACAATATTCTCGAAGTCTATCATGCAATCAAAAACATAACAGGTAAAATAAGATCTAACCCCAGACCAGTTTTGCTGGAATGCCTCACCTTCCGGATGCGTGGACACGAAGAAGCATCAGGTACGAAATATGTACCTCAGGAACTTTTTGAAGAATGGGGAAAGAAAGATCCAATCAAGAATTTTGAAGAATACTTATTGAATGCTGATATCCTCCATGAGTCTCTGATTAAAGAAATTAAAGACGGCATTCGCCATGATATTGAAAAGGGGTTGGAAATTGCCTTCGCCGAACAGGAAGCAGCTCCGGATACTGCAAAAGAAATGGCGGCCATGTTTGCACCAGCACCTGCATCTGTAAAATCAGCATCATCATCTAAAACAGAAAAGCGTTTTCTCGATGCCATTACCGATGCGATGCGCGAATCGATGCATAAATTCCCCAATCTGGTAATTATGGGTCAGGATGTCGCAGAATATGGGGGCGTTTTTAAAGCTACTGCGGGATTTGTAGAGGAGTTTTCTAAAAACAGAGTGCGCAACACACCCTTGTGCGAATCAGCTATTGTAGGAGCCGGACTCGGTCTTTCTATAAACGGTTATAAGTCGATTGTTGAAATGCAATTTGCCGATTTTGTAACATGTGGATTTAATCAGATCGTTAATAACCTTGCGAAAACACATTATCGCTGGGGACCGCATGCCGATGTGGTTGTCAGAATGCCAACCGGTGCAGGCGTTGGTGCCGGTCCGTTTCACTCACAATCGAATGAAGCGTGGTTTTTTCATGTACCGGGATTAAAAATTGTGTATCCTGCCTTTCCTGAAGATGCAAAAGGACTTCTAAATGCAGCAATTGCCGATCCTAATCCCATAATGTATTTTGAACATAAAGCACTTTACAGAAGTGTTTCAGGAATGGTTAGCGACGATTACTTCACAACTGAAATAGGTAAAGCTGCATTGGTTAGAAAAGGAACCGATTTAACAATTGTAACTTATGGCCTCGGAGTTCATTGGGCTATGGAAATACTCGATAAAAATCCCGCAATCAGTGCCGACCTCATCGACCTGAGAACTTTACTTCCCTGGGATCAGGAAACCGTAATTAATTCAGTTAAGCAAACCGGAAAAGTTATAGTGCTTCATGAAGATACACTAACCGGTGGAATAGGAGCTGAAATTGCTGCTGTGATAGCTGAAAATTGCTTCAGAAATCTGGATGCACCTGTAGTTCGCTCCGGCAGTTTAGATACTCCTGTGCCTATGTCTTCGCAACTTGAATGGAATTTCCTCCCTAAAGACAGGTTTGAAGCGCAACTGAAGCAACTTGCTGACTACTGATCTCCTTGTGCGATGCCTTTAGGTTCGGGATTGTAATTCAATAATTCACCGGTGCGTTTCAGCGACTCCATATTTTCAGGGGTGAAAATTGCATAACGTAAAAACATCTTTTCCTTTTCAGTAAGGTGCCATGATAAAGCAATCTTTTCTTCCATGTAGGGAAGTTGATATGGAATGAAATCAAAGGGACAGTCCATCATGGTTTCGATGTATTTTAAATAATCATCCTGAACATAATCCTGCATCAGAATAAAATTGCCGGTAACATTTCTCACCGGAGCAGTGATTTTTTGTAATATCGTCGACAGACTGGTATTCTGTAATCTCGATTTTTTATTTGTGTCTCTGATCTGTATAAAAACTACACCTCCGGTATTGGTTTGAATCCATTCTTTAAACTCGTATAAGAATCGAACCGAGTTTAAAATTCCATAATTGTCTCTGATCCCGGCATCCATTACTTCCACCGGTGGTTGAGTAGGCAATGATGCAGATGGCATAATGTATGGGAAGGTAGCATTCATCCTTAACACACTTGTAAATTGTGTATTCAGCGGATTGTTTGCTGCAAAAAATCGAGTGTATTCAATGGCATCCGGAACCGGATCGAGCGTTGAACCATATACATCCGGATTTTGAAGCATGTAAGAAACGCCAACAGGTGAAATCATCAGTGCACGTCCATCATTCATGATGGTTGGACTAATGAGCATCATTGGAATTTTAGCATTCATTTCCGGCTCACGGTAATAACCTAGACGGTGATTCAGTATCTGATCAAGATTTTTATTCAACTGTTTCTCGAAGGCATAAGCACGGTCCTTGAAATATTTGTTATCCCCATCTTCAAACGTTTGCATATTCAAAAATGCATCACTAACCATAAAACTGAAAGCAGTGGTATTCAACAAGTCTTTAGCTATAGCATCGAGGTATTTATTTTGCGGATCACGAATTGCCTTTCGTAAGGAATCAGGTTCATCGAGATAGAGTCCCCGATAGTAGGAAGCACCTACAACACCCCCGGATGAACCAGTTATAAAACGAGTGTGATCCATCAGCTTTCCATTCAGTAAACTATCCATAGCCATCATGGTTCTGAAGGTAAATAAGGAAGAGCGTAATCCGCCTCCGCTTACATTGATAATCACAAATTTTGGTTTGCTCACACCTTGCGCTTCCCAGCCGGCTTTCCATTTTTCAAGTATGGCAATCGTTTCTTTCTTATCTTTTTCAATTTGCTTTTTATCTACAGAAACTGAAAGTGATTCAATTGAATATTCTTTTCGGGGTTGTTTGTAATCGAGACCATAGGCTTTATTTCGCTGGTTAAAAAACTCGAACTGCGAAACATAGTTCAATGCAATAAATGCAACTATTATTGCCGTGTTAGCCCAGGAGCGCAACCAAAAACGGAAAACCCCTGACAGCATGATGAACATGGTAAACAAAAGCATCAGACTTGCCGCAGCCGGAATCTGAAATATGTCGTATTCACGAAACAAACCGAGCAAAATGAAAACCACAAAAACAATCAGCTCCATTACTGCCGCATTGATGTGGTTTTGTTTGAAAACCGATTGCAACATATACTGTTTGTAATGCTCGGTATTTCTGACCAATCGCGTATGAAATGGAAATGCCAGGTATGTCTCAACACGCCAGATTTTGGAATCGGATGATTTCTTTTTTTTGTTTCTGGTGCGTTTGCGTTTAGATAAGGGAGTGGCATCAGTTGGAGAAGCTGCTGAATCGGCATGTTCAACTCCAAAGAGTTTGTAAATGTCTTTGTTCGTCAGTAAAAAGTATCGGAGCGTGAAGCTAATAACTAGAAATATTCCTGCCAGGAAACCAAAAATATTTACCGCAATTTCCAAAGGGCTTTTAAACTGACTGAAGTATTGAAAATAGATAATTTCAAAAATGTATATCAACACGAAAACTGCCGGGATGATAAAATTATTGAAGGTGTATTTTTGAAATGTTTTCGACAACGATGCCAGGAACGGGAACCGGAAGCTGTTCAAAATATAGCTGGAAATATTGAAGGCCATGATAAACACGCCACAGGCAATACCAACTATGAAAAAGGAAACGATATCAACTTTCCCTAAATATTCGGGATCAAGAAATAAGTAAGGGATTCCGAATCGTTTGGAAAAAGACTGTGTGATGAATCCGAATAAAATTATCCAATACAGCATCAAAAGCTGGTTCTTCTTGATGTGCATGACAACCAGCTGCACTGCAAAAGAGTAAATTAGGCGGTCGGGGAAGAATCTAAGCCGCATGGTTATATCGGATCATCTTTTTAGGTATACGTAAAGAATGAGAAAAAGATGCCCTTTATTTCCAGTTTGGATAAATTATATCCTATTGAAAATTAAATATTTGCAGCAACTGCTGCCAGGGTAGCCTTTTCCAGTTCCAAAGCTTTGTTTTCAATAACTGTGCCTTTGGCAATTATATCGGAAACAAAACCTTTGTCATTATAGGAGCCGCAATTGATTCTAACATTCAGAAATGCTCCGGAAACTGCTGTTCTGGCACACATGGCACCAACACCGGCATCAGAAGCCGAGGCAGGATTTCCTTTTTCAGCCATAGCCTTGATAATTTCCATAGACTCCAGACAAAGTTCCATCACCTTAAAAGGCACTTCGATAGCATACTTAGTTGCAGTTTGAATAGCCTGTTTACGTGCAGCGATTTCATCAGGTGTACCCTTAGGAAGTTGGAAAGCGTCCATGATTTTATTGAAAGAGCGGGTATCTTCATCAACCATAAAAAGCAATTGCTTTCTGAAGTGTTGCCCTTTCTCAGCCCAATCAGAAAAGCTTTCCCACTGATCTTCCCAACCTTTTTTAGAAGAGCTTAAATTGGCAACCATTGTTCCCAGGGAAATACCTAGTGCACCCAGATAAGCAGCAATGGATCCTCCTCCGGGAGCAGGAGATTCGCTGGCTGTTTCAGCAGAAAACTGCATGAGATTCATGTTCACCAAAGGATTTTCAGCAGAATCTTCGAGGCAATATTCGATAATACGTTTTTTAGGTTCGAATGGCCCCAGTTCATCGAGTCCCATTGACTTAACAGCAATGTGAATGAGTTCTTCATCCGAAACTCCAGAGCTTAGTTGCTGTTTGTTCAGGAAATACTTTCCGGCATCCAGCATAGCTGAAAGTGGTACCAATCCAACCAATTCGGATCCTGTTACACGAATTCCTCTTTCTGTTGCACTTGTAACACACTCATCAAATACCTTGTGCAAGGGGGTTTCGCGAAAGCGGGTGATATTAATTGATACCTGTGCAATCTTGTATTCTTCTATAAACCAGCCAATGGCTTTCACTCCTTTTAGTTTTCCCGGAATCCTGATTTCCTCGCCATTTTCATCTTTAGCAATTGGGCCGCTGATAGGGTTGCCATTTCGTTTAACACGACCTGCTTCACGGATATCGAATGCCACTGAATTAGCACGTTTCACTGATTTTGTATTCAAATTCACATTGTAGGCAATCAGAAAATCACGGGCACCGATAACTGTAGCTCCTGACTTTATATTAAAAACGGATGGGCCAAAATCTGGTTTCCAGGCAGGATCTTCCATTTTACGGGCAAAACCTTCATATTCACCGGAGCGAATTACAGCCAGATTATTTCTGGATGTATTCGGTTGAGCGGCTTCGTATAAATAAACAGGAATAGACAATTCAGAGCCTACTTTTTGACCAAGCTTCTTAGACCATTCTGCAGTTTCTTCGAGGGAAATATTTGCAACTGGAATCAAGGGACAAACATCTGTTGCGCCCATTCTAGGATGTGCTCCTGTATGGCGGCTCATATCAATTAATTCTGCCGCTTTCTGAATTCCACGAAAGGCAGCTTCTACAACAGCCGCAGGTTCACCAACAAAAGTGACTACAGTACGGTTGGTAGCTTTTCCAGGATCAACATTTAAAAGTTTAACTCCTTCAACACTTTCAATGGCAGCAGTAATCTGGCTGATGGTGTTCATATCGTTCCCCTCACTGAAATTGGGAACACATTCTATCAATTGCTTCATAGTAAAAATTTGGTGGTGCAAAGATTATAAAATATTATCTAAATTTCCTGTCCATTCAGGAATACTCTGTCAATAAGATTGGAGCCAAAATTATAAGGAATACTTGAAATGGAAGCAACCGGTTTGGTAATAAAAAAGGAGGCTTTCCTTCCTGCTGTGATAGTTCCGTTGGTTTTTTCTACTCCCATGGCGTAAGCACTGTTAATAGTGGCTGCGTTAATAGCTTCTGAAGGATCCATTCCCATGTAAATACACGACAGTGCAATCACGAAGGGCATATTTCCGGAAGGTGAAGAACCGGGATTAAAATCTGTTGCCAACGCAATGGGGAGGCCCGCATCAATCATTTTACGTGCCGGGGCATAGTGCAATCGAAGAAAAAAGGCAGTCGATGGAAGCAGTGTAGGCATCGTTCCGGAATCCTTCAACAATGCAATTTCCTCTTCACCGGTAAACTCCAGATGATCTACAGACAATGCACGATGTTTAACCCCAACCTGAATGCCACCCGAGAAATCGAGTTCATTGGCATGAATTTTCGGTTGAAGCCCATATTTCCATCCTGCTTCCAAAATTGTTTCTGTTTCAGCAGGGGTGAAAAAGCCCCTGTCGCAGAATACGTCACAATAATCGGCTAGTCCTTCTTCCGCTATGGCGGGAAGCATTTCATCAGTCAATAGCTGAATATATGAGGCCCTGTTTTGTTTGTAAGCCAATGGAAGTGCATGAGCCCCTAAAAAGGTTGCCTTAATGGGGAGTTGAAACGAACTTTTCAGTTTTTTAATTACCCGCAGCATTTTCAATTCTGCATCGAAACTCAGCCCGTAACCGGATTTAATTTCAATGGCACCGGTGCCGAAAGCAATCATTTCCCTGATTCTGGCAGCTGCATCTTCATATAATTGTTCTTCCGGAGTTTCTGCCAAACGAGCCGCTGAGTTTAAAATTCCACCACCTTTACTCGCGATTTCTTCATAGGTTAATCCATGAATCCTGTCCACAAATTCCTGCTCTCTGGGTGCGGCAAAAACAATGTGCGTATGCGAATCACACCATGAGGGGAGCACCATGCCACCTGCTGCATCTATAATTTTAGCAGTGCCTGCAGGATCAAGAACTTTCAATTCAGCATTAAATTTCGACATTGGACCCCACGACTGGAAATTTCCACCTTTACAAAATAGCCAGGCATCCTGCAGTAAAGGAATTGTTTTCATATCGCTGCCTGAAATGGTAACTATCGGATTTTCATGATACTGTACCAGCCAGCCAATATTTTTGATTACTAAATTCATAAATCAATTATTTGGCGCTAAATTAATCAAAATGCTTGCAAAGGTTGTTGAAAACAATCTGTTCGTACGTTGATTATTCACAATTTTCTCGGACGGGTTTTTTACTTTTGTTCAATGGATTATGTAGAAGTAGATTTTACCGTTAAGCCGGCTCAGGAATACAATGAAATAGTGATTGCTTATCTCGGAGCCATTGGTTACTCGATGTTTGAAGAATCTGAAACTGGTGTTAAGGCATATATTCCGGAACCGGAATTTGACAGGCAGGAATTGGACGAAATGCCTTTGTTTCAACAGGAAGGAACCTTTAAGATCACTTATAATTTTTCCACTATCGCATCCAAAAACTGGAATGCCGAATGGGAGAAGAATTTTGAACCTGTGATCATTGGTAAGGAAGTTTATGTTCGGGCAGAATATCATCCTGCCGATCCGGCTTTCCGTTATGAACTGGTTATTCAACCTCGCATGGCATTTGGCACCGGACATCATGCAACTACTTCATTGATGATGGAATCGATGCTGGAACAACCATTGGCAGGAAAGGAAATTTTAGATATGGGTTGTGGTACTGCTATTCTTGCAATGCTGGCCGATAAAATGGGAGCGAAGCATATTCTTGCCATCGACAATGATCCCAACGCTACCGAAAATGCAGTTTTAAACTGCACGGTAAATGATACCGGAAACATTCATGTGGTCACCGGAGATGCGTCAACACCGGGATCTGCTGTGTTCGATGTTATTCTGGCAAATATTAACAGAAATATTATTCTGGAAGATTTGGCGTTATATAATGCTAACCTTAAGCCTGGAGGATTATTGCTCACTTCCGGTTATTATTTGGAAGATTTAGAAATGATACGCTCAAAAGCAGCATCATTTGGTCTGGAATTAATGAATCACCGCACACGTGATAATTGGTGTCAGGCAGTATTTCACAAAAATTAAATAATTGAAAATAATGGTTACCATCCGGAAATCAACACAGGTTTTATTGTTTATCATTTTGTTTTTACCGGAATTTGTTTCGGGTCAGACATTAAAAAATTTCTCTCACGATAAAGTGAAATTTATCGCTGAGATGGAAGCATTTCTTCAGGCTACCAATAAAAAGGATGGCGAGAAACTGATGGAAAGATTTCTGATTCCCTGGAATGCCGGAAAATTCAGTCCCGCACAACAGGAAATTATTTATAATACCAGCGATGGTATGCTGAAAAAAAGATTAAAGGCATTTCCTGATTTCAGTAATTATTTGAATGCATTGATCGGATTTTCACAGAGCTCACAATCGACTCAGAGTTTCGATAACTGGCATGCAGGAATTGATAAGCTTTTGAAGGGATCAGTAAGAAACTTCAGTAATTATCTTGAAGTCTGTTACGATTTGTTTGCAACCAATACTTTATTCAGTTCTTCATCAACCGTATGGAAATCGAATAATAACGGATATTCATTTGAATTCGATTCGCTTCCTAAAATAGTTTTTACCAATTTTAATCTTGCTTGTACTGCCAAATCAGATTCCGCAGTTATTTACAATACCAAAGGAGCTTATTATCCGAATCTGAAACGGTTTTATGGTGTTGGAGGAACGGTGAACTGGTTACGTGCCGGATTACCTGCCGGTGATGTTTATGCAGATCTGAAAAAGTTTACAATTGATTTAACTGGATCTGATTTCGATGCAGATTCAGTGACCTTTTATAACCGACAGATTTTCAGTCAGCCACTCATTGGAAGATTATCGGAAAAAATACTGGCTAATGCAACTGTTGAATCTGCAACCTATCCCAGATTCAGATCTTACAATATGAATCTAGAAATTAAGGAACTTGTTAAGGATGCTTCTTACAAAGGTGGTTTTTCAATGCATGGTTCTAAAATGATTGGTTCCGGTGGTCGCGACAGGGCTGCATCGCTGATATTCAGCAGAAGCAACAAGCCTTTTCTGGCACTGAAGGCACAGAGTTTCGTCATTCGTCCTGAACGCATTGTATCCGATAATGCTACAGTTACTTTTTATCTGGGATCCGATTCTATTTACCATCCCGGACTGGAGTTTAAGTACATCTCCAAAGAGAGAGAATTATCCCTCATCCGCCCATCCGGCAAATCATCAGGTACACCATATTACAATTCTTTTCATGGTGTAGATATGTACTTCGATGCTATGGTATGGAAGATCGACGACCCGTTAATTGATATGAAAATGATCAGTGGTGAGGGTGAGGTGAAACTGGTATTTGAATCGGCTAATTTTTTCAGGGCGCAAAGATATCAGCGATTACAGGGACTTTCTGAAGTGAATCCTTTATACACCATAAAAGCTTATGGAGAAAAGTATCAAACCAAGGTAATTGGAGTTTCGGAGTTTGCAGCGCATTTACGAATGGAAGAAGGTCAGATCAGGAATTTATTTCTGGCATTGAACAGTCAGGGTTTTCTGGCTTATGATGAAACCACCGATAAAGCCGTAATTAAAGACCGGTTATACTATTACCTCAGTGCAAGCGTGGGTAAAACGGATTACGATATTATTGAATTTTCTTCACAGATCAGTGGTAAACCGAATGCTACACTGAATCTGTTGAATTATGATATCAATATGCGAGGAGTTTCCCGGGTAGCGCTCAGTGATACGCAAAATGTTTTTGTGGTTCCTACTGAACAGGAAATTACACTTCAGAAAAACAGGAATTTCACATTTGATGGTCGTGTACATGCAGGGCGGTTTGATTTTGTTGGGAAAGAATTTGCCTTTAATTATGAAGAATTCAATTTGCATCTTAAAGCAGTTGATTCACTTAGTATGAAGATTCCGAGTGAAGAAGTTATGCCAGACGGCAGAGTGCGTTTGATTCCTATCCGAAGTGTATTGCAAAATGTTACCGGATACCTGAGCATCGATCGCGCCACCAATAAATCATCCTATCAGAAGAGTTCTGAATACCCGGTATTCAAGAGTGACAAGCAGTCGTATGTCTATTATGACTACCCGTATATTTTCAATAGTGTTTATAACAGAAATAGTTTCTATTTCCAGGTTGATCCGTTCACCATTGATAGTCTTGATAATTTCAAACCGGAAGGTCTTACCTTTGATGGAAATCTGGTTTCAGCAGGTATTTTCCCGGATATTACGGAGCAACTTTCCATTCAGCAGGATTATTCGCTTGGTTTCAAACGGGTATTGGGTGACGAAGGATTACCGGCTTATGCAGGAAAAGGAACATACTATGAAAAGTTAAATTTGAGTAATAACGGTTTACGTGGAGGAGGAAGGATTAATTACCTGAACTCAAACAGTGAGTCAAAAGACATCGTATTCTTTCCGGATTCTGCCAATGCCGATATCGATGACTTTGCCATGGTGCGAAAAGTTATTGCGGGAACCGAATATCCTTCAGGTAAAGCAACTGATATTTACATGAACTGGCGCCCAAAGCAGGATAAAATGTTTCTTTACAAAAAGGCAAACAACTTCAGCATGTACGATGGTAGGGTAGATCATGATGGTGATCTGGTCCTCGCACGTAGCGGTTTGACAGGATCGGGTACAATTTCGTTTGAACAGGCTCAGATTTTATCACAAATTTTTGAATTCAAGGGAATCACTCTTAAAGCTGATACTTCCGACTTCCGTCTTAAGTCGAGCGATTCGGGAATACTTGCACTTTCAACCACCAACATGAAATCGTTCATCGATTTCGATAAGCGATTTGGTGAATTTGCTTCGAATGGTACCGGTTCTTATGTGACATTCCCGTTGAATCAGTATATCTGTTACATTGAAAAATTCAAATGGTTAATGGATGATAAGAATGTGGAGTTTGGTATGACTGTAGCTGCTAAGGACAAAACGGAAATGAATATTGCCGGCTCCGAATTTGTTTCCATTAACCCTAGTCAGGATTCGCTGCGATGGTTTTCTCCCGATGCATCCTATAATCTCACCGATTATCTGATTAAAGCAAAAGATGTAAAAGAGATTAATGTCGCCGATGCTTCTATAATTCCAGGCGATGGCAAAGTGGTAATTGAAAAGAGTACTTATATAAGGACTTTGGTAGATGCTAAAGTGGTTGCAAATACATCAACCCGTTATCATACCATGATGAATTCAACCATCAATATCACCAGCAGGAAAAATTATTCCGGTGCCGGTGATTATGAATATGTGGATCAGTTAAAAGTGAAACATTTATTGCGGCTTACGCAAATTGGTGTTGACACCTCTTATCAGACATTTGCAAATGGTGATATCCCGGATTCTCTGAACTTTATGTTGAGTCCGAACATTCAATACAAAGGAAGGTTATCGATTCAGGCATCCCGTCAAAGTCCGTTTTTCCGTGGATTTGCCCGCGCCAATCACAATTGTACAGCACTTAGGCAGAACTGGTTCGGATTTGCTGCAGAAATTGATCCTAAAGGTGTGAATGTACCAGTGCGTTCTCCATTGAATGAGAATGGTGAGAAGTTGTATTCTTCTATATTCTTTGGTAAAGATTCAGCGAATGTTTATGCAACATTTATGTCTGCAAAACGAAGTGCCTCTGATCAGGAAATAGTTTCAGCAGAAGGTTTGCTGTCGTATGATAATTCGAGTAAAGAGTTCCGCTTGATGCCACCTCCGGAAGAGACAGGTAAGAAAGAGAAGGAATCGAAAGATGCTCCTGAAAAACCTTTCAATACAGGGAATGCCTTTGCTTTGGATGATGTGAATTGTTCTTTCCGTGGAGACGGAAATATTAATATGGGAGCCAACTTTGGTCAGCTTAAAACCAAAACAATCGGAGTAGCGAAATTCGATCCGGTTCAGGATACCTTGTATTTTGATGTGATGGCTGATCTCGATTTCTTCTTCAATCAGGATGCCTTGAAATTGATAGCTGATCTGATGTTAACTTTCCCAACATTACCTCCAACCAACGACAATCGTCCGGAATACCAAAATGGTTTGAGAGTATTATTGGGACGTGAAGCAGCAGATAAATACATTTCTGATATCAGTTTATATGGAGCACCTAAGAAATTGCCTGAAGAAATGCAGCATTCAATCTTCCTAACGGATCTGAAATTGTATTGGCAAAAAGAAAGTTTGTCGTATAAATCTGTAGGCCCAATCGGAATTGGTTACATGGGTAAGCAGCAAGTCAATAGAATGGTTAAGGGTTATTTCGAAATCGCCAGAAAGCGTTCGGGAGACCAATTCAATCTGTATTTTGAGTTAGATGGCAACACCTGGGTTTACTTCAATTATCAAAGAGGAGTTTTACAGGCTATTGCATCCGACCCTAAATTTAACGAGACCATTGATGCAATGAAGCCTGATAAAAGAGTTGCTGATGAAAAAGGTGGTTTAGCGCCATATCAGTTCCTGCTTTCGACCGATCGTAAGAAGAATGAATTCCTGAAAAGAGCTGAAAACAGGGAGTAACAAGGGATCCATACAGTTTGGTTCGCACTGAAAGTAGGAGACTTTTGAAGCTTCTTATTTCAGTGAGAAGGTCATCATTGTTGTATAGTGATATAACACTGTTGCGGAAACCCGAGCAATAATTTCTATATTTGGCGAAATTAGGAATACCAAAACGTGATAAACGGAGAAAATCTGTTAGCCCTTGCCATTGCCTACCTCATAGGGTCGATCCCTTCTGCTGTATGGATTGGAAAGGCCATGTGTGGCATTGATGTCAGAGAGTACGGCAGCGGAAATGCCGGGGCAACCAACACTTTCAGGGTTTTAGGCAAAAAGGCAGGCATTCCGGTACTGATTGTTGACATTGCCAAAGGCTATTTTGCGCTTCAATTGGCCCAAGTAATAGGTAACTATTTGCCTGGAACACAGCAATATGTGAATTTTAAGTTGGCTCTTGGAATAGCTGCTCTATTAGGTCATATTTTTCCGGTCTTTGCAGGTTTTCGCGGAGGAAAAGGAGTAGCTACCTTGTTGGGGATTTTAATTGGAGTTCAACCGGTTGCGGCATTAATCTGTACCGGAATATTTATCGTTATTTTGATTATAAGTGGTTATGTATCACTCAGTTCCATGTCAACAGCCCTTGCATATCCTTTTATTATCATGTTGGTTTTGAACGAAACCATTCCAACTGTAAACATTTTTGCCATGGCAGTAACTGTTCTCGTGTTAATAACCCATCAGAAAAATATTGAAAGGCTACTGCGCGGAACTGAATCTAAAGTAGCATTTTTGAGAAGAAAATCACCGCCTCCGGGCGAGTCATCTAATTGACGCTGTGTAACAAGTGTTATTGATAGCCGTATAACGGGCAACTAATTTATTAAGTCATGTTGAACCGAACAGGGAAACCAGCTCTTCTGCCCATGTTGATGTTGTTTCTATCGATTTCTACCGGCATTTTTGCTCAGGCAGGTTATAAATCGGAAGAAGAACTGATTAAAAGTGCAGAGAAATTTTTCTCGGAAAAGAACTATGAAAAAGCCTTTCCGCTCTTTTCACAGATAGTCAGTAACCGCCCCGATAATTCTTACTACAATTATTGTCTGGGAGTTTGCATCATGAAAGCAGGCACCGATAAAGCTGAAGCTATTCGTTTTTTAGATATTGCTACTAAATCTCCTCAAAATCCATCCGACAGTTGGCTGTATCTCGGGAATGCATTTCATCAATCTTATCGATACGAAGAGGCAATAGCAGCCTATGAAAATTTTAAATTAAACGGTGGACGGTCGTCGTGGAATAATGCCAAAGGTGATTTGCTGATCAAAATGTGCCGCAATGGAATCATGATGAAGAATGATTTGTCGATGAATCGTCACCGTATTCTTGAAAAAGCAGAAATAGAAGGAGCCGATTTTTATACTTTATACAAAAACCTGAATGATTGGGGACGCTTTTTGAAACTTCCCAAGGAATACGAAGATAAGAATACCAAAGAGCGTCCTGAAAGCGCCTATTTATTTTTGGCAACTAAGGGCAATGTAATGATGTATGCCAATACCGGCAAGTCGTCTGATCGTGGATTTGATGTCTTTAAGGTTATCAAGGATCAGAAAGGATTATGGACTTTCCCGGAGGCACTGGCTGAAATAATTAATACTTCAGGTGATGAAGCCTTTCCGGTTATTATTAATGAAGGGAAAACAATTTTCTTCAGTTCGCGTGGTGACAAAAGTACCGGCGGCTACGATGTTTTTCGTTCCGATCTCAATGAAAGCACCGGATCCTGGTCTGAACCGGTCTCCTTAGGCCCTCCTGTGAATTCTCCTGCCGACGATTACTATTACCTTCCATCAGCTGATAATTCCATAGCCTATTTTGCTTCCAATCGGGAATCGAGTGGCACCAAATGTCATGTTTACAAAGCATCCATCATTCGGGAAGATCGCAATTTTGTGGCTATATCAGGACTCTTCAATTGTGTTGCCGGCCTCGATTTATCGGATGCAAAAGTTACTATTCTTGATCCCAATAACCGTGCTATTGTAGCCGAATTCCGCACCCCTTCACAACAGGGAGATTATCATCTGAAACTTACTTCAGGAACCAAATATATTTATCAGGTTGAACTGGTTGGTTTTAATTCTCAGGAGCAATTGGTTGATTTAGCTGCATACTCAAGTCTTGAATTGATTCAGGAAATTTTGCTGGTGAGAACCGATCAGGGTAAAGAAGTGATGAATATTACCAACCGCATACCTGTTAAGAGTGATGTTGTAGCACAAAATAATGAACAGAAATTGTTGCAGGTAGGAGCTGCACCGGGAGGTGTTGAATCCAGAATGGCAACTCGAAATACTCAAGCTGTTAATGCGGTTGCTAAAGAAGATGAAGAAATGGTTCTGGCAAGCGCACAACCGATTTCCGATAAAACTGCTTCCGGTTCAAAGTCTAATGAAATTAGCAGCAATAAAACATCAGAAAACAATCCCGCTACAGCGGAAAATGAAAGTAACCGGACTGCATCATCTAATTCCGATAGTGCAGTTGAAAATTCTAAAGCAGGTTCAACAAATTCAGAAACCACACCAGCAGGAGATCAAAAGTCTGCAACCAACAAGGGTCAAACAAATAACAATACCCAACCATCATCCAATGATGAGGTAAGTAAAAATGGCGTGGCATTAAAGTCGGATGGTGACAAAAACAACAATGTTGTAACACCAAAAATTGAAAATGTCTCAGAAAATAATTCTATAACCAACAATGAATCTGTCGCTGAAAAAAACACGGCTTCAGGAACTAAAACCAACGAATCAGGAAGTCAGGTTAAAAATAATCAGACTGATGTAGTTAAGAATACAGAATCAAAAAATGGTTCTGCTGGAAATGAAACTAAAAATGCAATTGCTGAAAGTGATTCAAATGCTACTGAAGGAACTGCTCAAGTAAAAGCAGGTTCAACAGATGCAAGTCAATCTTCTGAAAAATCAAAATCACAAAATACTAATCAACCTGAAGCAAAACAGATTCCAGACGGAAAATCAACCAGCAAAGAGACTGAACCTTTGGTGGCTGTTTTGTCAACTCAAGAGTTAAATAATAACAATGCAGGAAATGCTGATCAACCAGCATCTGAAACACAACAAAAGGAAAGCAAACCTGCAAATAGTGATCCTTCAACAAATTCAACTTCCGCAAATAAAAATTTAGCAAATTCAACTTCCGATAAAAGTTCATCAGAGGTACCTGTTTCGAATGTAACACCAGGGACTGTAACTTCAGAAAAACCGAATTCATCACCTGCATCTTCAAAATCTTCAGCACCTACTTCTGAGAATGAAAGCAGTAAAAAATCAAGTGATGCTACCGGAACAGATGCTATGGCTCAACAGCATGTAGTCACTCCTTCGGGCGACACAAATAATCAAGCAGTCGATGCATCCGTTGCAAAGAACAACACAACTACATCTTCACAAAATACCACAGCGGTTTCATCACAGAATGAAAATTCCGGATCAACGCAATCCAAATCTGTGGATCCTTCAGAACAAGCTGTTTCGGTAAATTCAACTTCAGCAACCAATGCTGAACATGGAACACCAACTACTGAAAAATCAACTGGTGAAAAAGTTCAGGATAGCAGGGTGGATGCTAATGTGAAAGACAATGATGCAGTAGCTGAAACGAATAAATCAAAAGACACACAAACTGCTTCTGTAGATAATTCCGGTAGTATACCTTCCAAATCTTCAGAGACTAGCAACGATAAAAATGTTGCCTCTTCAAATACACAAAAAGGTGAAAACACTAACGGAAACACCCAGGGAGATGAAGCTACTGTAAGTAGTGCACAGAAAACGGATCAAGGTAGTGAACCGAATTCTTCTCCAGTCGCAACAACAGCTTCTGATACAGCCAATAATCAGGTTGCTGCAACTAATTCCAATCCGAAATCAACAGAAAGCCCTTCAACAAATAATGCTGGAGCAGCAAATAAAAATGGTTCAGTTAATTCCGGATCAGAGAATACCAATGTGAAAAAGAATTCATCAAGCGATGATAATTCTAATTCAAATGTTGATCAGTCAGGAAAGGCAAATTCTGCAACGTCCTATGTTTTACCTGCCGATCCGGCAACTAATCAGACAGGAACATCTTCTACGGAATCAAATTCCGGTTCACCGGTTGTAAAAAATCAGGCAAGCACTTCAAGTGAATCTGAAAGTCAGACTGGCAACAAAAATGCACCAGTAGCAGAAAACCAAAGCAATGTAAGTAGCAACAATTCTGAAACGGGCTCAGCCGAAAGTGCTAAAGCTGATCAGAAAAACAAAAAGAAGGGCAGCGGATTATTTGGAAGAAAGAAACAGGATGACAAAGTTGACGAACGACCCGTTGCTGAGGTGGTAATTCCGGATGCTGACAGTTTGACAAAAGCTGAAGCAGCCTTGTATAAAAATCTTGTTTTCCGCGTTCAATTGGGTGCATATAAAGATCGTAGTGTTGAAGATTTGAAAAAGAAATTTGAAGCTATGGGACTGAAGGATCTTGTTTATGTAAAAAATGAAGTAGGTCTTTTATTGGTAATGACCGGAAGTGAAAGTTCCTATGAAGCAGCGCTGGCATTGAAGGCCGATATGATAGGAAAAGGTGTTGCCGATGCATTCATCGTAGTTTATTCGGAAGGTGCCCGATTACCTGTCCAGATGGTAGTGCAGCCGGCGGAATAAAATTGTTAATGTTTGCTAATCGCTTCTTTCTGAGCATTTACTGAAAATGCAATTTGTAAATTTGAAATAAAATTCTTAGCTTTGTTGAAGTACCATGGATCCACAGACTCATGCAAAACAACAAAACTCAAGAAGAATTTAGTCTGGTAATTGACCCTGAGGTTAAACCCGACAACCACCTGGTTATTTATAACGATGATGTCAATACTTTTGATTTTGTTATTGAATCATTGATTAATGTCTGCAAACATGAACGTGTTCAGGCAGAACAATGCACTTACATCATCCACTACAGTGGAAAATGTTCAGTGAAAGATGGTGATTTTAAGCGCCTTCAGCCAATGTGTGAAGCATTGCTCGACAGAGGGTTGTCGGCCTCCATTGAATAACATACAAGCAATTCTTTTTTTTATTACTTTCACCGGATAAACTATTTTCAGGCTGTATGGTTTTAATCATTGGTTTAATTGTTATAGGGATAGTATTGCTGGTACTTGAGATTCTGGTATTGCCGGGATTGATTGCAGGTATCATAGGTGGAATATTCCTGTTAATTGCTATTATCTGGATGTACAGTTCTGAGGGAGATACTGCAGGTCACATTACGCTGGTAAGTACCTTTGCAGTAACTGCAGCAGCCATTTATTGGTCGTTAAAATCGAGGATGTGGAACAGGTTTGGGTTGAAAGATACGATTGACAGCAAAGTGAATGATGTTGCTTCATTGAACATATTGGTTGGAGCAGAAGGATTAACTGTATCCGCATTACGTCCATCAGGAACCATTGTAATCGACAATCAGAAAGTAGAAGCACAATCGAATGGCGAATTGATTGATGCCGGAACTAAAGTTATAGTATTGGAATCATTGCCAAACAAAGTAATTGTTAAAACAAAAGTCACACCACTCTGAAATTATATATAACCTGATAAACACCTGAACCGATGACCTTTCCCTTTGTAATTCTGATTATTGTTGCATCAATAATTGTATTCTTTCTGTTTCTCTATTTTGTACCGGTTAACTTATGGATCACCGCCATTTTCTCCAATGTAAAAGTGAGTATTTTGGATTTGATTCTGATGCGACTTCGTAAAGTGCCACCAAGCGTTGTGGTGAATGCATTAATCAATGGAACGAAAGCAGGGTTGAGCATTACCTCGAATGATATTGAAACGCACTATCTGGCAGGTGGAAACGTAAATAATGTAATTAAAGCATTAATTTCTGCTGATAAAGCAAATATTCCATTGACATTCAAAACGGCTACAGCCATTGATCTGGCCGGTCGTGATGTATTTGATGCTGTTCAGTTATCAGTTAATCCACGAGTAATCGATACACCTCCGGTTTCGGCAATGGCAAAAAACGGTATTCAGTTGCTTGTAAAAGCGCGGGTGACTGTTAGAGCGAACATCAATCAATTAGTAGGGGGAGCTGGTGAAGAAACGGTATTGGCAAGGGTAGGAGAAGGGATTGTAACAAATATTGGTTCTGCGCACGATCATAAATCTGTTTTGGAAAATCCGGATCAGATATCGAAAACTGTTTTGAATAAGGGACTGGATGCAGGTACTGCATTTGAGATCTTATCAATTGACATTGCAGATATTGATGTAGGTGAAAACATTGGTGCTAAATTACAAACGGAACAGGCGAGTGCCGATTTAAAAGTTGCCCAGGCAAAAGCAGAAGAACGCAGAGCATTGGCTGTTGCCCTGGAGCAAGAAATGAAGGCAAAAGCGCAGGAAGCACGAGCAAAAGTAATAGAAGCTGAAGCACAGGTGCCGCAAGCTATGGCCGAAGCATTCCGGAATGGAAATCTGGGAATCATGGATTATTATAAGATGAAAAATATTCAGGCTGATACCGATATGAGGGAAGCAATTGCAAAGCCAAATCAGCCAAAAAAATCGGAATAAGCTGATAATCAGTCACAAATAACTGTCCCCTTAGGTTTTTTTATTTTTAAAATAAACCTATCTTTGCAGCCTCAATAAAGGACCCGTAGCTCAACTGGATAGAGCATCTGACTACGGATCAGAAGGTTTGGGGTTCGAATCCCTACGGGTCCGCAGTATGAGACAACCTAAATCCCGGCTATGCCGGGATTTTTTGTTTTAAAAATTTCTCGAAAGCTCGCTTTCAGAGAAATTTTTAAAACAAAAAATCTGCCCCGGCCCCGGGGCGGATTTAGGGAGTATTGCAATACCGGAAAGTAGGGATCAGCGCAGCTAATCCTTGTAATGCAGAAAATCGAAAGCTCGCTTTCAGAGAAATTTTTAAAACAAAAAATCTGCCCCGGCAATGGAGGATTAAGGATTAAGATAGTTTTTTTTTGCAACTAGTCAATTATCAATAGAATCATTGTGAGTATGAGAAGCCACTAACTTTAGGTACCACAAAAGAAAACATTATAAATACGAAATCTTGAAGTTTATCTGTTTACCATTTATTCTCGTTCAGTAGTTCCTTTGAGCAACACAGAAACACTCTTAGTACCTGGTTCAGAACAGACTGATCACAGTTCACTCTTCACTGATTACTTTTCACTGCTAACTGTTCACTCTTCACTGATTACTTTTTACTGCTAACTGTTCACTCTTCACTGATTACTTTTCACTGCTAACTGATCACTCTTCACTGATCACTTTTCACTTTAAAATTTAACCACAATTTAACTTTCATTCTATTTTGGGTTAAACCTGATGAAGTATTTTTGATGCACTAGAAAATAGCTTGTGAACAAAATCGTAATTTTAGAAGAAGATCAGGCAATCCCATCAGGAAATACCCGTAATACACGGGAGAATGGTGTTGATTGGAGATTGGCAGTGGATGCAGGAGAACTCGAGAGTAGTTTAATAATCGATAAACCTGCTTATACCGTTTATCTGGAGGGTAACAGAATATCTTTTCCTAAAAAAGAATTTGAATTGCTTTTGCTCCTTGCAACCAATCCCCGGAAGGTTTTTAAACGAAATGATATTCTTGAACATATTTGGGGAAAAGATTTCAAACAGAAAGATTCTCGTTCCCTGGATGTTCACATCAGAATGCTTCGGAAGAAGTTAAATGATAGTTATATCACGACCATAAGAGGAGTAGGGTATAAGCTGGAAAAATAATCCCTTTTCAGTGTGCTACGAATTCTTGTATTTTTCACGCTGAATTCAAAGAACTTTTATCAATTCATTCCCGGATTTCCGAAATTCATCAATATTTTACGGTTCGCTTTATTCTCAGGTAAACAGCTGCAGCATTTAGCAGGAAGGTGATTCCAAGCAAAATGATAATCCCCGCCGAAGCATTTACCAGAAAGGCTGCTTGTGGTCGTGATACCCAATTGAAAATCTGGATGGGAAGTACTGTAAATTCAGAAGTGGGACTAGTAGGTACGAATGGAACATATGCCAATGCACCCACAACAATAAGTGGTGCCGCTTCCCCAATGGCACGAGAAATAGCAATGATGATTCCGGTAATAATTCCACTGCTTGCAGATGGAATAACGGTAGATTTTACTGTCTGCCATTTTGATGCACCCAAAGCATACGATGCTTCACGTAATGAACTTGGAACAGCTTTGATTGCTTCTCGTGTTGCTACAATAATAATAGGTAATATAAGCAGTGCCAAAGTAAAACTTCCTGCAAGTATGCTTCCACCCATTCCCATCATACGACCAAAAATTTCAAGTCCTAATAAACCATAAATAATAGATGGGACACCGGCGAGATTGGTAATATTGATTTCAATAATTTTTCCTAATCTCGATTTTTTGGAGAATTCTTCGAGGTAAATAGCTGCACCAATTCCAATCGGAATAGCTGCAAGTGCTGTAATAACTATAATCCAAAGTGTTCCTGCCAAAGCGGAAAGAATACCTGCTTTTGCAGGATTTCGTGATGGATAGCTGGTGATGAAATCCCAACTGATCCTGGAAATTCCTTCACTAAAAATACTTGAAATGAAAATGGCCAGCATAGCCAATCCGAAGAATGTGCAAAACATTCCGAATATTTTAAAGGAAGAATCTTTAAAACGTGAGATTTTCTCGAAGCGATTAGACATATTTTTTCTCGAGTTTTTTGTTCAGATAGTAACTGGCATTATTTAACATGAAGGTGAATACAAAAAGTGCAATTCCGGCAGCGAAAATCGTACGGTATTCCAAGGAGTTATGTGCAACATCGCCTAAGCTAACCTGAACGATGTATGTAGTAATTGTTTCAATGGGCACGAATGGGTCCAAAGTTAACTTCGGTTGTTGTCCCGCAGCAATTGCAACAATCATGGTTTCACCAATAGCTCTTGAAATTGCCAGAATTGCTGAGACAATAATTCCGGAAGATGCTGATGGTATGATTACCTTAAATGCAGTTTGAAATCTGGTTGCTCCTAAGGCAAGTGATCCTTCACGGATATAACGTGGCACAGCTGAAATTGCATCGTCACTCAATGAAGATACATATGGGATAATCATAATTCCCATTACAAATCCTGCAGAAAGGGAATTGAATCCCGACATGGAAGGAAAAATGGTTTGTAAAAAAGGAGTTACAATGGTGAGAGCAAAAAATCCATAAACAACCGTTGGTACGGATGCCAAAATTTCGAGTAATGGTTTGATGATATTTTTAAATCTTGGTGACGTGTATTCATTCAGATAAAGTGCAATGGTTAATCCAATAGGAAGTGCAACCATAATTGCAATGAATGAAGTCAATAAAGTTCCGGTAAGCAAAGGTAAAATTCCGAAATGTTTATCGGCGAATAGAGGTGTCCATTGAGTATCGGTAAGGAAATCGACTATTGAAACTTCACTAAAAAACTGAAATGCTTCGAAAAGCAAAACATATAAAATTCCTGCGGTGGTCAGGATGGTAAGCAGTGCACATGCTGCTAGTCCCAACTCAATCAGTTTTTCTTTATCTCGTTTTTTCATAACCAGGAAAAGCATCCGCTATTAACGGATGCTTTTTAATTAATTATTATTAAACCAACTTATTTTTTAACATGAGTGCTCATGAAGTCTTCATATTTCTTTTTCTGAGCAGCATATTCTTCATCAGACATTGGAATAAATCCAACTTCTCTTGTAAGAGCTCCTGCATTATCAAGATAGAACTTTACAAATTCATTCACTTCCGGACGATCAACAGCAACTGAATTAACATATACAAACAATGCTCTTGAAAGTGGTGCGTATGTTTTGTTTTTTACTGTTTCAACTGATGGAAGAATTGCTCCTGCGCCGTTTGCTTCATTTTCATCGTTCACCGGAACCAGTTTCAATTTTTCTTTGTTTTCTTCATAGTAAGCATATCCAAAAAATCCTAAAGCATTTTTGTCGCCTGCTACACCTTGTACTAAAATGTTGTCATCTTCACTTGCTGTATAATCACCGCGGCTTTTGTGGCTTTCACCAACAATAGCTTCTGTAAAATAATCATAGGTTCCTGATTCTGTTCCTGCACCATACAAATGGAATTCAGTGTCAGGCCATCCTGCACGGATCTGGCTCCATTTTGTGATTTTTCCTTGTGCTTCTGGTTCCCACATTTTTTTCAATTCTGCAACTGTAATATCTTTAACCCAGTCGTTTGCAGGATTAATTACAACTGATAATCCATCATAAGCTACTTCAAGTTCTAAATAGTGAATGTTGTTAGCTTCACATGCTTTGCCTTCATCTTCTTTAATATGACGTGATGCATTGTTGATATCCGTTTCTCCTCTGCTGAATTTCTTGAATCCACCACCGGTACCTGATAAACCAACAGTAACTTTCACATCAGGTTGAACTGAACGGAACTCTTCAGCAACAGCTTCCGAAATTGGATAAACTGTACTGGAACCGTCAATTTTAACTTCTCCTTTTAATTTGTCAGAGGTTGATGCCGTTTCTTCCGTTTTTGGGGCACCACATGAAGCGAATAATGTTGTTCCCACAGCCAAAATCGCGATCAAAGATTTAATTTTCATAGTATTTTTTGATAAGTTTGATTTCTTTTTTGATGTTAACCCGATGTTTGTTCCAGGTTAAGCCGTTTTTGATTGATGCAAATTTGTGCACTTAACATTGGATAAACATTAACCCTATGTTAAATTAATGTTAACATTATTATGTTATTGATAATGAAATAAATAGATCGTTTTCAGCTTTCAATTTTCACTGATTTTCATCATATTTTCTGCGATGGGAATGAATTAACTTTGGAAAAATAAATCCTAATTACTACCACCTATGAAATTTAAACTTACTGAAATAGCGACTATTGAAGATCTGAACTCCGGTTTCATGGCGAAATTCCCTTTTCTGAAGCTTGAATTCTTCAAAAAGGGTCATGGTGAGGAGGAGCCATCTGCAAAACGTGATCTTTTACAACCTTCTACCAGCCTTTATTCAATTTCTGTAACCAGGAAGGTGGATGAATTTGAAATTTCACCGGCAACTACTGTCGCTGAGCTGGAGACCAGAATGAAAGATTTATTTGGTTGGCATGTCCAGGTTTTTCGCAGATCAGGGAAAGTATGGCTCGAAACCACATCGAGCGATCATCTTACCTTAGGGGAACTGAATGAAATTGGAAAAGAGCACAGCACACCTTTCGAAGAAGATAAGCTGATTGATTTCGATTATGATTGATGTTTCTTATCGCTTGTAATGCTGTGTTTTTTATTTGGAAGCATATTTTCCATGGTCCATTCAATCCGTTTTTCAAAAGCAGCCTTTCTGAAAGAGCATCCGGAAACCTGACAAACAGTACAAGATGTTGGTGTGATGCAGGGATCGGCATGAATGAAAAATTCTACTTCGCTGCCTAAGTTTGTCCGTATTAACTGTTCAACAGCCGTGACTTCTTCATGAGCAGCTTCAAGAGGTTCATACCATGGAAGGGTAATATGGCAATCGACATGTAAATTGGCACCATATTTAATTACTCTGAGGTTATGTATATCAATCCACTTTTCTCTCCGGCTTTTCTCGAGACGTGTAATGAGCAGATTTAATTTTTCATAATCTGCTTCATCGAGCAAACTGTTAACCGATTTTTTAAGAAGTCCGAACCCTGTATAAAGGATTACTGCTCCAAAAATAATTGCCATCAATTGATCGATCCATACGATTTTGGTAAACCAGATCAACACTAATCCAACAACAAGTCCCACACTACTTACAGTATCCGATATAAGATGTTTGCCATTTGCAATCATCAACAGGGAGTTATTTTTAATTCCTTTTTTTACAAGGATTTTCCCCATGATAAAATTGATCAATCCGGATATAGCAGTCAGTATTGCACCGATATCGGCAGAATGAATTTCGGTAGGTTTAAACAATGCATAAATGGAATTGCCGACTATAACCAGACCCGCAATAAAAATCAGTCCACCTTCAAAACCAGCAGAAAGAAATTCCATTTTACCATGGCCATAAGGATGATTTTCGTCGCGTGGCTGAGATGCGTAGTAAATGCTAAACAATGCAAAAGCTCCGGCAACAACATTCACAATAGATTCCAGCGCATCGGTGAGAATAGCATTGGAATGGGTGAGGTACCATGCAAGAAATTTTATAGCAAGTAATAGAATACTTACTATAAGTACGGTTCTGATAATACCAATTTTTTGCCTTTCCGATTCAGGGATGTTGGCAAGATTGAATAAATTCACAAGTTAATTAAAAGTGTTCCGGTAAGTAATATTGCAAACTTAGTGATTTGCATGTAACACTAAAAGTGGTACATTGGGGTGATACGAAAACTTCTTGGTCAGGCTCTTATCCCAAAGCATCTGAGGGAATTTTCTTGGATGAGTAAGCATGGCCACCATGTCGACATGCTGTTTCTCAATAAAAAGTGAAATACCATTCATAACATTCGGGTCGGTGCAGATATATCCTGAAGTTTTTGGATAATGAACCAATTGACGGATTTTATGAGACATATCTTCAGAAATTTTTTCACTGTCGGTATGTATTTTATCATCCACAAATAGAAAAATCAATTCAGAATTCATAGATGAAGCAAATGGAATCAGATCATTTACTGCCTTAATATTATCATCTTTCAAATCGGTGGTATAAACCAGTTTGGCAGCAGGTTTAAACGTTGCGTTTTCTGGAACAATAAGCACCTGACATTTTGATTTGTTAATTAATGCCGTTGTGGTGCTTCCAACCAAAGTTCGCTCAACCACACCAGCACCGGTAGCACCGGCTATAAGTAAATCGGCTCCTTCTCCATCGGCAGTTTCCGTAATTGTTTCAGCCGAAATTCCCCTTTTTATTACTTCACTGATTGCAAGTGATGCATGCGATTGCTTCATTCGTAGCATCAGCGCATTCATTTTGGTATCGGCTTCAGTGCGTGCCAGATTTTCAGCAGCTTCAATAGCAGTGTATGGCATTTCTGCAGTGTAAAACATGGGACTTTCATACACGTGAATGATAGTTAAGGATGCCTGAAGATGAACAGCCAAATCGGCGGCATAGTTAACTGCATTCAGAGAAACATCGGAGAAGTCGGTAGCAACAAACAGCTTTTTCATGGTATGTGAATTTAAACTTTTAATTTAGCAAGGGTAAAAAGATAATCGAAGGAGAATTTATCCCATTCAACTGGAGTGAGTAATAACAAAAGAATCAGCAGCAATCTCACAAAAACATGTGCAGTATCCCACATAGGTTTTGCCATGCTGAATCCGGTGGCTACGATCAACAAATCGATGCATAATAAATATAGCGCATAATATTTGAAGAACCCGATGATAAGCAGGAAGCCGCCAAGGAGTTCAATCCAACTGGTGCTTATTGCTACAAAACCAATAAAAGAATCGGGAAGTTTATGATTACCCAGATTGGCACTCATGGTTTGCTTCAGCTGGTTCATCCCAATTTTAAAGATTTTATCGTAGCCCTGAAAAAAGAAAAGGATACCTACAAAGATGCGGGCGGTGGCAATGGCTATGATTAGATTTAAGTCGGTGATCATACCTAATTGTTCTGTTATTGAATTTCAGGTTATTATCCTTCACAAAGGTATCAGGGTCGTTTCTGATAAAATATGACAGATATCAACTGCTCCCGTAGTTGTCCCATTTGTCAAAGATAGCAATGAATTGGGCTTTTGAGGGTGAAACAGATGAGATAAGGCAAGTGGATTTCATGTAAAGCTTTGAATATTAGGGAATAATATGGCTTTTTCAAGACAATTGGCGGCAGGAAATAGCGTTCTTAACCAACTAAATCGTATTTTTGCATCATGTTTAAACTAAGAATGGCAAATCGGGGCATTTTAAGGCTCCTTTTAATATTTTGCACAAGCTTCTTTTTGATACCATTCAAAAGTGTGTCACAGGAGCAGGTGATTACTGCCGGTTTTCAGTTTAAACCTATTTTTTCGAGTAAATTTTTCAATATGGAAGCCAAAAGTGCAGCAGACCGGGGCGTTTCCTTTGAAATCAAACCATCTTCAGGTTATTGCATGGGAATGGTCATCAGAAAGGGCTTTACTAGCCGGATTTCATTTGAAACGGGAATAAATTATGTGAAACGCAATTATAATCTATCAATTACCGATTCTGCTTCCACCCGCGAATCCGGGTTTTCAATTATTGGATACGAAATTCCTGCATTAGGATTGGTATTTATTCAACTTTCTGACCATATTTTCATGGATGTCGCCTTAGGAGTATCACTCGATTTTTATCCTTCCGACATTCGAACCACCGACGATTACTTTGAGCATTACTCGGCCCGTGATTCCTGGTTTTCGCCATCCATTTTAGGTAATTTGGGATGGGAATACAGAACCGAAAAAAGCGGCTATTTCTATCTGGGTGCATCTTACCACAGACCGTTTAGTGATACCTTTTATTCTTTCATTGTATATCCTGAAGCCAAAGAGCCAAAGGCAGAATCCCGATTAAATCTTCAGGGGAATTACTTAACACTCGATTTGAGGTACTTTTTCCATTCCGACCCAGCTAAAAGGAAGAAGAAAATCAATAAGTAACTCCGTTTTTTGTCTTCTTAAACCGGCATACTTTAAGGATTTGGAGTAAATTTGTTAACATTAACTTAACAATCACCGGTCGAAACGTAGATACCTTTGCACCAGATAAAAGCAAGATGAATCCTGAGAAGATAAAAATACTGTTGGTAGACGATGAGCCGGATATTCTTGAGTTTATGGAATATAATCTGAAGAAAGAGGGATTTCAAACACTTTGTGCCCGTAACGGGGAAGAGGCAGTAGAATTAGCCATCAAGAACAAACCGGATCTTATTATTTTAGACATCATGATGCCGGTGTTGGATGGAATTGAAGCCTGCAGAATGATACGGAACAATGCAGAAACCAAGAATGTACTAATAGCTTTTCTCACGGCCCGCAATGAAGATTATTCGCAAATTGCAGGATTCGATGTTGGTGCCGACGATTATATCAGTAAACCCATAAAGCCCCGTGTATTAATCAGCCGCATTAAAGCTCTTTTACGACGTTCGGGAACAGAATCGGGAAGTGATGATTTTGTGAAAATCGGAAACCTGGAAATTGACCGGGAGAAATATCGGGTAAGCAGTAATGGTTTGGAACTTACCTTCCCACGAAAAGAATTTGAACTTTTATCGTTGTTAATTTCAAAACCTGGCAAGGTATTTACCCGCGAAGAAATAATGACCAAAGTATGGGGCGACGACATTATAGTTGGCGATCGTACGATTGATGTGCATATCCGGAAAATCAGAGAAAAACTTGGTGATGAATCAATTAAAACCATCAAGGGTGTTGGTTACAAGTTTGATGCATAGGCTGCTATTTTTATTGGCCGCTTAACGATCTTTTCTTAACTTTGAAATCGGATTAATTTAACATAAAGCCTTGAATACGCACAAACCCCGTAGAATAGCACTGAACACGGCCTTTTCCATTTCAGTGGTCGCTGCAATTCTGATGGCCACCTTGCTATGGTATCTGCAAGTCGAGAAATGGTATTTGCTGGCAGTAATAACTCTGGTTTTATTGCTCATCACTACATTTCTATTTATCAATTATGCTCTCGATAAATATTTTTATCAAAACATCCGAATCATTTACAAGAACATTCTGCAACTAAAGAATGCTCAAGGTAAAACTATTGGAAAGAAAATTGCAGATGAGCATGTGCTTCCTGAAATCAATAAAATTCTGATTGAATGGGAGCAAGGCAATAAAGATGAGATTGTACATCTGAAGGAATTGGAATCGTTCCGCAAAGAGTTTTTAGGAAATGTTTCTCACGAATTAAAAACTCCGATTTTCACGATTCAGGGTTACATTCATACCTTGATTGATGGAGGAATAGAAGATCAGGAAATTAATATGCTTTATCTCCAGAAAGCAGGCAAGAGTATCGACCGATTAATTTCCATAGTGGATGACCTGGAATCAATTTCAAAACTGGAAGCCGGAGAACTCATTCTTGAAAACAGAACATTTGATATTCATGAACTTGTTTTGGATGTGATGGAGTCTCTTGAATTAAAAGCAAAAGAGAACAATATTACACTGTCATTGAAGGAAAAGGAAACCGGCAAAGTGTATGTTTACGCAGATAAAGACCGCATCAGACAAGTGCTGGTGAATTTGCTGGTGAATTCTATTAAATACGGGAAAAGAAGTGGTGCAACTGAGGTTGATATTGATCAGAATGATGACGACGTAGTGATTGAAGTGAAAGATAATGGCATTGGAATTGAAAAGCATCACTTGAGTCGCTTGTTTGAAAGATTTTATCGCGTTGATAAAAGCAGATCACGGGAACAAGGTGGTACCGGACTTGGTCTGGCAATTGTGAAACACATTATGGAAGCCCACTCACAAAAAATTAACGTTGAAAGTACACCGGGCATTGGAACTACTTTTACCTTTACCTTAAAGAAAAGCAGATGATTGAAATGATAGATGATTGAAATGATAGATTATAGATGATAAATGATAAATGATGGATGATAAATGTTAGGTGATTTGCAGGGCAGAAACTAAAAGCCTTTTTTCAAAATTACCCATCAATTTGCAATCAACAACTAAGAAGAATTATGAAAAACGATAAAAGAATATTGTATTTGGTGCGTCATGCTAAGTCGGGCAAAGGAACAGCTGAAATTGCCGATATTGACAGAACACTTAGTGATACCGGTGTTGAAGAGGCCTATGATATGGCTACCCGATTGTTTGACATGAAGGAAATCCCTCAGCTTATCATATCCAGTTCCGCCACTAGAGCCATCAGTACAGCTTTAATATTCCAAAGAGTATTGCAGGTTCCATTCGAACAGTTCAGGATCACCGAATCATTGTATGAAATGGACATAAACGATTTGTATGAGTTTGTTGCTGATCTCGATGACCGCTACCATTCTATCATGCTTTTCGGACATAATCCGTCATTAACATTGTTTGCAGCGAAAATGGATCCTTCTGTGATGCATATTCCCACGGCGGGAATCATACGTTTCGATTTTGAAGTGGAAAAATGGAGGCATAGCAGCTATATAAATGCCGATCAGCGGATATTTATTGCTCCATAACACATTTACTAAAACAGATTCCTTTTTCCATAAACTTAAAGTTGAATTCAATGTTAACTATATATTAAATTTGACATCCAAAATCATTAGTAGTCATTTTTTAACAATATTTACCGCAGTCGAAACCAAAAAAACAACTATGAATAAGGAACTTAAAAAAGCTATTACAACAGAATTACATGATCTGGTTGCAAATGCGCTATCTAAAAGAAATATGAAGGCTGCAGGTGAAATTGCTGATCACATTAAAGATGCTGCACGTCACATTGCCAGAAAATTTGTGAAACACCTGCCTGAAAACAATGTGCCTAAGGTTAAGAAAGCTAGTGCCGGAACTGCTAAAACTGCGAAAAAGAAAAGTGCAACAGTTGCTAAAA
Organism: Bacteroidota bacterium; assembly: GCA_963169675.1. GTDB lineage: Bacteria > Bacteroidota > Bacteroidia > AKYH767-A > OLB10 > JADKJB01. The sequence continues at coordinate 30,597 of CAUJFJ010000076.1, forward strand.
AGAAGAAGACGGTAAAGAAGGCTGCCACTACTGCAAAGAAATCAACTAAAAAAGCTGTTGCCAGGAAAACAGTTTAATCCGTTATGAAAATAAAGGAAATTCCATTAGTTAACCGGGAATTAAGCTGGTTATCATTTAATGAGCGGGTATTGCAGGAAGCTGCAGATCCGCTCGTTCCATTGCTGGAGCGTTTACGTTTTCTCGGTATTTACTCCAATAACAGGGATGAATTTTTCAGGGTCCGTGTTGCCACTGTAAAGCGGTTGACGAAATTTGATAAACATCTTCGCATTTTGCAAGGTGAAAAACCTGTTGAATTGCTTGAAAATATTCAAAGAGTAATTCTGAAGCAACAGGAGAAGTTTGAAAAAATATTTCAGGGCATCCAGAAAGAATTGCATCAACGGAAAATTCATATGGTTGATGAGTCTCAGTTAAACCCTGTTCAGGGACGTTTTGTGCGAAGCTATTTTAAGTCGCATGTACAACCTGTTTTATTTCCTGTTATACTTGGTCCCGGAAATCCATTTCCTTATCTGAAGGATAAATCCATTTATCTGATTATTCGTCTTCAAAAGAAAGGCAAAGATCCCAGATATGCATTGATTGAAGTTCCTTCAAAGCTAATTTCCCGGTTCCTTTTATTGCCTTCCAATAAGAATGAAAATCATTTGATTCTGCTGGAAGATGTGATCCGTTATAATCTCGATGACATCTTTGCCATTTTCGATTTCGATAAAATAGATTCATACATCATTAAGATTACCCGTGATGCTGAACTAGATCTCGATAATGATCTCAGCAAAAGCTTTCTGGAGAAAATAAGTAAATCCATCAAGAACCGGAAGAAAGGTTTACCGGTACGATTGGCATACGATGGTAAGCTATCGAAAGATATGATGGATATGCTAATCACGAGAATGAAATTCCGGAAATTTGATAATCTTATTCCCGGTGGACGTATTCATAACTTCAAAGATTTTATTCGATTCCCGGACATTGGTTCGCCAACCTTAAAATATCGTAAAAATAAGCCTCTCGACCATCCGGCATTTCATAATGGAGGATCACTCTTTCCGGTAATTGCAAAAAAGGATGTATTGCTATTCTTCCCTTATCAATCCTATCACTACATTTTGGATTTGCTCCGTGAAGCATCTATTGATCCCAAAGTGGAAAGTATAAAAATTACGCTTTACAGACTTGCCAACAATTCCATCATTGCAAATGCACTCATAAATGCGTTGAAGAATGGAAAATCCGTTACTGCAGTTGTGGAGTTACAGGCGAGATTTGATGAAGAATCGAATATTTACTGGGCAAATCAGCTGCAGGAGGAAGGTGCTACCGTCATATTTGGTGTGCCCGGATTAAAAGTTCATTCCAAATTGTTTCTGATTACCCGTAAGGAAGGAAATCAGATTACACGTTACGCGCATATTGGAACGGGTAATTTCAATGAAGAAACAGCTGGATTATATTCGGATATCAGTCTGCTGACTGTTGATCAGCGTATCACCGATGAGGTTGTAAAATTGTTTAATTTTTATGCGAACAATTATAAAATCGGAAGCTACAAACATTTATTGGTTGCACCCTGGGATATGCGCAAACGTTATATCGCACTTATCAATAAGGAAATTGCCAACCACAGAGCCGGAAAACCAGCTTATATATGGCTTAAGTTAAACAGTCTGGTAGATGAGGAAATGATTTCCCGCCTGTATGTTGCCAGCTCGGAAGGAGTGCCTGTGAAATTAATCATCAGAGGCATTTGTTCCCTGGTGCCCGGAGTTAAGGGTTTAAGTGAAAATATTGAAGTAATAAGCATTGTAGACAAATTCCTGGAACACAGCAGAATTTTAATTTTCTGTAATGAAGGGGATGAGAAAATTTATCTGGCTTCTGCCGATTGGATGAGCCGGAACCTGGATCATCGTTCTGAAGTGGCTGTACCGGTATATGATAAAAGTCTGCAAAAGCAACTTAAAGATTTTATTCAATTGCAATTTAAGGATAATTGCAAAGCCAGGTTGATTAATCAGCAGCAGGATAATCAATATGTTAAGTCAAGTTCCAAAGTCAGGGTCAGATCACAGGATGAATTTTACAAATTGTTACTAAAAAAGTGACCACTATTCCTTATTTTTATACCCTGTAATTGTAACGGAATTGAATAATCGGGAAATACTACGTTTTGCTGCTGTCGACATAGGCTCCAATGCCATCCGTCTGCTTCTGTGTAACGTTTACGAAGGAGGGGAGGAGCCGTTATTTAAAAAAGCCGAATTAATTCGTTTCCCGCTCCGCCTGGGTGAAGATGCTTTTCTCAAAGGCTATATTGCCGATGATACCATCAACAAGCTGGTTAAGGTAATGTGTGCCTTCCGTTCACTTATTGATGCGTATGATGTGATTTCCTACAGAATTTGCGCCACATCAGCCATGCGTGAAGCCGCCAACAGAAAAGAAGTAATTGACAGGGTATTTAAAGAATCTGGACTTACCATTGAAGTAATTGACGGACGTACTGAAGCGGAAATTATTTATTCTAATCATATAGCAGAAAATCTTGAAAGCAATAATTCCTATCTCTATATTGTTGTTGGTGGTGGTAGTACAGAGTTAACTCTTTTCTCGAAAGGAAAATTTATTTCAAGTGGATCTTACAATATTGGAACCATCAGAATGCTCCATGATAAAGTAACACGTGATCAATGGCGCGATTTTAAAGATCATGTTCGCAAGCTTGCAGTTGGCAATCAACCCATGGTTGCCATTGGCTCCGGTGGGAATATCAATAAAATATTCAAACTCGCCAATCGCAAAGAAAATCAGGTGTTGTCATTTGCCAAATTAAAAGAGGTGTATGAGTATGTAAGCACATTCACTCTCGAACAACGCATCACTGATCTTAAACTCAATCCCGATCGTGCCGATGTTATCTTGCCTGCATTTCGTGTTTTTATTGCTGTGATGAAAGCAGCACAGATTGATGGAATCAGAGTGCCGCAGGTGGGTCTTTCAGATGGTATTGTTCATCTTTTGTATGAACGCTACAAAAAGCAAATTTTGACCGGAGTTTTTTAATTGAACACCATTCTTGCTTTTTAAAATTTTACTCAGTTTTCTTAATTCAATGTTAATTCAAAAACGCATCCATGTTAATCAGATGTATTTTGTTTTTCTTTTATGTGTTAAACGCTTCTGAAGTAGCTGTAAATTAATTGTTTCCGGTTTAACAATGAATTAACCTGACTGTAACAATCAGTTAATTTGGTATGTATTTTTTTGCATCGTGAAAAGGTGCACAACATCGCTCCAAACTTAACTAACCCACTACCTCATTTAAATGAAAAAGATTCTATCACTTGCAGTATTTATCCTTTGCTTATCGGTTACACTGCATGCTCAAACAGGTTCCATCAGCGGTCGTATTATGGATGGTACAACTAAAACTCCATTACCCGGAGCCAGTGTTGTAATTGATGGTACCACTCAAGGTGCTATGACAGATCTGGATGGCTTGTTCAAAATTACTTCAGTACAACCCGGAAAAGTTAATTTGAAAATCAGCTACGTTGGTTATGTAACGCAATTGCTTTCAGGAGTAGAAGTTACATCTGGTAATGATACCAAGATAGAATTAAAACTTGTAGAAAATGTTAGTCAGTTGCAAGGAGCTGATGTAGTCGCACAAAGAAGCACACATACCGAAAATGCCGTTTTAATGGAGGTAAAACAAAGCGAGCAAATTATCAGCGGTGTTTCGAGTCAGCAAATAGGCAGATCACAAGACCGTACGGCTGGTGAAGTAATTCGCAGAGTGCCCGGTGTAACTTTAATGGATAATGGTTTTGTGTTGATCCGTGGTTTGAATGAACGTTATAACACTGTTTTACTGAATGGAATTATAGCACCCAGCATGGAAGCCGATAAGAAAGCTTTCACATTAGATGTAATTCCTGCAGGTATGCTCGATCGTTTAATGGTTTATAAAACGGGTTCTCCCGAACTTCCTGGTGAGTTTGCAGGTGGTGTGATTAAAATTGTTACCAAAAATGTTTCTGAAGAAGATCAGTTTACAATTGGCTATACCAGTGGTGTGAGAGCTAATACCACCTTCAACGATTTTTATCAGGCACCAAAAGGTAATTCAGACTGGTTGGGAAGAGATGATGGCACCAGAAGTTTACCCGGTAGCTTTCCTACCAGTTTGTATGATATAAAAGATCCCGGTCAGCTAGCTGATTTAGGAAAGAAATTACCCAATGCATGGACTTCAGCAAAAATTCAGGCAGCTCCCGATCAAAGATTCAGTGCTTCCTTGATAAAGAATTTAAAGTTCGGCAAAATGAAAGCCGCAAATATTACAGCATTGCAATATGGAATGACTTTCGATTCTTATGAAGCACAAAATTTAGGTTTCAATTCGTATGATCTGAATACACAGCAAAGTGATACCATTTATGATTATAACGACCGCATGTATCGTGAAAATGTTCGTTTGTCATTACTTCACAACTGGACTTTCCTGGTTTCACCGGCCACAAAAATTGAATTCCGTAATTTCTTTAATCAACAAGGTTCTAACCAATCCATTTTGAGAACCGGTTCAAACTTTGAAGAAGGAAGTCTTGTAAAAAGTTATGCATACCGTTATCAGGAGCGTACTGTGTATAGCGGACAGTTGCATGGTTCACATGAAATTAATGCCAACAGAACTAAAATCGACTGGACAGCAGCTTATTCCTATTCACATTCTGCAGAACCTGATTTTAGAAGAATCAGAACAAAAAAAGACATCAGTGCAACATCTGACAGCATTCCTTATCAGGTTGTAATTGCTCCTTCAGCTTCAACTATTGATGCAGGAAGATTTTATTCCGACCTCACTGAAAATACAGGCAGCGGAGCACTTGATTTTGAACATGCTTTAAAATCGAAAGCAGATTTATTGATACCAAAATTCAGAGCCGGAGTTTATGTGGAATCGAAACAACGTGAATTCAGTGCCCGCTGGATGTCGTACAAACAATCGAAAATCACAGGTTTCGATAATTCACTTCTTTATTTGCCACTCGATCAGATTTTCGCTCCTGAGAACATTAATGATTCCACAGGATTTAAATTAGAAGAAGGAACTAATCCAAGTGATAAATATAGTGCATACAATTCGCTTACTGCTGGATATGCCGCATTATCGTGGCCCATCACTGAGAAGTTCAATGTTTCAGGTGGGGTAAGAATTGAGCATAATATTCAGCAATTAGAGAGTCGTTCCTATACCAATGCAAAAATTACGGTTGATAATACTATCACAAGTATTTTGCCTTCTGTTAATCTCTCCTACAACTTTACACAGAAAATGCTGGTTCGTGTTGCTTATGCACAAACAGTCAACAGACCTGAATTCCGTGAACTTGCACCTTTCGCTTATTATGATTTTACTTTTAACAATGTATTAATCGGAAACAGTGAATTAAAAACACCAACCATTCAGAATTTCGATGTGCGATGGGAGTTGTATCCTTCCAATAGTGAAATGATATCGATCGGTGCATTCTATAAAGATTTTCACAATCCGATTGAAATGTTTTTTGTCCCCGGTTCAGGTTCCGGAGGAACCAGAAACTTCACTTACAACAACGCTGATAAAGCTACAAGTTTAGGTTTTGAAATTGAAGTTAAGAAATATTTCATCTCGTTGTTTGATACCACAGGAAAAGATCAGGGCTTGTTTATTCGTCGTTTTGTAAGTCGTTTAGGATTAACTGCCAATGCAGCATGGATTGACAGTGAAGTGAAACTGGGTAACAAAGCTGTCGGTCAAAGTGAAAACAGACCAATGATGGGACAGTCACCATACATTTTCAATGTTGGACTATTTTTCTCGAATGTAGAAAAGAAATTCCAGGTTACTGCTTTGTACAATACAATCGGTAAAAGAATCTTTGCTGTTGGTACTTATGGTACTCCCGATATTTACTACATGCCACGACACAGTATTGATTTGACTGTTACCAAAGGAATTGGAAAGCGCCTTGAAGTTAAGGCCGGCGTACAGGATTTGCTTGCACAGGATGAAGTTTACCAGCAGGATTCCAATGAAGATGGTAAGATAAATACTACTGATGAGAAGGTATTTGTAATCAGAAGAGGGGCTTATTATTCTCTTGGTTTTAATTTAAAATTCTAATCGATTTTATTTCATTTTCAGCTAAGCACCGATTTATTTAAATCTGAAGATGAATTAACCTAATCACTATTTAGTTTTAATGTTTAAGTAACATTAACACCTTTATTTTGCCTCTGAAATCAAACATAAAACAGTAACCATGAACATGAAACAAACTTCAAAAAGAATCGCAGGACTCAGCAGTATGATGCTGACCATGCTTGCCCTTGCTGCAATCACCATCGTAGGATGTAAAAAAGATGATGACGATGCTACTACACCAACTCCAACCGGAACAACTATTGAAATATCCGGTGACCTCACTACTAACACTAACTGGACAGCCATCAATAAATATGTATTGAAAGGATTCGTTTATGTTAAAGATGGTGCTACCCTGAATATTGAAGCTGGTACCGTAATTAAAGGAGACAAAGCAACTAAAGGAACACTAATCATTGAAAGAGGTGGTAAAATTAATGCAGTAGGAACAGCTGCTAAGCCTATTGTATTTACATCTAATGAAGCTGCAGGAAGCCGTTCTTATGGTGACTGGGGTGGTATTATCATTTGTGGTCGTGCACCAATTAACTTGCCTGGTGGCGAAGGAACCGTAGAAGGTGGAACAAATGCACTTTATGGTGGAACAAATGCAACTGACGATTCAGGAAAATTGAAATATGTACGTATTGAATTTTGCGGAATAGCATTTCAACCAAATCAGGAAATTAATGGTTTGACACTTGGTGGAGTAGGATCAACTACAGAAATTTCAAATATACAGGTTTCTTACAGTGGTGATGATTCATATGAAATGTTTGGTGGTACTGTAAACCTGAAAAATATTGTCGCTTACCGTGGTTGGGATGATGATTTTGATACAGACAACGGATATATTGGTAAAATTCAGTTTGCACTTGCTTTACGCGATAAAGATATTGCTGATCAATCAGGTTCAAATGGTTTTGAATCAGATAATGATGGTTCAGGAACTACCGCAACTCCTTATACAAAACCAATCTTCTCGAATGTAACTGTATTTGGTCCGATGGAAAATTCATCAACTACCACAAATTCACTTTACAAAAGAGCTGCTCATTTAAGAAGAAATACACAAACATGTATTTATAATTCTGTTTTTGCAGGATATCCTACAGGATTATTCATTGATGGTTCTTCAACAGAATCTAATGCTGCAGCAGCAGATCTTCAATTCAGAAATAATATCATTGCCGGTTGTACAACTCCATTATCTGCAAGTGCATCATTCGATATTCAGGCTTGGTTCAATACACCATCTTTCGCAAATACGTTGCTTACCAATTCAACAGACATTCAATGTGGTTATCCGTTCGATTTGCTTTCACCTGATTTTCTGCCACAAACTTCTTCGCCATTATTAAGTGGTGCCGATTTCTCTAACAGCAACTTGCAAGGATTCTTCACTTCAGTTTCTTATCGTGGTGCATTTGGTACAACCGACTGGACAGAAGAGTGGTGTAATTTCGATCCACAAAATACTGCTTACTAAGACATTATTAATAGTTGGGTTTATTAATAAAGGAGTCACCTCTCAGGTGGCTCCTTTTTTTGTTTTCAGTTATAATGTTTTTGACTGGTAGCAATCCGTATTTCCGAACCGTTAAATAACCATTAAAATTGGGTCTGTAAGGTTTGTTAATTCATTGAAAATCAATAATTAATGTTTTGTTTATGGAGTCTGGTCCGGAAAGCCTTCCCTTGTGTGCTCCTTTTTTGTAACTTTGTCAGGAAATTAAATTAAAATGAAGTTCTTCAGGGTAGGCATTACCATATTGTTTTTGCTTTTTTGCACCCATGTTTCCGTTCAGGGTCAGGTTACTGTGGCAGGTGCTGCTGCTGCTACTCCCAACGGAGTTTTCCCCACTTTAGGTGCAGCATTTACCGCTATCAATGCAACCAATCAGGCTGGGTTGGCTATTTCAATTACTATTACAGCAAATACCGTTGAAGGCGCCGGAGCTGTTTTGCTGCAAAATGCCGGTCCATGGGCTTCAGTAACCATTCAGCCAGCCGGTAATGTGTCCGTTACCGGAAATCTTGCAGTTCCATTAGTAGATTTGAATGGTGCCGATAATGTTACCATTAATGGAATTAATGCAGGTGGTAATTCACTAACAATTTCAAATACCAGCACATCCACTGTAGCATCTACTATCAGATTTGTGAATGATGCTCAAAACAATACTGTTACGAATTGCTTAATTCGAGGTGCTGGTACTGGTGTTCCGACTACTGCTAATGATGGTGCTGTAATTTTCTTTTCTAGTACAGGTGCAACCGGAGGAACAGGAAATGATAATATAACTATCAGCAATAACGATATTTCTGCATCAACAACAATTCCATTTGTTTTAATAAAAGGGTATGGAACTACTGCGGCTGCTAACAGCAATGTCACGATCAGCAATAATTTAATACACGATTTTTTCTCAACAGTTAACTCTCATTGTCGCGGGATTTACCTTGGTTCAGGAAATACCTCATGGAGTATAACAGGAAACAGAATTTATCAAACTGCCGATCGTCAATGGTTATCAAGTGGTAATAATGTTTACTCCTGTATTGAAATTACTAATGCTGTTAGTGGTAACGGAAGCAACTTTCAAATAACCAACAATGTTCTTGGCTTCCGCGATGCAGCCGGAACCGGTTACACGGTATTGAAGAATGGTGGAAGTTCCGCTACCAATATTGCGTCAAATCTTCATGTAATTATTTTCAACGCAACCGGATCTGTAAATAATTTGATTTCCGGAAATACAATTGGAGGTTTTGATTTGATGTCGAGTCGTGCAACCGCAACTGCCAATGAAAACATTTTCGTCGGTATTTTTATCCGTACCGGAACAGTTTCAGTGACCAACAATACTATTGGTTCGGGCAGCAGTTCCAATTCTATTTTAATTCGTTCAACAGCAACTACAGCTCCTGCACCAGTTCCTGCAGCGGGAATATATGTTCGGGGAGCTAATCCGGTAACGGTTACAGGAAACATTATAGGTGGATTATCGTTTTCTTTTATTAGTCCCGGCACTACCGGAAGTGACCGTATTTCTTTTATTGGTATTTTTTCAGACAATACCAACCAGACATTCATCAGAAATAATGTGATTGGTGGCTCTAATTCCTCTAACATAGTTATGCCATACTTGAATGCACGTTTAGTAGGAATTCAATGTTCAGGTGGTTCAGGAGGTGGTATATCGAAAGTTACCGGAAACAAAATTTATAATCTGGTGCACACGGGAGTTCGTACCGCATTTTCTGGTCAAAATTCGAATGTGGTGGGGATTTTATTAGCACCCGGAAACGTGAACGATTCGATTGCACAGGATACCATCTTTAATTTATCATCAACTGCTGTAACTGCTTCGGGAAATAAGTCGCTGACCGGAATTTATGTCGATGCACCTGCTTTTGGTGCAGGTGTCGTGGTCAGCAAAAATTATATCCATAGTTTAACTACGCCGGGTGGGCCCGGATCAATTACCGGTATTAATACCAGTGCCGGCAAAACACGAATTCATAATAATATGATTTCTGTGGGAGCAGGACAAACAGGTGCTGATATTATTTTTGGAATAGATCAGAATCTTGCTACTACAACAGAAATTTATTTTAATACGGTTAAAGTTTCCGGAGTTTCTTCTGGAGTAAATACTGCAGCATACCGGTCAAATTGTACAACTACTTTCCCGGGAATTTGCACCTTGAGAAATAATATTTTTTACAATGATCGGGTCGGTATTTCCTATGGATTACAAATTAGTACCTTCACTACGTACACTGGTGATCACAATTTAATTTATGGTACCAGGTATGGTTTTTATCAGGGCGTTGCTTATTTGCTTCAGGCTAATTGGTTCACTATTACGGGACAAGAGCCACTGACCAATTCGATTAACAGTACCATGACTTTCATATCTGCAACCGATCTGCATACCAATGATCAGATCATACGCGGTGCAGGAATTGCTATTACAGGCATTAATGATGATATCGATAATTTTGTTCGTGGAACTTGTATCGACATCGGAGCTGATGAATTTGATCCATCAACAATTCCGGGAACGGTTTATACCTGGACTGGTGGAGTAAATGATTCCTGGTGCGAACCATGTAACTGGGATCGTGAAGTGGTGCCTCTGGCTGCAAACAATGTAATCATCAAAGACAAATGTTTGAATTACCCATTGCTACAGACAGGTTGCGGAAATCAACAGGTAAATGATTTGACGATTCTTCGGAATATTTCACCTTTCTACAGTGGAAAACTCGACTTAGGAACTTTTACACTTGCTGTTACAGGAAATGTCGATATTGAAGGAACCTGTTCCTGCACCGGCACTACCAATGCTTCCGTTACAACAGAAGGGTTATTAGATATCATTTCAACTACTTCTCAACAAACATTAAACATCAAAAGTAGTAATGGAAATTATCCCGGTTATTTATGTAAACTTAGGATCAATAAAACAGCTCCTACAGGAGTTGCCGGTGTAAATCATGAAGCCATCTTAAAAGGTAATTTGAATATCGAATACCATTTCGATATTACCAATGGCGTGCTGCTTTCACAAAATGGTGCAACTTATGATGCTGATGAATTCACAGCAAACAATTTTAAAACGATCAATATCTTCAATACCGATCCTGCATCTGTTACCCGACAAACCATCGGTGCTCAAAATACCAACAACGGCTTTTTCATGGGACGTTTAAACAGAAATATTGCGGCTGGAGTTAATCCGGGTCAATATTTATTCCCTCTGGGATTCCGCACTACGGGCGGAAGTGGAGTAGTGGGAGATTATCAATATACTCCTGCGTTACTCGATTTTACAAATGTAACAACATCCAATTATGTTGCAGGAACATTTTTAAACAACAACAATAACGGAACGGTTGATGGATCCGGAATCGGATTCACCGGTCATGGATGCTTCAATGCACTTGAAATTGATGATGCAGGTGGAAATACTGCAGTCAGCTGTATTGGAAAAGAAATCGATATGATGGCACAGCACTATTGGGATTTTTCAGAAGGAACACCTCCCGCATCAGATGGCAATCCAGTGCCTTCAGCCGGAGCATTAGGTGCTGTTTCATTCGATATTCAATGTTCGGGAGATGTTTATGCATTGCCTGCCAATGACGGACTCGCCGGTTCTGAATTGCGTTTGATGAATCGTTCCAATGTGGTTATTCCGGGTAATGCGGGACAAGGCCCGTGGGCTTCAAATGCAGGAACACATGCCGGAGCCAATATCAGTGCTAACACCGGAATTGCCATGTACAGCAATGCTTTGTTACAGGGTGCACGAAGAAATGCAGTTACTTCATTTGGTGGCTTTGGTGCAGCCGGAAATGGTGATTCTCCATTACCGGTTGAATTGCTATATTTTGATGCCGAAAAGCAAAAAGATGGTACTGTTAATTGCATCTGGGCAACTGCATCAGAAATAAACAGTGATTATTTTATTGTTGAAGTTGCAACTACTCTCGATAAAAATGGGAATCCGTTATTCAGCAACTTAGGTACCGTCAAGGCTGCTGGATTTTCAACCAATACCATCAATTATAATTTCATAGATCCTGCAAGTTACAACGGTATTGTTTATTACCGGTTAACTCAAATTGATTTTGATGGCAGTGCTGTTGTTAGTCATATCGTAGCAATACGGTTTGATCACAACGGGCTATCATTTCAATTGATAGGTGTTGATCCTAATCCTGCACTTCATGAATCGGTATTAACAGTTTTTTCTGCCGGAGAAAAACAAATTGCATTGCAATTGACCGATGCTACCGGAAGAATAATTTTAAACAGAAACGTTACTTTATCGGATGGAATGAATGCAATTCCGCTTTTTGAAAATCAAAAGCCCGGTGCAGGTGTTTATTTCCTCAAAGCCGGAGATCATACATTCTCTGAAATGTTGAGAATAGTGATTCTGTAGATTTTTTATTTTTTTGCGAAAATTGCAACCTGTCTTTTTTGAATATATAAGGTCAATGAATTTTTATTAATAGCAATGGAATCGGTTTTCGACAGACATTCAATAAAATCTTTTTCCAGATTTCCTTTGCCAAAACACATGTAGCGGGTGGCTAATGCCGGGTGTAAAGAGATTTTGTCGCTTGTCATACTGAAATTCCCCGATAGCTTATTACAGCCCGAAAATCCCGATAAAGCATTTGTTTGATGATCGAAATGTAGCTCCGGTGCAGGATCAGTGATTGGGTGTCCTGTAAATTCTGTCAGATGCCAGGACGTGTTGGTCAGCAATGGATCATTGTTATTTGTTTCGGATTTACCGCTTGTACACGATTCAATTCCGGTTGTAACTATAAGAATTAGCAAAGCAAATGGTATTGACCGATATTTAGTATTCATGTTAGTTTGAAATGCAGGATTATGACAAATGCATTTTACGGATTGAAAGTACCTGAATAAAAGGTTATGTTTTTGTCAAATGAATATTCGTTGCCTTCTGATTAACAGATGCTGCTTGGCAGGATGTAAATAAAAAAAGCGACCTTTTCGAAGGTCGCTTTTGGTTTTTCATCAATTGCTGAATATGAAATTATTATTCGGATCGAGACCAATCGTGATTTTATCATCGCGATTCACTTTTCCCGCCAGAATCTGTTTACTCAGTTCATTCAGGATTTTCTTTTGAATCACCCTCTTGAGAGGTCTGGCACCAAACTGTGGATCAAATCCAAGTTGCGATAACCAGTCGAGAGCTTCATCAGTTACTTCAAGATTTACACCCTGACCAGATAACATTTTTCGGAGTCCGTTCAGCTGAATTTCAACAATCCCTTTAATCTCGTTTCTGGTCAGCGGATTAAACATAATGATTTCATCTATCCTGTTCAGGAATTCCGGACGGATAGTTTTCTTTAGCAGATCATTGACTGCTACCCGTGTCGCTGCAAGGATCTCATCCCGGTTCGAATCATTCAGATTTTCGAAGTTTTCCTGAATCAAATGAGCACCTATGTTGGATGTCATGATGATTATTGTATTCTTGAAATTGGCAGTTCGTCCCTTATTATCGGTTAACCGGCCATCATCAAGTACCTGAAGTAAGATATTAAATACATCCGGATGCGCTTTTTCAATTTCGTCCAGCAATATCACACTGTATGGTCTTCTACGTACAGCTTCGGTTAATTGTCCACCTTCATCATAACCTACATACCCGGGAGGCGCACCAATAAGTCTCGAAACAGTATGACGTTCCTGATATTCACTCATATCAATCCGTGTCAGCGAATTTTCATCGTTGAAGAGGTACTCGGCAAGTGCTTTTGCAAGTTCTGTTTTACCCACTCCGGTGGTACCAAGAAAAATGAACGAACCAATAGGTCTTTTCATATCCTGCAAACCGGCACGACTCCTTCGAACCGCATCCGCAACCGCTGCTATTGCATCTTCTTGTCCGACCACACGCTTGTGTAATTCATCTTCCAGAAGCAATAATTTCTCACGCTCACTTTGAAGCATTTTCTTAACCGGAATACCGGTCCATTTCGAAACCACTTCTGCTATATCTTCACTATCAACTTCCTCTTTAATCATAGCACCTTTCAATTGCTGCATCTCCAGCAATTGTGCCATCAGCTGTTCCTTTTTGGCCTCCGCTTCTTTTATCCGCCCATAGCGAATTTCAGCAACCTTACCATAGTCACCGGCACGTTCTGCCTGTTCTGCTTCGAGCTTGAACTGTTCAATACCTTCTTTCAGATTCTGAACCTGTTCTGCCAATTCTTTTTCTGCCTGCCAATGCGATTTTATTTTGTTGCGTTCTTCATTCAGATTAGCAAGCTCTTCGTTTAATTCAGCTAAGCGACGATCATCATTCTCACGTTTGATGGCTTCCCGTTCAATTTCAAGCTGCATGATCTTTCGTTGAACTGCATCTAATTCTTCAGGTACCGAATCCATTTCCAAACGTAATTTGGAAGCTGCCTCATCAATTAAATCAATTGCCTTGTCGGGAAGGAAGCGGTCCGTTATGTATCGTTCCGATAATTCAACGGCAGCAATAATAGCTTCATCTTTAATTTGGACTTTATGATGCGATTCATATCGATCTTTCAGTCCACGCAAAATTGCAATGGCATCTTGTGTATCGGGTTCTTCGACTAAAACTTTTTGGAAACGACGTTCAAGAGCTTTATCTTTTTCAATATACTTCTGATATTCACCAAGTGTGGTGGCACCTATGGCACGCAGTTCTCCGCGAGCTAATGCAGGTTTTAAGATGTTGGCAGCATCCATTGCTCCTTCGCCACCTCCTGCACCTACCAGTGTATGAATTTCATCAATAAACAATACCAGATCACCTTCTGCGCTGATAACTTCTTTTACCACCGCTTTGAGGCGTTCTTCAAATTCACCTTTATATTTGGCACCTGCAATAAGGGCACCCATATCGAGTGAAAAAATGGTTTTTTGTTTAAGATTTTCTGGCACATCACCATTAATGATTCGATGTGCTAATCCCTCAGCAATTGCTGTTTTACCAACACCGGGTTCACCTATAAGAATAGGATTGTTTTTGGTTCTCCTTGATAAAATCTGCAAAACACGTCTGATTTCTTCATCGCGACCAATAACCGGATCAAGTTTACCCTGACGTGCCAGTTCATTCAGATTCTTGGCATATTTGTTAAGAGCATTGTAGGTTTCTTCCGCACTTGCAGAAGTTACACGCGAACCTTTTCGCAATTCGAGAATGGCAGCCTTAGCTTCTTTCTCATTCACTCCCGATTCCCGCAACAGCGAGGCTACTTTATCTTTTCCATTGAGTAAACCAAGAAATAAATGTTCCAGAGAAACAAAATCATCCTTGAAATCTTTAAGCAACGAAATAGCTTTTTGAAGCGCTTGATTAGCATCATTGGAAAGATAAGGCGTTCCTCCGGAAACTTTAGGATACTGACTAACCAGAGTTTGTAGTTGCTGCGAGAGTGTGGCCATGTTCACATTCATTTTTTTCAGAATGTAGGGAACCACATTTTCATCAACTTCCAGTAAAGCCTGCATCAGGTGACCGGTTTCAATAGACTGTTGACCATTCTGTGATGCCAGCTGTTGAGCCTGTTGCACCACTTCCTGTGATTTAATAGTGAAATTATTGAGATTCATAATTGCGTGTTTACGATTTTAGTAGCTCTACCTCATGCTCCAAAACCCTACCAAATATAAAATGGCCGTTTTTTACGTCAATTTGGCAGGTCAGGAAAATTAAAATTGACAACTTGCCAGTCGCGTAGGGAATTTAAGGCGAAAATGACGCTATCGACTTGGTTTGATTACTTTTGTGTTTAGATTATGGATTCATTAACACATATAGTAGCCGGGGCAGTCACCGGAGATCTCATTTTAGGAAGGAAAGTAGGAAAAAAGGCTATGCTTTTCGGGGCTATTGCCGGAAGTGCTCCCGATGTAGATGCGGTCTTGAATTTCTTTGTTTCCGATGTCGATTCGTTAGTGATGCACCGTGGAATTACCCATTCCATTTTTGTAGCACTGACAATAGGGCCATTACTAGGATGGCTTTTGTGGCATTGGTTCAAGAAGCAGGAGAGAACACGATCGGGATGGATTGCTTTGGTGACAGTTAATATTTTGTTCCATCTGTTTCTGGATATGTGCACTGTTTATGGAACGGGATTACTGACCCCATTTTCAGAACAACGATTCTCATGGGATACTATTTTTGTTGCAGATCCACTTTATACCATTCCTTTACTCATTGCATCTGTTGTATTGTTGATTATGAAATCCAATAACACCGCCAGAGCTCGTGTTGCAATAACCGGATTGATCTTAAGTAGTGCTTACATGACATTTGCCTTTTTTGCACATTCAAAAGCAATCGATAAGTGTGAGCTGGCATTGCAATCAAAAAATATAAAAGCCACAGCAATAATCGCAACACCCACACTCATGAACACGGTGCTTTGGAATATTGTCGCTAAAGATACCGGCGGATACTGGAATGGTTACTGGTCGGTGTTAGATGCTCAAAATGAAATTCCGGAACTGACTTTTATTCCTCAACAAGCATATCTTTCTGACTCCATACAATCGAAAGCAGACCTGGCAAAAATGATTCAGTTTGCGAATGGTTTTTATACATTGACCAATGAAGAAGGCAAAATCAGATTTAATGTTTTGCGTTTCGGACAGGTTTCAGGCTGGATTAACCCGGCATCAAAATGTGCCTTCAGCTTCGACATGACTCCCGGAGCCGACAATTCCATGGTAGTGCAACAAGGCCGAATTGAAACTACAAAGAAGGAAGTGTTGGAAGCGATGGTGGAGAGAATGGGATTTTAATGTGCTGATGGGTAAATGTGCTGGTGTGCTAATGAATGTTACTCAGTAAAAAGATGTGGCTGCTCTTGATTCGATGATTTGATGATTTGGTGGTTTGATGATTGATAAGCCTGAGTAAAAAGATGTGACTGCACCTTAGTAGTGGCAAGTGGCAAGTAGCAAGTGACAAGTGGGGTGTGTGGGCAAAAAGATGTGACTGCATTTTAATGTGCTAATGCTTGCCCTGAGCGCAGTCGTATTCTAGGATATCCAAATTAGCAAATTTATTTATCATTTAAGCTGCATTTTTGTAGTTATCAACATACATTTCTTGCCTTTTCACTACAGCAAATATTCGTAAGATGAGTTTGAATTTTACATTGTTTAAGACGA
>CAUJFJ010000077.1 GCA_963169675.1 Bacteroidota bacterium
GGTAAAAACCTATCCTGGTTTTTTGATGACATTATTGGAACTACCAAGCCTTCAAAATTCCGATTCAAAAAAGTTTACTATTCAGGAGATCAAACCACACTCAGCATTTCCAATACTGGAAAGTACAACCCACCTCTGAAAATTTCAGGCACCATCAATCAAACACCATTTCACCAATGGGTAGAACCTTTTTCAGGTACTAAAGAAATAATCTTACAGGGAAAAGAATTCAAACCCGAGTTTATAAATGAAGGCTATGAAGCCGCCTTAAAAAGCAACATTGCTTCTTATCATCCTAACAACTTCTTTAAAAAATTCAAGCCTCTTTCTTTACGGCCAATTACCCGTTATATGCCTGATTACAACCGAACCACCTTATACTTTTCGCCTTTGGCAGGATGGAATAATTACAATAAATTTATGGCAGGTATTTACCTGTCGAATTTTAGTCTGACTCCGGTGCCATTTGAATTCAGTCTGGCACCACTTTATGATTTTAAAAACAGTGAAATTGCCGGAATGGGAAATGTTAGTTATAGCATTTACCCCCGAAGCGGAGCTGTATCACAAATTCAGACCATTGTTACCGGGAAGCGATTCGCTTTTGCATCGAATAATTCATCCGATGAAAAAATAGCTGATAAAAATCCGGTCTTCAATTATGAACGATTAACAGCCATGTTAAAAGTTGAATTTCGTCCAACCACACCAAGATCGCCGGTAGTACGGTCCATTGCATACCGACATATTCAATTGAGTGAAGATCAGATTTCATATACCAGAATCAATGATTCCACATACACCCAATCGTTTGGAGGAGTGAATAGTTATTTCAATGAATTAAGCTTTGCCTATCAGAACTCCCGAACCCTGGATCCATATACTGCCGATTTACGTTTTGAGCAGGGTAAAAATCATTTAAAAGCGGCTTTTACTTTTAATTACAAATTAAGCTATGCTAAATTTAACAAAGGCATTCATGCCAGAATATTTGCAGGAGCATTTATTTACAATGATGAAAAAATCAGGAATTATAATTTCAGAATGTCTTCTGTTACCGGTTATGGCGATTATTTATATGATGATTTGTATTTGGGTCGTACTGAAATTGAAGATTTTGCCGGTCATCAATTTACGGTACGTGATGGAGGGTTCAAAATCCCTACTGCCTTTGGTCAAACCAACAAATGGCTTGCAGCAATTAATTTAATTGTAGATTTGCCAACGCCGGCGCCGCTGGCATTGTATGTTGATGCAGGTACTTATGAGGGCATAGGAACCATTGTGCCAGATATTACCAACAAACTGATGTATAATGGGGGAGTAGCTGTTATACTTGCCCGCGACATACTTGAAGTTTATGTTCCTTTATTTAAATCTGAAGACATTACCCGAAACCTGGATACTAATGGCAGTAAATTTATTGATCAGATCAGGTTTGTTCTTAATCTGAATAAACTGGCCCCAGCTGTCATTCGTAATAAATTCTGACCTGATAAATTACCATGAACCCAACCAAAATCTATTTCATTTCTGATTTTCATTTAGGTGCACCGGATGCTGAAAAGAGTCTGATTCGGGAAAAACGCATTGTCCGTTGGTTGGAAATGGTTCAAAAAGATGCCTCGGAGATTTATCTGATGGGTGATATTTTTGATTTTTGGTTCGAATATAAACATGCAGTACCAAGGGGATATGTGCGACTACTGGGAAAACTTGCAGAACTATCCGACCGCGGTATTAAACTTCATTACTTTACCGGAAATCACGATATGTGGGTTTTCGATTACCTTCCCAAAGAAATAGGGTTGACCATTTACCGGGAGCCGGTTACAAGAACCATCGGCAAACATGAATTTTATATTGGTCACGGCGATGGATTAGGTCCCGGCGACCATGGATACAAGTTCATTAAAAAAGTATTTGCTAATAAAGTTTGTCAATGGCTGTTTGCCAGATTGCATCCTAATTTTGGCATCCCTTTAGCTTTGTATTTTTCGCGTAAAAGCCGAATTGCAACAGGTTCAACTGATGAAAAATTTTTAGGTGAAGACAAAGAATGGCTAATTATTTATTGCAAAGAATTACTTCAAAAAAAGCACTACGACTTCCTGATTTTCGGTCACAGACATTTACCCCTCGATATTACTTTAGGACAAAACAGTCGGTATGTAAATCTCGGTGAATGGATAAACTATAATACTTATGCAGCTTATGATGGTAAGGAACTTCAACTGCTGAAATTTGAAGGCTGATTATTGCTAACCCTTATTTTTCGAAGTTCATCCGAAGTATACCGGCTTCCATCAGGACTCCATCCAGGACGATAAAAAATGTATTTCAGTCCATCACTCCAGGAATTGCTTTTTTTGATGTCGGTATACATTGCTTCCCATTCATGTGTAACCATTTTTACCGGATGATCTGTTTCGATTTTGGTAGTCAACCCAAATCTTACCGGTTCTTCTTCTTCCTGAAAAGTTCCAAACAACCGATCCCAGATAATAAATACCATTCCCATGTTGCGATCGAGGTATAACGGATTACTTCCATGATGCACCCGATGATGCGAAGGAGTTACCATAAAGTATTCCAAAAAACCAAGTTTACCGACAGTTTGGGTATGCACCAAAATGCCATAAATCTGAGTAGCTGAATACATAAACATGATATCAATTCCTTTAAACCCCAACAATGCCAGAGGAATGAAATAAATAAACCGATACAATGGTTGGAATACAGAGGATCGGAATCCTACTGTAAGATTAAATTCCTCAGAAGAATGATGTGTAACATGCACAGCCCAAAATAAACGACAGTAATGATCGGCAACATGTAAGAGATAAAACATCAGATCCTGCAAAAGCAGCAGGGTAGTCCAGTATAACAAGGTATTTCCTATACTTACCAGATGAAAACTAAAAAAATAATTGAGAACCAGTAAGCAAGCACCTCTCATTACAATATCCAAACCCATATTAAGCAGCATCAGGTAAATATTACTGATAACTCCTTTGGTGCTGTATAAATTTTTACGGTTCAAATGGCTGATTAGCATTTCAAGGCCAATCACCAAAGCATAAACCGGAGTAGCTACTGCAACTAAAAGTGACTCTCTGAATTCTTCCATACGGGGACGCAAATTTAGATAAATTGACAGCATTTCCACCTATATTAATTTTGTGAATCCTTTCCTATTTTTTGGTATTTTTCAAGGAACTAAAGCAGTCAATTGAAATTTACAGTACTTTGGTAGTCCAACCCAAAAACAACCTCTATGAAACCAACCTTATTTAAAGTAACTACACAGCTGCTTTTGACTCTTTTTGTGCTGAATTTCAGCGCATTAGACTTATCTGCAGCAGGTAAAACTGATTTACTTTTGAAAGCTGGCCGAATAACACCGGAAGCTAATCTGGAAGCAGTCATCTCCAACCCCGATGTTCAACCCGACGAGGTGTTTGGCGGTTCTTATTTCAGGCTGATTCAATTCAACGATATTCCGGATGCTGCAACTCAGGCATCCTTGAAAGTTGCCGGTATTGAGTTGGTTAGTTACATCCCTAACCATGCTTACATGGCTGTTATTCAAAGGTACGCTTCATTAGAACCTTTGCGTGCTGCAGGTGCAAGATCAGTGATTCGGATGCAAACCGATTGGAAAATTTCATCTCAATTGAAAGGAACTACCTTCCCTGATTGGGCAAATGCAGATGACAAAAATGTAGATGTTGTAATCAGATATTATAAAAATCTGGATGTTAATCCGGTAACAGCTGCTTTGTTAAGCAAAGGCGGACAACTCATCAGACGTTATGATTATGGCTCCTGGATGGAGATCAGAATTCCAAAAACCAGCATATTCGAATATGCAGCGTTACCTTTTGTGGCGGGTATTGAGCCTATTGCACCGCCATCAGAACCGGATGATGAAAAAGGTCGCAGTTTACATCGTTCCAATGTGATCAATTCTTATTCTCCAATGGGCCGTCATTATGATGGAGCAGGAGTGGTGGCAGCTTTAGCTGATGATGGTCCTGTAGGTCCACATATCGATTATCAGGGACGTATTGATCAGTCGAATACAACTGCGAATAACGGAACTCATGGAGATATGACAACCGGTATTTTGATGGGTGCCGGCAATCTGAATCCAACCATTGCAGGAATGGGAACCGGAACATTCATTTACATTTATGATATTAACGGATACAATCACGTATTAAATTCACCATCTACCAATACCACATTGGGTGTGATGGTTACTTCCACATCCTACTCACAAGGATGCAACGATTATACAACTGATACACAAACAGGTGATCAGATATTACATGACAATCCGACCTTGCTGCATGTTTATTCGGCAGGGAATAATGGTGGAGCTGATTGCGGTTATGGCGCCGGAGCCGGTTGGGCAAATGTTACGGGAGGCTATAAGCAAGGTAAAAATGTGATCGCTTGCGGCAATCTGAATTATTTGGATGCCCTTGAAGCCAGTTCCAGTCGTGGTCCATCTTCAGATGGTAGGGTTAAGCCCGATATTTGTGCAAATGGTGCTGGACAACTTTCTACTGATGGTCCGAACGATTATCAGGTAGGTGGCGGAACCTCTGCTGCTTGTCCGGGTATTGCAGGAATAGTCACACAATTGCATCATGCATACCGTGAATTAAATGGTGGAGCAAATGCCGAAGGAGCACTTATTAAAGCCTCCCTTTTGAATACTGCAGATGATTTAGGAAATGCAGGTCCCGATTTTAAATTTGGATGGGGCAGGGTGAATGCTTTCCGTGCTGTAACCACTCTTGAAGATGTAAGATATGTAACCGATGAAATCAGTCAGGGTGCTACCATAAATCACACAATCACTGTTCCGGCAAATACGCAACAGTTGCGTGTAATGGTATTATGGACCGATGTTGAAGGCGATCCATTGGCTGCAAAGTCTTTGGTAAATGATATCAATATGGTGGTTACTGATCCTTCTTCTACCAGTTGGAACCCATGGATTCTTGATCCTTCACCAAATGCAACTTCATTAAACCTCCCTGCTGTTCGTGGTGTAGATGACCTCAATAATATGGAACAAGTTACTTTGGATAGTCCCGTAGCCGGAACATATACCATTAGCTTGAATGGATTTGCTATTCCACAAGGACCTCAGAAGTATTATGTTGTTTATGAATTTGTAGATTCCGATATTAATGTTACTTATCCTATAGGTTATGAAGGTTTCGTTCCCGGTGAAACGGAAACGCTACGTTGGGATGCTTATGGAGCAACTTCTTCCTTTAATTTAGAATATTCAACTGATAATGGAGGAAGCTGGAATTCCATTAATCCCTCAGTAGGAGCTACAGTTCGCCAATTTAACTGGACAGTTCCAAATACTGTTACCGGAGAAGCTTTGGTA
The DNA here is from genome assembly GCA_963169675.1 of Bacteroidota bacterium. Classification (GTDB taxonomy): domain Bacteria; phylum Bacteroidota; class Bacteroidia; order AKYH767-A; family OLB10; genus JADKJB01. The sequence goes on from CAUJFJ010000077.1 coordinate 5,417, forward strand.
AGAATCACCCGGGGTACTACCATCGGACAAAGTCCAGAGAACTTTGCAATCATTGGACTTCCAACCAATATTGATGTCGATTGGGCATGTCCAGATTCAATGCGCTTAACATGGAATGCTGTGCCTGGTGCAGTAGGATATGAAGTAAGCCGACTCGGGGTTAATTATATGGATTCTATTGCTTTTTCAACAACAACTTCAGCCATATTAACTGGACTAAATCCTTTTCAGGATCAATGGTTCAGTGTAAAAGCATATACTCCGGGAAATGACAAAGGCCGCCGGGCAAATGCTATCTACAAAGCACCGGGTGTATTCTCTTGTCCGATACAAATCGATGCATCTTTAAATCAGGTTAACTCTCCATCAGGAAGCCTGCTTAATTGTCATGATCTGTCAAATGTTGAAATTAACATTGAAGTTGAAAATAGTGGTATTGCTCCAATCAGTAATATTCCTGTTTTCTATAGTGTCAATGGTGGTCCGGTAGTATCGGAAGTTGTAACTGCAACATTAAATTCGTTTGCAACAACTACGTATCCATTTGCAGCAACCTATGATTTCACTGCTCCGGGAATTTATGATCTTCAGGTTTGGACAGATTATACGGCAGATGGAAACTCCTACAATGATACCGTATTAACAACCATCACTGTTGTTGCAGGTACTGTTGAAACACTTCCATACAGCGAAAATTTCGAAACATTCAATTTGTGTGCAACTGCTACCAATTGTGAAGTGGGACAATGTGCGCTTACTAATGGATGGATCAATGGAGCTAATCTTGCCGAGGATGATATTGACTGGAGAACCAGTCAGGGATCAACACCATCAGCTGATACCGGACCGGATTTGGATCACAATCCAGGAAATGCTACCGGTAATTATTTATATTTAGAAGCATCGGCTTGTTTTAATAAAGAGGCAATCATGACAATGCCTTGTATTGACTTGACTACTGCAGCCTCTCCTGAAATGCGTTTTTGGTATCATATGTATGGTGCTGCTATGGGAACTTTGCATGTTGATGTTTTCCATAATGATGTATGGCAAAACGATATTACACCTCCGATAACAGGAAACCAGGGAACTATCTGGCTTGAGAAAATTGTGAATTTAACTCCATATGCCGGAAGTATCATTAACATTAGATTCCGTGGCAACACCGGTAATGATTTCACCAGCGACATGGCTATTGACGATATTAATATTTATGAAGCAAGTGCACCTCCGGTTGCCAATTTTGTGGCAAGTGCAACTAATATTTGTCCGAATGAAACCATAACTATTAGTGATCTCAGCCAGAATTCTCCTTCAGCGTGGGCTTGGACAATTACTCCTGCTTCAGGTTATACATACGTGAATGGAACCAGTGCAACTTCTCAAAATCCACAGGTTCAGTTTACAGTTGATGGAAATTATGATGTCTCATTAGTTGCCACCAATGGATTCGGTTCAAACACTTATACCATCAACAGCTATATTGTTGTTGGTGCCGGTGCAGCCTTGCCATTGGTTGAAACCTTCCAGGGAGTTCAATTCCCACCTGCAAACTGGGAAATCGAAAACCCAGATTTGGGTACAACCTGGCAAGCGGCAAACGTTGCTTCCGGACCTTTCGGAACAGCCACTACCGCTTCATTCATGAATAATTTTGTTTATAATGCAGCCGGTCAGGAAGATGGTTTATTGACCCAACGAATGGATCTTTCAGCATCCATTTCACCAATGCTAACATTTGATATTTCACATGCACGTTATTCTGCTGCCTTTGAAGATGCATTACGTATTGATATTTCTACTGATTGCGGAGTAACATTCATCCCAACAGGATATCTGAAGCAAGGAGTTGTTTTAGCTACTGCCCCTGATCAAACTACCTCCTTCTCACCGGTTTCATCTGGTGAATGGCGCAACGACACACTTGACTTAGCCGGCTATGTAGGAAGTGAAGTAATTGTTAAGTTTATAAATATTACAGGATATGGTAATTCACTTTATATCGATAACATCAACTACGTTGAAAATCCGCTTGGTTTGAATGACCTTAATGAAAATGCCATTTCCATAGCTGCAAATCCAAACCCTTCTTCAGGATTATTTTATGTCAACATCATGACTATTAATTCAGGTGATGTTGCACGTGTGACGATCATGGACACAAAGGGTGCCCAGTTAATGACCAATAATTATAAACTGAATCAGGGAAGCACCAGATTCCAGACAGACTTATCGGAATTTGGCCGTGGCATTTATTTATTAGAAGTACAAACCGGAAATTACAGCAAAACGCTTAAATTAGTGGTTCTGTAATCTCAGCCATAATTGATTTAAAAAGAGGTTACCAAATTTGGTAGCCTCTTTTTTTTAGAAATTGCCCACTATGAAATTCGCAGTATTGGATGTTGAAACCACGGGATTGAATCCGGTTAACGACCGGGTCATTGAACTCGGGATTGTGTTTATGGATGATGGCGAAATTGTTGGCAGTGAAAACTTTATTTTCAACCCGGAACGAAAGCTGCCCTCCAAAATAAAGCAATTGACCGGTTTAACCGATGCAGAACTTGAGGAAGCTCCATATTTCGAAGTATTTGCTGAACAAATAGCCTATTTGACTCGTGACCGGATTGTTGTAGGTCATCACGTCAGTTTCGACTATGCTTTTCTCCGAAATGAAATGAAACTTTCCGGAGTCCGTTTTAGCAGAAACACACTTTGCACGGCAGAACTATCAAGGTATCTTTTTCCTCAGGCAACATCCCATTCTTTGGCTGCAGCAACACGCAGAGCCGGAATCATCAATAAGCGTCCTCACAGAGCCATGCCTGATGCTCTGGCAACTGCTGATTTGCTCCGCTTTATGTTGCAAAAGCTACCCGAAGGATTTGTGAAGGCACTCTTTCGAAATCAAAAACAAACCACCACCATACCTGAACATTTAAAGCAATTTGTAAGAGAAAAGCTTCCGGAAAATGCAGGCATTTATTATTTTGTGGGAAGAAACGGGAAGCCCATTTATATTGGCAAGGCAGTAAATCTGAGAAGCAGGGTGCTATCACATTTCAGAGGTGAAGGAAACAGTTTAAGAATTCTTTCTCTGGGAGCCAGAATTAAAGAAATAAAATACCTTTTGACAGGAAATGAATCTCTGGCAACGCTTATTGAAGATCACGAAATAAGGCATTACTGGCCAGAACTTAATCAGGCACAGAAACAACCAACTAAAAGATTTGGGATTGTTTACTATCAGGACCAGGAAGGATATTGGAGATTAGGTATTACTAACGGAGGGAAACAGCACTATATGATTGCGTCTTTTCATCGGTATTATCTGGCGTCCGGTCAGGTTCGCTTTCTGGCAGAACATTACGGACTGGACCCTGCAAAATGCGGATTACAAAAACCTGCAAACATTTCTAAAGAAACCCATAACCGGAACTTTGAAAAACTGATCAAAGACCTTCAAAATAAAACAATTGAAGCCTTTTTTGATGCAGGCCGCGATGCCGGAGAACGCAGTTTTATCCTCATCATAAATGGACAATATAAGGGTTATGGATTTATTCCTTCAGCCCAGAATGTTACCGCTGAAAACCTTTTGGAAAACCTGGTATTGCAACGCACAAGTATAACTACAGAATCCATCATTTTAAAAATTAAAGAAGACCGGGAAGCAGATTTCAAACAAGATTTATCTGGTATTCAGGCCTGAAATAAAAAATCCCTGAGAGTATCAGGGATTTCAAGCTTAATTATGGAATACAAGATTCCTTTACAAATCTGACATTTAAACATTCAAACTACATAATGCAATGATAGATTTACTTTATGAAATTAAGATGAAGTTTTTCTTTTAAGGATTTTTTGAGTTTGGCGGATCCTGGCACTGAATGCTGCGGTAGAATAGGGAAGCTGTGACTCAATCACCAGTTGTAACTCATTTTTAAATTCAGGAATCCGAATGCAAATTTTGGTTAATGCGGTTAAACAATAACATTTGGGAGCCACCTTCTGGGTGGGATCAAGCAAAATTTTAAAGCAGGTATCTGCTACAATAGCCAAATGTTTATCAGGGATTTCAATTAACTCTAGCGCTTTGGCACCGTTCCGGATCAAAGCATCGTGCAGATCGGTTCTTAAAATAAACTTGCAGATTTTTGGAATTTCCGCATCAAAAAATTCTGGTTTCCGCAAAGCAACTATCGATACAATCCAAGCAGCTCTTTGAGCGATAATCTTTTCATTAGCAAAGTAAAGCTTCAATAGTTCTTTAAACAACGGTATCGATTTACAAACCTGTGCGGCAATCCGATCGGAGTTTGCTTTAGAATGCTCTTTTAAAATAGCACTTTCAAGATTCATTTTTCACTAATGGTTTTATCTGACTCAACCAATTCAATCTTACGTTCTTTCGAAGGTGGAAAAATAAAATCGAAAGGATAAGTAAACAGATAGGCAGCCAGCAAATGTAACAGCTTTCGGGTTTCACTAAACTTAACCTGACGAGCCCTGATAGCCGTAAAAATAGCCAATCCGAAGCTTACCAGAAAATTAAAAAGACCAATTAAAAATATTCCGGCGCAAACCGTTAAAATTGTTTCTATGGTTAGCATATTATCGAGACTTTCGGTTGCCAATCCAAAACTGCCGGTAACAAATGTAACGTGTCGAACATCCAAAGGCAACCCCATAATAAAACCGATAAAAGCCATGCTTGCAAGCAGTAAACCGAGAATGAAATTCCCTGCCAGACCACCCAAATTATGATCCATATAATTGGTAAATTTTCGTCTTTTAATGGGATTAATTACTTTGAGCAGGGGATGATTAAAGAGTCGTTCGGGGATATTGGTGTATACCGATTTATTATCGAAATACCCTGAAATAAGTCCCGATGAAAATAATAAAACCCCGGCAATGCTGGCATACCAAACAGACAAGGAATACCAGGGATGAATCTGATTCAACAAATTTGCCGCTTTGGCGGGATCTGCCGGGTGATGGCCATATATCCAGGTGTAACCAAATGATAAAAGCCATGCAACCGGAAATGCCATTAATAAATTACCGGCAAAGGATACAAATTGGGTGCGACTAATGCGGACAATTAACTGGGCGAGATTGGTAACACCAATGGAATCGTTTGTATGACCTTCGAGTGCTTCTGCGAGCTTTGATGCAGTCATTGCAGGTTGCTTGGTAGCAAGAGTAAAACCAGAAAGGTGAATAATAATAAAACCTATTCCATAGTTGAGTCCATTCAGCAATGTTTCATTAAATGCAGCCAAATACATTTTGGAGATTATAATTTTAAATAAAACCAATAAACCAACCAAGGCTCCACCGCCCAAAGATCTTTTAAAAAAATCCCAATATTCTTTTCTGTTGGAGCTTATATAGTGTTCACCGGTGCGGGCTGCATGTTCAGTCACCTGATAGGCAAGCAAGCCTATATTTGCGGAGACATGTCTGAAAAGATTGTGACTGGTATTTTCATGGTATACAAATTCCTTAAACAAACCAACCACAGGACCGGCTGTTACACCTTTTGTATCATGCAAAATGTATAATAGTATTCGCATTCTCTTCATGTGTTGTTGCAACCGTCCTGAAAGATAGGTCAGCGACATACTGGCACCAATCTTATCTTTATGGAGCTTAACATAATGCAATTTATCCTCACATTGATCCAAAATCGCATTCAATGCGCGATATTCATTTTGTTCTGCAACAGGTTCCAGAACTTGATTTTTCAATAGTTCAACATATTTGGAAACCTCAATATTGAGTTGAAAAAAGGGCGATTCCAGCGAATCAATTCCGGGTATTCTGGAAGTAAGCACCGGTTCAAGTCCCATCACCGAAATACGATGAGAAAGAATAAGAATTGAATTGAGGAATTCTTCCAACTCTTCGCTCGAAGGTCGTAATTGCAGCGATATATCAGTTTCCTTCAGCAGCATGAGCCAAAAGCTATCAGGAATAGCCTCCACCCATTTAAAATCCCATGGTTTGTGAAAAATGAGCTGGATTGCCACCTGAAGTTGTTCAGGATCTTTTATAGGTGGTAAAAGTATATGTCGAAATTTCTGAAATAGGTCAGAAAAGAAACCTGAACTGGAATAAATGCCAGACTGCGTATACAAATTGGTAGCGGTGGTTTGATGAAATACTGCAACCACATGGTGTTTCAATGAATTTCTTACTTCCTCATCGGAACGAAGTAAATCATGAAGCTCCCTCACCCGCTTCGTAGCAAATTCAGTTGACTCCAATCGACCCGGGCGCACAGAATCGACAAGATCGATAAGTACCTGAATGCTGGCAATGTTCTTTCTTAATAAAATTTGCTTGAAGTCCATAAATGTGGCGGGGGAACCACGAAAATACGAAACAATGGCCACAATGAGGTAAACCGCCGGTCAATAATATAACCGGCGGTATTACAACAATGGGCAAATTAATGAAATGACTCTTGGTCAGGAGCTCTTTTTACCTCCAACCACTAACACATCATTCACCTGAATTTCAGTAATATACTTTTTGATTCCGGCTTTGTCTGTGTAATTTCTGTTTAGCAGTTTACCTTCAACAACTACTTCATTGCCTTTGTGTACATACTTACCTAAAAACTCAGCGGTTTTTCCCCAGGCAATGAGGTTATGCCATTGCGTTTCGGTCACTTTCTCACCTTTACTGTTTTTGTACGATTCATTGGTTGCCAGCGAAAATTTGGCTAGTTTGTAGCCACCATCTGTTTGCTTGACTTCGGGATCCATTCCTAAATGTCCGATCAATGTCACTTTGTTTTTTAATCCGTTCATAGTTTTGAAATTTTTAATTAAGAAAAGTTTTAACTTTGTTGTGAAAAATAGTTTTGTACTCGGTCCGTCAAACATTATAAAAGCGCTTTTTAAAAATTGACACCACAAATTTGAAGATAATTTTAATATAATTTTTCATCAGCCGTTTTTACACGTTTATACATGTTTAAGCGGTTTTAGACAACTAACTTTTTAATAATTTTTCGAATGGAAAAAAAATGCAAACAATGCGAGCGGCTTGTAGTGGGTCGCAGCGACAAAAAATTTTGTTCAGATGCCTGCAGGATTGATCATCACAACCAGCAGAAAAAAGATGCCTATGATTTCAGGAAGGAGCTGATAAAAGTTACGGAATGTAACAGGAAACTTTTACATCAATTACTGGATGAGGGATTTGATAAGTTCAAGACGGAGGAACTGCTTTCCAAGGGTTTTAACTTTAACGGTATTACGGGCATAGCACCGAAAGCAAAACAGGTAGAAATTTATTGCTACGAGTACCGCCTGGTAAAAAAGGGGGAGTGGTTCCTGCTTTCCTTATTACCTGTAAGTAAGCGATTGAAATAAATTGGGGAATAAAAAACCGTCCCTGGTGTGGGGACGGTTACACTGAATCAATTTACCCAAAACAAATATCATTGCCCTTCAGCTGCAGAACCTAAAATAATGTCGAGGTGGCGGCTGGTAAATGGCTTCATTATGTAGCTTTTTATGAACTCATGTTCTTCGGATCGTTGTATATCGGATCGATCTCCTGAGGATGATAACATATAGATGTCAGGAATAGTATCACCAAAAGGTAGCTGCCTGAGGCGGTCGGCAAATTCAAACCCGCTTAATTTAGGCATATTTACGTCCAACAGAATTATATTTGGAAGCCTGAGTGAATTTGATAGGATATTACCCAGAACAGTTAAAGCACTCTGTGGATCAGTAAATGCTATTACTTCTGGTGAGTCGGGTAATCTTTTAATCACCGAAGCTGCAATGAAATTATCAATTTCATTGTCATCAATTAACCAAATAAGGGCAGTTTTGGTAGTCATGTCTTTTAATATAAAAGGGAACGGTTCTACTCCCTGCGCACAAACCTAATCTGCCCATCTGGTTATTTCGCATGTAAGAATCCGTTCCCTGTATCGTTGAATTAACAGGTATATTTTTGATCCTGAAATTTATGAGATGTTTTAAATGTTGACCAACTAAAGTGTATTTAAAGAACTAAATCATATAACTATTACGTCACCAAAAGTATTATGATTCAATTCATTAAAAAATCAGTAAAACAATGATTATCTTGTAGTTGGTCATCTATAATCTTGTAGTACAAACTACTACAAAACGATTGAAAACTACACTAATTGGTGTAAAATAGCATACCTGGTAATCTCCGCATTGGTACGCAATCCTGTCTTTTCAAGGATTCTGGTTCTATAGGTAGAAATGGTTGGTACACTTAAAAAAAGCATATCGGCAATTTCGCTGACAGTTTTCCCCGTGGCTATTAACTTAAAAACGGTGAATTCACGGTCCGATAATTTCTGATGTAAGGCAACTTCACTGCTATCATCAATATGAATCAACAATTGCTCAGCAACAGCAGCACTGATGTATCTTTTCCCGGAAAGCACCATGCGAATGGCTTTCACCAATTCTTCAGGAGCCGATTCTTTAGTAAGATAACCGGATCCTCCCGCTTTCAGCACACGTAAAGCATACTGATCTTCGGGATGCATACTCAAAATTATCACCGGTGTTTTAATTTCTTCTGCCTTCAAATCCTTTAATATTTCCAATGCATTTTTTCCAGGCATACTCAGATCACTAATTACCACAGAAAATTGCTCAGAGCGCACCATTTGCAACAATTCAGCACTGTTGCATGCCTCTGAAATAGTTGCATCGCAAAACTCTTCGGTGATAATTTGCCGGATTCCTTTCCTGACAAAAGCGTGGTCATCTGCTATTAGAATTTTCATGGAATGAACTTAAATTTTAGATGGAAACTTTAATGAAATAGTTGTGCCTGCTTGTTGTTTACTTTGAATGGTGAGCGAGCCTCCCAACATGATAGCCCGTTCTTTCATTCCCATTAAACCAAGTGTTTTTAATTTAGCATTATTAGCATTGTCAAAACCTATTCCGTTATCTTTAATAGT
>CAUJFJ010000078.1 GCA_963169675.1 Bacteroidota bacterium
TGTGCTTCCAGTTCAACAGGATCCGGATGATCGAATGGCATACTGAATGTAAAGGTTGTGCCTTCATCAATCACGCTATCAACTTTGATGATACCACCTTGTAAATCGACCAGTTTTTTCGCAATGCTGAGTCCCAAACCGGTACCACCGTATTTACGGGTAATATCGTCACCGGCTTGCGTAAACATATCGAATATGGTAGACAATTTATTTTGAGAAATACCAATTCCGGAGTCTTTGATGCTGAATGCAATCATGCTGCAGTTTTCATTGGTATCGACCAGTTTGACTCCAATTTCAACACCACCTTTATGAGTGAATTTGATGGCATTGTTCACCAGGTTATTGATAATCTGGCTGAGTCGGGTAGGGTCACCTTTGACATATTCAGGAATGCAATCATCAATATTTTTAGTGATTGTAATTCCTTTTTCGTTTCCTTTAGCCCTGAATAATTCGAATGTAGTGGATACCAACTCCGTAGCACTGAAAATGGTGCTTTCAAAGGTCATTTTCTGGGCTTCGATTTTCGACAGATCCAGAATGTCATTTATAATAACCAAAAGATTATCTGCCGATTTTTTAATCGCATTCAGATAGGTCATCTGGTCGTTGTCGATGTTCGTTTTGATGAGCAAATTCGTGAGACTCATGATACCATGAATTGGTGTTCTAATCTCGTGACTCATATTTGCCAAAAACTGCTCCTTTACTTTTTGAGTTTCCTGAGCAATTGACAGGTTGTTTTTTAACTCGATCTCACTATTCTTTAAATCGGTGATATCGGTTGCGATACCAATCATGCCTGAAGGCTCAAAGAATTCGTCCCTTTGCGGGATGCAGGTAATGTCGAGGAAGCGGTTATTAACTTCCATGGTAGTGGATAATTCCTTACCTCCAATTACATTCCGCAGACTTTTTATATCGATAGGAAGTATGCGGTGTGTCTCAATGAAGTTTTTTCCAATGATATCTTCCGGGTTTACATTCAGCAATTCAACACCACGACCTTTAAACATCGTGAACTGTCCTTCTTTATTTATTGCAAAAAGAATGATCGGTGATTTCGCAATTACGGTTTCCAGTTTTCGTTCTGATTCCTGTAAGGCGCGTTCTGCTTTGCTGGTATTTTGCTGAGCAGCATTAATACGCAGTGCATATCTGATGCTTTGTGAAATCCCTTCCGGTGTAACCAGATTTTTAGGGATATAATCGCAAGCACCCAATCGCATGGCTTCCACAGCAAGTTTTTCATCACCATGAGAGGTGACAATAATTACAGGTGCCCCGTTGAGTTCGCTACGGTGATTTTTAAGAAAATCGAGACCGTTGGAATCCGGGAGGTTATAATCGAGGAATATGCAATCGAATGTTTTCTGCGATAAGGCCTCAAGTCCTTCTGCCTTATTACAAACAGAAATGATATCAGCATTAAAACCGGAAGATTTTATAGAGCGCTTCAAAGCGATACGATCTACTTCGTCGTCGTCGATAATCAGGATGGAGAGTTTGTTGTCGATCATTTAAAAATGGGTGCTAGTTGTGTAATGCTATTTTGATGTTATGGTTGTTCACATAATTTCCAGTAACTGTCGAGAATGGAAACGGCCTCCACAAACTTTTCAAATGAAACAGGCTTAATAATGTATCCTGCAACATTCAGGTTGTATGCTTCAAACCGGTCTTTGTCGTCTTTGGATGTTGTCATCACAAATACACTTATCGACTTAAGTTCCGGATCACTTCTCAATTCTTTCAAAAATTCAAGGCCATTCATCTGTGGCATGTTCAAGTCGAGCATAATAATCTGTGGCCTTGGCCTGATCATTTCTTGCCCATCTGTCCCACGCAACATGGCCAGTCCTTCTAAACCATTCTTAGCCAGATACAGCGGATTTTGAATGTTGTTCTTTTTAAATGCCCTTTGAACATTCATTACATCCACACTGTCATCTTCAACTAAAAGGATATTAACGAGTTTATCCTCCATGTGATATTAATTTGAAAATCAATAATATAGCAGGTTTAGCTCCGTGCGCTTCCCTGCTTTCAATGGGGTTTATACTTGGATGTAGTACAAATGTTACAGCAAAAGCATCGGGAATCCGACAGCTGCCGATTGGTCAATTATTGATAAAAAATTGAATGATGAATGCCGGAAGTAAAAAGAAGCCGGATCACGAAAACAGGAATGAACAGCCATTAATGGCAGAAAGGAAAGTTGTTTCATTGGTTAAAATTTTAAAAGCTCTTGAAAAATGAGAACGCTGAAAATGCAATTATGAATACAAAAATAATAATTTTTCTTAAAAATTCGGTTTCAATAAATATCTGGAATAAAAATCATTGATGTGTTTAACTACTTCATCAGCTGAATCGGCAATTTTAAACAGATTTAAATCTTCCGGGCTAACGTTTCCCTGTTCCAGCATCGTGTTACAAATCCAGTCATAAATTCCCTGCCAGTATTCTTTGCCTGCAAGGATGATAGGAAACTTGGCGATTTTTTTTGTCTGTATAAGTGTCAATGCTTCAAAGAGTTCATCGAGTGTACCAAAACCACCGGGTAATACAACGAAGCCTTGTGAGTACTTAATGAAAACAGTTTTTCTTACGAAGAAGTAATCGAAAGTAATTACTTTATCATGATCGATATAAGGATTTGGAGCCTGTTCAAAAGGAAGTTTAATATTTACACCTACCGATTTTCCATTGGCACGTTGAGCGCCTTTATTAGCAGCTTCCATTATTCCCGGTCCACCACCGGAGATGATTCCATAACCATCTTTGGCAATTTTATAGGCAATTTCTTCGGCAAGGTCATAGTAGCGAGTGCCAGGTAATGTTCTTGCTGAGCCAAAAACCGAAACACACGGACCTATTTTAGAAAGTTTTTCAAAACCTTCAACAAATTCGGCCATAATTTTAAAAATCGACCAGGTATCATCTGATCGTACTTCCTGCCAGTCTTTATCTGTAAAAGCCCTGCGTATTTTTTCTTCTTCTGAATTCATATCGGAATGTTTAAAAAATTCCATTTGGTGATGTTGTAAATCACTTAAACGGAACATTTGAAATAAAGTTATGCCGGCAACAGTTCTAATTCACGTTTTAAATATTGTCCGGTAATACTTTTCTTAACTTTAAGGATTTCTTCTGGTGTACCACTGGTAATTACTTCACCACCCCTCGATCCGCCTTCGGGACCAATATCGATAATGTAATCGGCACATCTGATAACATCCATATTATGTTCGATTACTACTACCGTATTTCCTTTGTCAGTAAGCTTTGCTAGTACTTCCAAAAGGATTCTCACATCTTCGAAATGCAATCCTGTGGTTGGTTCATCCAGAATATAGAAGGTGTTACCCGTATCTTTCTT
>CAUJFJ010000079.1 GCA_963169675.1 Bacteroidota bacterium
TACAATGGACAGGTTATTAGTTGTTACCGGGGGCTGTGCAATGCCATTGAAGTTGTAACTGACATTGTAAGGGGGAAAACCGGGAATAGCAGGGCTTACTTCAATGACCAGTGAATCGAGAATGGTATTACAAACACCGGAGTTAGTTGCGTAAATAGTATCTATCAATGCAGCAGTTCCCGGATTGACAAAAACTTGTTGTGTAATTTGCCTGCTGCCACCACAATAATCGGTTGCACTCAGAGTGACCAGGTATGTTCCGGCTGAATCGTAGGTAAAAAGTGGATTCACAGCAGTAGAACTATTTCCGGATCCGGATGTTCCAAAATCCCACACGAAATTGGAGGCACAATCGGTTAAATTGTTGAATTGAATTACAGGTTGACAAGCAGCGTTTTGTACGGCAGTGAACGAAGTAACGGGAAACACATTAAATATTTTCACATTGTCGAAGCCTACACCATCGGAATAGGTTTGTGAACCTGCTCCAAAAACTACTCTTAAACGTACATCGGGTTTATTCGCAGCCTGAGTTAAACAGTGCGTTGCAGTAATCCATCCATTGGTACCATGGCTATCGGGATTGGAACAGGCACCACCGCTTCCTTGACCACATCCACCCGACCATCCTGAAGTACCACCACCGAAGCTAAAAGAAACATTGCTGCATCCACCGGATGTACTGTTCAGATAATTGACACCTGACTTATTATACCAATTGGTTTCTCTGCAATTAACAGAAGAAGGAAATGTTTCATAGGAACTGCCGGAGTAAGCACCCACATCACTCCAGTTCAAACCTCCATTAATGGAAATCTGCAGTTTAGCTCCATCGAAAGTCTGCTCGCAATGCAAATTAAAATCGATGCTCACCATTGGAGAAGCAATGCCTGTAAGATCAATAGAAGGACTTTCAACAAATGATCTTTCACAGCAATTGTAAAAATTGCCATTAGTAGTTGCTCCCGGAAAGGAAATACACTGTGTTAATGGATCAGCAGCACTGGCACCTGCATCTCCTGTGACAAAGCATGGGGTTCCATTGGATGCTATATTGGGAAGTGAAGGAATTCCATGTTTCCAGGAAGGTGCATAACCGCCGATGGTCCAGCCACCGGTTCCACTATTAAAATCTTCACTATAAACTTGCGTAGTTACCTGAGAATTAGCTTGTTGAGAAAGGAAAAACCATCCCCACAGGAATAACAATAAACTCTTAAATATTATGGGAAACCGGTTCATGGAATTGCAAAATTACCACAAAACGGTGTTGGTCCCCTAAACAGAGGTCATTTTAAACGAAAAATGACAAATATAACATGTGTATATATTTGATAATCATTCATATGTATTAGATTAGTGTGGTTAGGTTTCTAATAAAGGTATTGAGGCAGTACTCCAGTATAGATTTCATTTGTCTGCAGTTGTAGTGGTCACTTTTACCAATTCATACAGGTCATTCGCCAAAAAAACGGGTTTGCTTTAGAATGACAAGTGTAAATTGATGTCAAACCAACAATAAAAATGAAAACTAAAATTTACATCTTACTATTGATTATTGCTGCGGGAATCAGCAAGAGTCCGATGGTGTTTGCTGAAGGCAAACCATTAACAGATTTGAATGTGATTACCTATTCTCAGGGCAAATGGGGAGGTCAGAAAAGTCAAGAATTAAAAATGATTTTCGACCGGTATTTTCCAGACGGTTTAATAATTGGAACGGAGAATAAAATAGTATTTACCGATCCGTCTGAAATTGAAAAATTCCTTCCATCCGGAATGAGTTCAAAACCGTTGCCTTTTGGTCAAATGACTAATCCGGGAACAGTTTATAAGAATGCTTTAGCCGGAGAAGCTGTAACGCTCGCATTAAATCTGGCTCTCGATCATTATCGTCGTGAAGGAATGGTAAGTCTTTCTGAACTTGTTATTCGTGAAGGCGAAATGAAAGGAAAAACGGTAGCAGAATTATTCCGGGAAGCCAATCGAAAATTGGGAGGTGGTTATTCGGTTTATTCATTTGATATTTTAACGGATGCGCTCTACGCAGTCAACAGGAATTTCAATGATCAGGGAATCGACAAAGGTTTTTTGGGAAATACTTTTGATCTGGAAATAGTAAGGGCATCGGCAAACAATAAGTAATATGAAGTTCATTCAATTTTTCAATCATCTGTTTGAGACAAAGTTACTGTTACAGCAAATTGCTGTAAAGTTGCTCCACCAGCCTGCTTTCGAATTTCTTAAGCTTTTCCTGAGATGGTAACAAGAGCCCTTTAGCTTGTTTACTGGTAATCTCAAGTCTGGTTTGTGAAGTGCTTTGGGAGCAAATTGTTATCAGTATTTCGATGTTGGGACCAATGAGTCCTGATTTTTTCACACCATGAATGGTTCCTTCTTCTGCATTCGTACGAATAATGTGAATACCATTTTTAAGGATGAGTTTCTGGCATCTTCGAAAAATGCTTTCAGAATCGAGAAAGTAGCTGATGACGGTCATTTAGGAGTGTTTGAACAACTCAAAAATAGCTCAGCAGCATAAAGTGAATGTTAGCAAGTTATTTCTTAAGAATTTCTTAATGATAGCCCGTCAAATCAACCCTTAAAATACACTTAAATCAGATCTGAGAAGGGATTGCATCCGGTTTGGGGTAACTTAAACGGACTAACCTGGTGGCTTCGTAATAGGCATCGAGATTACTTCCTGCAAGGGTTCCTGCCTGAGCAAGATCAACAAATCCATCTTCGGAAAGGAAGTCTTCTGAAAGCCATATTTCAGTAACTGCACCGATCAAAATAAGAGTATTGTTTGCAGCAACCGGCATTTCGCTTTGCAGTTTCATACCAATTCTGATGGATGATTCCATAACATAGGGAGCTGAATGGGTGGAGGAATACCAGGGTGTTAATCCACAAGCTTTAAATTCAGAAATGCCGGATGGAAATTTTGCTCCCGTATGATGTGCTTTGACAACAATATCTTTATTCAGATGATTGATGGTATAGCAACCGGTTTTACGAATGTTTTCAAGAGTATGGCGTTCCACTTCACCTTCAGGACGAAATACCATCCCCAGCAAGGGTGGATTAGCTCCGATATGAAAAAAGGAATTGAATATTGCCAGATTTTCCACACCATTTTCATTGACGGTTCCAACCAACGAAACCGATTTAAAACCGGGTATGGAATTGATCAGATTTGCGCGATATCTTGAAGCTAATGCTTCGAAATCATGAATTCTTTTCATAAAACTATGGCAGCATGTTTTAACATTGAAACCTAATAAACAGCAAATCGATTACTTCAATTTGTCGTGGAATGCTTTCCGGAATTTATCGAGTTTAGGTTTAATTACAAAAGTGCAATAGGGTTCAGAACCATTGAGATTAAAATATTGCTGATGATAATTTTCAGCCTTATAAAATTTGGTAAACGGACTAATTTCAGTGACAATTGGTGAAGGAAATACTTTTTTTCCATTCAGGTGTTCCTTGAATTCAGACGCCAGTTTTCGTTGTGCTTCATTATGATAAAAAATCACCGAACGGTATTGAGTACCCACATCAGCTCCTTGTCTGTTGAGTGTTGTTGGATCATGACTTGCCCAGAATGCCTCCAGTAATTCTTCGAAAGAAATTACAGCAGGATCAAAGGTAATCTGAATCACTTCAGCATGGCCGGTTTGACCGGTACAAACTGATTTATAATCCGGATCTTCGGTTTGTCCACCGGAGTAACCGGAAGTAACAGTAGCAACTCCTTCAAGCGATTGGAAAATTGCTTCGGTACACCAAAAGCAGCCATTTCCAAACGTGGCTGTATCGATTGACTGATTGGTATTCATTAAACTATCGGGTTTTAAGTTCTCATTATCCGGAGTTGAGCTAAATGCCTGTTCCGAGGGTTGACCGGTACATCCCGCAAAGGAAATAACGACCAATAGTACTATTTGAGTGATGTATTTCATATTTAGTAACAACAAAGATAACAGTTGAAAGGCCATTCTGTTTTGTAAAGGAACCATTTTCATAGCCTGCAAATTGATTAATCCTTACTAAATTTGAAGAATAATTTAAATTAACATGGAAGAGCTTAAAAAACAATTGATGGAAAGAACCGGAATCAGTGATGTTCAGGCCACAGAGGCATTGAAACTGGTTTCAGAATATTTGAAGAAGCGGCTGCCGGGCATCATCCACAATCCACTCGACAAAGCATTTCAGGGCATTGATTTTGAGGAGAATCTGAAAAGTCAGGTTGGAGAAATAGGAAGAGAAGTTAAAAACAAAGCAGATGTGCTGGCGGATGATCTGAAAGTAGCATTTGAGAAAGTTTTTAAGAACAAACCTTAAAGGTGATAATATTCATTTTACCTTTTATGCGAAGAAGGGGAATTGCTATTTTCCCATTCATTTTTCTGAATAAAAAGGCGGCAAAGAATGATCCTGTTTTGTTGAATCATGAAAAAATTCATCTGAGGCAGCAACTCGAGCTTTTTATATTGCCATTTTATCTGATTTATGTTGTCAATTACCTGTATGAATTGATCCAGACCTGGGATCATGAACAGGCCTATCGAAAAATATTATTCGAACAGGAGGCTTATAACAATGAATCGGATCTGGAATATCTCAAAAAAAGGAAAAGATTTGCTTACCTTTATTACTTGTAAGAATACTAACCATATAAAAATACTGCCATGTTTGAAACACTAGTACAATTGGTCAAGGACCATGCCGGAGATGCAATCATCAATAATCCGGCAATTCCAAATGAAAAAAATGACGAAGCAATTCAGCATGCGTCGAAATCTATTGTAAGCGGTTTACAGGGAGAACTGGCTTCCGGAAATGCAAAAGATATAATTAGTTTGCTGACCGGAAAGTCAGGTATCGGTCAAAATCCGGCTGTAGCAAAAATTTCAGGGGATGTTGCTTCCGGATTAGCCGAGAAGTTTGGATTGAATTCATCTCAAGCGGCAGGAATGGTTGCTTCCCTCCTGCCTGGCGTTTTAGGAAGTCTGGTAAATAAAACCAATGATCCTAACGATAAGAGTATCGATTTGGGTGGCATTTTTAGCAGTCTGACCGGTGGAAAATCATCTGGTATTGACTTCGGAAAAATGCTCGATAAAGATGGTGATGGTTCTTCTATGGACGATCTTGCCGGAATGTTGTCGGGTGGTGCCAAAGATGCTATGAAAGGTCAGCTGGGTGATATGCTGGGCGGACTTTTTGGAAAAAAATAAATTCCTTCTACAAATAAAAAACGGCTTTCACCATTCAAGTGAAAGCCGTTTTTTTAGGAGCGAACTTTATTAAAATTTATAAGAGAAGCCTACTCCCAAAACTTCTTTAAATTGAGTTCTTGGTCCAGCTTCATCAATAATTCCATCGCTGTTATTATCAACAGCAATGATGGTGTTATCATCATAAATTAATT
The DNA here is from genome assembly GCA_963169675.1 of Bacteroidota bacterium. Lineage (GTDB taxonomy): Bacteria > Bacteroidota > Bacteroidia > AKYH767-A > OLB10 > JADKJB01. Next base: position 5,444 of record CAUJFJ010000079.1, read on the forward strand.
GGGTTGCCAAAGTAGCAGTGATGTATTTGTTCACTTTCATTGAAATAAGCACTTCCCAGTTAACATCGATATTTTGTGGATCTTCCAGGTAGTTGCTGAACAATTCCAGTTTCGTTTGAAGGTTAACATTTTCAATGATGTCTTTTTTGTAAAGGGCGCGGATAGATGCACCAAATTCGGTACGCATTTTTTCGCCGTCTTTAACTTTTTCGAACAATTCATTGTATTCAGCAGGATCAACACCATAAGCACCTGCATCAGCAAGATCCTGATCGTTTACGATGATAATTCTTCCTGTCAAAGGAGCAATCATAACCGAGAAGTTATCGTTTGGTTTGTAATCCATACCCAGAGCCAGGGTAATGTAAGCCGGAGCCAGGAAGTTGGAAATTTTAGTCGAATCATCAGGGTAATTGTAGCCCGGAGTGAATTGACTTTTAAATCCTAACAATGCTGAATAATACCAATGTTTGAAGGCATAGCGACCATATTTGGTAGCCAAATCAATTTTATCTTCACTTTTTATCGGATCGGCATCACCATTTTGAGTTAATCCATAACCCAGATCAATGGAGTTGTCCCAGATGTTTTTGCCTTTGTTGTAATTGGCATAATAGTTAAATAATGCAATACCTGAGATTGAATTCTGACCACCGGCAGCCCAATTAGAGAGACTAACTTGTGTGAAATTTAATCCGACAATACCACCTGTTTTCCAGGAAGTATCTACAGCAGCAGCATCCTGCGCCATTGACGAGGAACTGATTACTGCAATTGTTGAAATTGTAAGTAATAAACGCTTCATAATTTTTTATTTAATAAGTTTAGTGAACAAGAAAAGGCAGCCCATTTCGGAGCTGCCTTTTTTCCTGAATTAATTATTTCTTAAGAAGATCTCTGATTTCAGAAAGCAATTTCTCTTCGTTTGAAGGACCAGCCGGAGGTGGCGCAGGCTCTGCTTTCTTCATAGAATTGATTCCTTTGATTACCATAAATACCGCAAAGGCAACAATGATAAAATCGATCAGGTTGGTAATGAAGATACCATACTTGATTGACACTTCTGCAACTGCCGGAATGATTGTTCCGTCAGCATTTTTAATTTCAGAAACTGCATCCTGCAGGATGAGTTTTTTGTCGTTAAAATCAACACCGCCGGTTAGCATTCCAACCATTGGCATTACAATTCCTTCAACAAATGATGATACAATTTTTCCGAAAGCAGCTCCCATCACGAAGGCTACAGCGGTGTCGACAAGATTGCCTCTGACGGCAAATTCTTTAAATTCTTTAATAATTCCCATGGCAGTAGGTTTTTAGAGTGGTTAATAATTTAGTTTATTGCTGCAAAGAACGGAAAAATTAAGAAGAATGTAGTAAAAACCAAGGCGCCGTTGTGGCAAACCAACTACAAACGCTATTTATATAGAATCTTTCTAAACAAGTCAGGATTGAGGAACTTCCTTGAATTGAATTTCATAGAGTTGAAAGTAAAATCCCCCTTTGGAAAGTAGTTCCTGATGGTTACCGGATTCAACGATTTTTCCCTGATCCATTACTATAATTTTCGAAGCATTTTGAATTGTTGCCAATCGGTGAGCAATTACAATTGAAGTACGCCCTTTAGTAATGACTTTTGTAGCGTGTGTAATCATTGCTTCACTTTCCGAATCAATGGAAGATGTGGCTTCATCCAGGATTAGCACTGAAGGATTAAAAACATAAGCTCTGATGAATGAAATCAGCTGCCTCTGCCCCATTGAAAGCATTGCCCCTCGTTCACCTGGATTAAATTGGAGGCCTCCCGGCAATTTGTCGATAAAAGAATCGGCACCTACCTGCCGGGCGCCATGCTGCACCTGAGCTAGAGTGATAGATGGATCATCCAGTGTGATATTTTTTTCAATAGTGTCGGAGAAAAGAAAAACATCTTGCAGTACTAAAGCGATATTACTGCGAAGTGATTTTACATCATAATCATATAAGTCGATATCATCGATCAGAATTTGCCCTTTGGAAATATCATAAAACCGGTTTATGAGATTGATAATGGTGGATTTTCCGGCTCCTGTTGCTCCAACAAATGCAAGTGTTTCTCCCGGGTGGGCAATGAAAGATACATCACGAAGTACCCAATCCTCATTTTGATAAGCAAACCACACATTTCGGAACTCTATTTTCCCTTTCAGGTTATCAGCTGTTTTGTAGGATCCGGCAGGTTGATTTCCGGAAGGCGTATCAAATACTTTAAAAATCCGTTCCGAACTTACCATTCCCATTTGAAGCGTGTTGAACTTATCTGCCAATTCACGAATAGGCCGAAACAACATATTGATGAGCATAATAAAAGATACCACCGTTCCAAAACTTGCCTGACCTTCAATTACGTTACCGGCACCCCACCATACTATGAGACCAATAGAAATGGCGGACAAAATTTCCACAACCGGAAAAAAAATACTGTAATACCAGACTGATTTTACATTCGCAATGCGATGTTGTTTGTTGATCTCCTTAAAATTTTCGAATGAAATTTGTTCCCGATTAAAAACCTGAACAATTTTTATTCCGGTAAGATGTTCCTGAACAAAAACGTTCAGTGCAGCAACCTGAGTTCTGACATCATTGAATGTCTTTTTAATTTTATTTTTAAAGATGTTGGTAGCGATCAGCAATAAAGGCAATGTGCTTAAGCTGATGAGGGTTAGTTGCCAGTCGACATAAAACATGTAACTGATGATAACCACCAGTTGCAAAATGTCGCCAATAATAACAATCAGGCCATCTGAAAAAATATCTGCTATAGTTTCCATATCGGAAACCGTACGAGTTACCGGAGTGCCTACGGGAGTTTTATCGAAATAAGGCATTTTAAACCGAACAATGTGATTGAAGAGTTTAACACGCATATCACGTATTACAAACTGGCCCAATAAATTGGTCTGGTGACTGTGAAAAAATTGCAGTAGGCTTTGAAATAACAGCACTCCAGTCATCAGCATGGTCATGTTCAGCAGACCTATCGGGTCACTGTTAGTTATGTAGCCATCAAGAGTTAATTGGGTCAACCAGGGACGAACGGGCCCCAATAATGCCAGACCTACCGTTAATACAACAGTATACCAAAAAATGCTTTTATAAGGCGAAACGAAAGCAAAGACTCTTTTCAGAACAGGTAAATCGATTGCTTTTCCGGTAACTCCAGTGCTCATAAAATATTATCCGGGAAATTGGAATCCGGTTGGTTCTTTTAAATATGGGTAAGTAATTCTGGTGAGATAAAGTCCGGCAGCCGGAGCAGAAGTTCCTGCCTGACTTCGGTTTTTTGCGAGCAATATCTCTTCGAGCGCTTCAGGAGGCATTTTGGCTGTGCCAACATCCAGTAAAGTTCCCACAATAGCCCGCACCATGCCACGCAGGAAGCGGTCTGCAGTAATCGTAAAAACAAGCATTTCATTGCGGTATTCCCAATGAGCATGTGTGATTTTGCAATTGTTGGTTTTTACCTGAGTATTTGATTTACTGAAAGAGCTGAAATCGGTATGTGCTATGATAATATCACATGCTTTTTGCATGAGGTTTAAATCGGGATTCCGGAAACCATGAAAGGCATAATCTCTGAGGAACGGATTTTTATTTCTGCAAATGAAGTATTCATAGGTCCGGGATGTTGCATCAAACCGGGCATGTGCATTATCCGGGACATCAATAATTTCATGAATGGCAATATCGTCGGGTAAAATTGCATTCAGCTGATAAAGCATTCTACCGGGATCGGCAATGGGCTCAGTTAGGTCAAAGTGTGCATAAAACATTCTGGCATGTACCCCTGCATCGGTCCGGCCACAACCGGTAGTTGAAACTTCATGACCGGAAATAACTGTAAGTGCTTGATTCAGTTTTTCCTGCACGGAAACAGCATTTTCCTGAATTTGCCATCCCGAATAGTGGGTTCCCTGAAAGGATAGGAGTACAAAATAACGATGATTCATAACATATGTCCGGTTCCTTCCCGGCAAGGTGCAAAGGTACGAAGTTGAGGAATAAAAGACCTGAAAGAATAACCTGGTGATAGGATCGTTAATAAGTCGTTATTCATGCGATATTTAGCAGGGATTGTTTTTAATACCTTTGCAGGCAGACAGAAAACGGATAAAACCGGCAATACTAGCTTTGTCTTCATAAAAATTTCATGGATTGGGCTCTAATATTGAGCCCGTTTTTAAACGCATCATATGACAGATATCAGGGAAATTAATGAGCGCATCCAGCAGGAAAGTGCATTTGTAGAGCTTTTAAATCTGGAGGTTGGAAAAGCCATCATAGGCCAGAAATACATGCTGGAAAGGCTTTTAATAGGTTTACTTTCAAATGGTCACCTCTTATTGGAGGGTGTTCCGGGATTAGCTAAAACACTGGCAATAAAATCGCTGGCATCTGCTATTCATTCTAAATTCAGCAGAATTCAGTTCACACCTGATTTATTGCCCGCGGATTTGCTGGGAACCATGATTTACAACCAGAAAAAAGAAGAGTTTACTGTTCGTAAAGGACCTTTATTTTCTAATTTTATATTGGCCGATGAAATTAACCGTGCCCCTGCCAAAGTGCAAAGTGCCTTGCTGGAGGCCATGCAGGAGCGTCAGGTAACCATTGGTGAGGAAACTTTCCATTTAGAAGAACCATTTTTGGTTTTGGCAACCCAGAATCCCATTGAGCAGGAAGGAACTTATCCCCTGCCTGAAGCTCAGCTGGATCGTTTCATGCTTAAAATAGTTATAGGTTATCCGAATAAGGAGGAAGAAAGACTCATCATTCGTCAGAATCTGAATCCTGAACCAATTAAAATAAATCCGGTTGTTACAACCAATGAAATTCTGAAAGCCCGAAAAGTGGTGAAGGAAGTTTATATGGATGAGAAAATTGAAAAGTACATTCTCGATATTGTATTCGCAACCCGTTTCCCTGCCGATAATAATCTGGGTAAACTGAAGCAATTAATTAGCTACGGCGCATCACCAAGGGCAAGTATAAACCTTGCGCTTGCTTCCAAAGCTTATGCATTTGTGAAGCGTCGTGGATATGTTATTCCTGAAGATGTCCGGGCCGTTTGTCACGATATTCTTCGTCATCGTATTGGTTTAACTTATGAAGCTGAAGCGGAAAATGTTACAACCGATGAAGTAGTAAATGAAGTTTTAAATGCGGTTGAAGTACCATAGTCGATATAAGCGGCTATTGTTATTTGAAACTTAAATCAGAAAATTGTGGAAACCACTGAACTTTTAAAGAAAGTCAGGAAGATAGAGATTAAGACACGAGGATTGTCGAATCAGATATTTTCCGGCGAATACCACTCCGCCTTCAAAGGCCGGGGAATGGCATTCAGTGAGGTACGTGAATATATGCCGGGTGATGATATCCGAAACATTGACTGGAATGTCACAGCTCGCTTCAATCATCCCTTTGTCAAGATTTTTGAGGAAGAAAGGGAATTGACTGTGATGTTACTGGTTGATATCAGTGCATCGGGCGATTATGGTACACGACGTCAATTTAAGAGAGAACTGATTACTGAATTGTGTGAGGTACTTTCGTTC
>CAUJFJ010000080.1 GCA_963169675.1 Bacteroidota bacterium
TGTCTCCGGTAAATTCACTTCGCACAAATGTATAGGCCATAATCCCGTAAATCCCGGTAGCAGAACGTCGCTGCAGTAACAATTCAATACCGTAAGCTCTTCCTTTGGATGAAGAATTTACAGATTCATTTCCAACTACACCAAAGTCGGAGCCCAGATTTGCCAGACTTATTGAATCAGTTAATGAGTAAGGATAATTCTTATACTGTTTGTAAAATCCTTCCAAAGTTATTTTAGAAGATGCATCCGGCAAGAATTGAATTCCTGTCACCAATTGATCGTTGTAAATATATTTTACTTTATTGGCTTTATTGATCAAATTTCCTGAAGCATCACTAAATCCTAAAATAGAATAGGAGGGAAGCTGGTAATAGCGACCGGTATTAAAATTCCAGCTCCATTTTTCATCAAATGACCAGGAAGCTGAGAATCTGGGTGAAAGTTGTTGGGCGGGATTATTCATTTGAGCGGAATAATCTGTTGCATCTGTACGAACTCCTAATGAAAGCGCCAAACGATTTTTTAATACAGGCTTTGATACAGAAGCAAAAAGTCCATATTTGAAAACGTTTAAGTTTGAATTGTAAGATCTTTTTATTGGTCCCACCGAAGTGTTAATATTGTCGAAGCCTTTTACTGAATAGTCAGCGTATTCTAAATTAAATCCACTGATTATTTTCATGGTACCTTTTGAATAATTATTTTCAATCCTGAATTTGTTTTCTGTTTCTTCCGATTCATAGTCAAAAATCTGATCAGCAGCCACATCTTCATTGTTGTTTTTAAATTTTTCAGAACTGTTATTTAAGGTGCTTCTACTTAGAACCACATTGGTAAAACTGTTTTTTGCATAGTGCTTGTAGATCGCTCCGGTTGAGTAATTCCACTGATTGTTGGTTGGGATGTTTCCCAACAAGTAGTTGTTATACTCTAATTGTTCAGCATCCTCTACATCGTCGTTAACATCTTTGTTTAGCTTGAATTGATCGTATGCTCCAATGCCCAGGAAAATTATTTCATTTTTCTCATTTATCTTATGCCTCACTTTAAATTGTAAATCGGTATAAGTTGGTAGAAAGGGTAGTTTTAATGCTTCGAACAGAAATTGCAAATAAGATCTTCTTACTGAAACAATGTAATTAGTTTTTGATGTAATTGGTCCATCAATTGTAAATCCCAAATCCGATGAGCCAATGGTTCCTCTGAAACCGGTCTTTTCCTGATTTCCTTCCAAAAGTTTAAATTCCATTATCGAGCTTAAGGTGTTTCCCTTATTTACAGGAAATGCGCCCGAATAAAAGTCTACTTCTCTGACTAAATCCACGTTGATAATACCAACAGGTCCACCGGTTGAACCCTGTGTTTGAAAATGATTGATGATGGGAACTTCCATTCCATCAAGATAAAATTTATTCTCTGATGGAGACCCTCCTCTGATGACTATGTCATTTCTAAAACTGGGTGATGAAGCAACGCCGGGTAAAGATTGAATAACTCTGGAGATATCTCTGTTACCTCCGGGGTTCCTTTCAATTTCACGAATTCCAATTGTTTGAAGAGAAACGGGACTTTCGTCTCGCTTGATAAATTGAGGTCCCGAAATAACTACTTCTTTAAGATCAGCTGCCGTAGGTTCTAGCGCAATTTCAATGAAAGGTGTCTTTTCATTGGTAACAAATATATCGGCTGAAGTATAAGATTTATAGCCTACACTGGAGGCGCCTAGTTTTACATAACCCGGTTTAACATTTTTTAGAATAAATGCACCGGTAGCATCAGAGGTTGTTCCTACAGATGTTCCTACCACAACAATATTCACAAAAGGCAAGGGCTCCCTGGTTTTGCTATCCACGGTTTTGCCTTTGATAGTGCCATTATCTGAAGTGTTAGAATCGGAAAAGGCTGTTGCCTGAGTTGTGTTTAAAAGGATTAGCCAGCAGATCAGTAGTTTAATAGAGAATTTCATATGGAATTAATAATAACATAAAGAAACAAATTACTTTAACAGAATGTTTTATAATTTAGTGTACTTTGGTGAATTAAAACGAATTCTGAATAATTAGCACAAAATTAGTATAAATGGAAGTAAAGATTAACACGTTATCCGGATCATTGTCGGGACAAGCATATACCACTTTATTAAGCTCAGGTGGCCACCTGTTTTATGCTGATGAACCTCTTGATCATGGCGGAAGTAATAAAGGTCCAAGGCCCCACGATTTCATACTGGCGGCATTGGCATCCTGCACATGCATTACTGTGCGAATGTATGCCGACAGAAAAGGATGGAAATTAGATGATGTGACAACAAACATCAAAATGGAACGTGAGGTGATTTCCGGGGTTCAGCAAACCAAAATAGTGCAGGAGCTCACCTTTACCGGAGATCTCGATGACGAACAAATAGCCCGTTTATTGGCTATCAGCGGGAAATGTCCGGTTCACAAAACATTATCGAATTCTATGACTATAGAAAATATATTGCATGCCAAGTCTTAATACCATTCTTAACCATGAAAGAAATCACTAAACGCTATAATAACGGAGAAGTCACAGTGGTTTGGCAGCCTCACATGTGCATCCATTCAGCTATCTGCTTCCGGGGACTCCCCGAAGTATTCGATCCCCGCAAACGTCCCTGGGTCACTCCGGAAGGAAGTGCTACTGAACAGATAGTTTCGCAGGTATCCAAATGCCCTTCGGGAGCCTTATCAATTGAAAAAAAACAAACCGAGAATATGGAAACGAAAACAAATGAAAATGAAGTTAATATTAAGGTTCATGTGATGAGCAAAGGTCCCTTGATATTGAAAGGCAATTGTACTGTTGTTGATGAAAACGGTAACGAAACGCTGAAAGAAGGACAGGTGGCTTTATGCCGTTGTGGTGCATCATCTAATAAACCCTATTGCGATGGTTCACATCGAAAAGTGGATGTATTGTAAATAAAGTATGAGATTTTGAATGTGCTGTTTCAATGTAAATGGCACATTCTTTTTTTATATCAACTTATTTGGGAGCATTTCTCATCAGGAAAACTGCAACTATTGCATAAACTATATTGGGAATCCATACAGCAATGATTGCCGGAAAATTTCCATTCGTAGCAAATGTAGTCGAGACCTGCATGAACATAATGTAAGTAAAGCTCAGTAAAATCCCTGCTCCAATCTGGAGACCTATTCCGCCTCTTACTTTTCTGCTCGATAACGATACACCAATTATAGTAAGAATAAAGGTGGCAAACGGAAATGAGGACCGACGGTATTTTTCCACTTCATCAAATTGAAGTCCTTCTGCTCCTCTCATTTTTTTATCC
>CAUJFJ010000081.1 GCA_963169675.1 Bacteroidota bacterium
TACAACAAATAATTAGGTGTGAATAATTTATTAAATTTTATAAATATTATTTGACAATTACACAACGGGTTAATACTACATCCATGGAGATACCGGTGCACTCTCCTTTGACAGTAACAGAATCGCCCGGTTTGAATGAATCCAGAGTGCTTCCTTCGCCAAGACTGATGCCGCAATTGACTCCAAACATATCAGATGAAGACTCCAGAACCATGTTAAGTTCACCGTTATCACCTACGCTTAGATCTCGTACTTTCCCTTTTACTTCGAGAATTTTGCCTAGGTATAGCTGATTCGCTTCTTCTTCATTATTTTCGAACTTAGCAAACAGTTCATTGGCACTGATTGAATATGCGGCATTCAGGTCATTGGTACTGGCTACTGGTTTATTATACATGTAATATGCATATCCGGCACCTATCAAAATTAAAATTCCTGCAATTTTTAAATATTTCATTTTCTCAAAATTTAATTGTTTGGTGCGCCTGCTGCGATCCAGGTTTGAATTTGTGATATTTTACAGTCCGATAATTTATTGCCTCCTTTAGGCATTGGTGAATAACCCGATCCATGTGAAACAGCACCCAGAAACGAACCATCATCAACATAAACTTTCAATAAATTGTATCCTTCTAAAACTACATTTCCCTGAGCTGAAGCAGCACTGTGACACGAGTTACAACTTTCATTCAGTATCGTCTGTATAGTTCCTGAATAAGTTACAGCTGCGGTGTCACAATTTCCTCCATTCGATGGATACAATTCCTCTTCGATATCATAATAACAACCCTGTAAACCGGAAAGGATTGCCAAAGCGCCAATTATATATATAAATCTTTTATTCATAACGCTATCAATTGTTGAGTGTACCTTCACTCACCCAATTTTTAATTTTAGCAATTTCACAAGCATTTAATTTCGGTCCTCCATCGGGCATTGCAACATAAGAAGGATCATGCATAATTGCACCTACCAATTGTCCGGTACCTGCCACCAATTCTACATTGGTAAAACCGGATAACGATACAAAACCATTTGTAGATGTGGCTGTGGTATGACAGCCAACGCATTTGTTTTGAAGTATTGGAACCACATCACCTGCAAATGATACACTCACAGAGTCACATGGACCACTAGCATCATCACATACCAAATTTTGAGCTCCCTGATTAATCCACAATGCAAGCATGTTAATCTGAGCTTGTGTTAATTGTGTTTCGCCTGGAGGTGGCATAACCTTATCCGGATCACTTTCGTTGATCACTTCCCATATTTCGCTATCACTTAAATCGAAAGGAGTAACTTCTCCGGTATTCATCACGTTAGCATATGAATCGAGTATTACGCCATCTTCTGCAGTAGCAGCATTGTGGCATCCGCTCTTTGCACAACTTGAAACCAGAAATGGCAATACCTGCTGTTGAAAATAAACAGTGTTGGGATCACATGGTTGATCAGAACCTCCGCCACCGCCGCCACCATTACCATCATCAATTGCATTAAGTGGCACTGGAATATCATGTTTACAACCTGAAACAGAAAACCCCAATATTGCCAACAAAACCAACCCAATAATTAACAAGGATTTCGCTTCCCACTTCAATTCTTCCACCGGATTCAAATCATTATTTTCCATACCCTTTAATTATAATACAAAAATAGAACCACAAACGACCTAATAAAAGCGAATCTTGCTGAATGGGAATAACGAGGTGCTGAACGGGCAGGATGGTTAAATCTGACCGGAACCGGTGAGCCAGTTTTTGAAATTTGGACTTCTTTCAGTACTAACTACAGTTTCTATGTCAGTATGGGGTTGAAGCTCGAGCTTAACCCTTGATTTTGAATACGATACCATCTTGGAAATGGCCTTCAGATTAACTATAAACTGGCGGTTAATCCTAAAAAAATGTTCCGGATCAATCATGGTTTCCAGTTGATCGAGATTAAAATCGAGTGGATAAGTTTTCTTATCGAACGTACATAAGTAATTGATTTTGTTCTCCGTATAGAAATATGCCACATCAGAAACCTCCACTGCTTTGATAGTTTCGCCGAAACGGATCAATAACCGCTTGTGTATTTCCTGCTTACCTTTCAGAAGTCCAAGTAGTTTCTCATAAGGAAGAGGTTCTTCACTGGATGCTTTCGTTTTTCTGAATTTGGCAATTGCAGCATCCAACTCCTCATTTTTTACCGGTTTTAGCAAGTAATCGATGCTGTTAACTTTAAATGCCTGAATAGCATATTGGTCATAAGCAGTTGTAAAAATAACGGGACACTTTACAGATACCTGATTGAAAATTTCAAAGCTGATACCATCGGCCAACTGTATATCCATAAAAATCAGATCGGGATGCTCGTTCTCCTGAAGCCATTTGACAGCGGATCTGATACTCACAATATGATTCTGTAAGGAAAAATCAGGAGCAGTAGCTGTAATCAATTTTTCGAGACGTGCAGCAGCAGGATCTTCATCTTCAATTATCAGGTACTTCATAAATACAGTGATTATTTAATAAGCGGCAATTTTACAATAAAAAATCCATTTTCGTTGGTGACTTTTATCACCTGTTGATTTAAAAGCTGAAAACGATTTTTAAGATTTTGCAAACCAATTCCGGTCGAAGGGTCCTTGATTACTTTTTCATTGATATTGTTTCTGACCACTAAGTATTCATAATTCTCCTGAAATATTTCCACAACTAAAGGAGTTTCGCGGGAAACAGCATTGTGCTTCAGACAATTTTCAAGTAGAATCTGAATTCCCATGGGAGGAATGGAATACTTCTCCAACACTAATGAAGGCAAATCGATATTCACTTTAAAATTATTTCCATAGCGCTTCTGTTGAAGGAAGATGTAATTCTCAACCAATTCCATTTCTTCCTGAATCGAAATGATATCTTTTTCCTGATAAGAAAGCAAATTTCTAAAGAAATCGGAAAGTTTATTGACATATTCTACAGCCGTTTTCTTGTCGTCTTCAATTACAGTTATCAGTGTATTAAAACTATTAAAAAGAAAATGCGGATTCACCTGATTCTTCAAAATTTCATACTGCGATTCGATTTTCTCTTTTTGTATTGCCTGCAGTGACTTAATTCGTTTATCGCGTGCAGTGAGGTACCAATAGAACAAAGAAATTAAAACCACTGCAGATAAAATCAGAAACCAGGGTCGTTGCCAAAGTGGAAAACTGATCCGGAATGGATAACTGATAGTTGGTGCATCAATAAAATTACCATTAATAGAAGTTCTAACCATAAATTCATAGTCGCCGGGACGAAGATTCGGATAGGTAATAAACCGGTCTCTGGTGGTGATCCATTCGTTATTGTATCCGTTCAATTTATACTGATAACTCAATTTTTGAGGGTCAGCATACCAAATTCCGGCAAAATCAAATGAAATATGATTCCGATCGTAACTGAATTTATTTCCTGCAACGGAATCTACCTTTTCCAAAAAACAAAATACATCATTTAAGAGCAAAACAGGTTTTCTGGAACCTACTCTGGCATCGAGAGCAATTTTTATGATTCCCTTTTGTGTGCCAATCCAAACTGTTCCTTTATTATCGACGGCTGCTGCATTGATATCGGGATCAATATTTGAAATACCCATATCACTCGAAAACGAAACAACCTGATAATTGGAAGGATCCATCACATCCACACCCTTCTTATGTACAACTACAATATTACCTTTTCTATCGGTGCGTATTGCGGCAACATTTATTTCACTTAATCCCTGAGCAACAGAAAAATTCCGGAAAGTAGTTCCATCAAAACGGTAAATACCATCTGTAGCACTACTTATCCAAATATTCCCATAGGGATCTTCTGTAATAGAATAAATAATACGGCTTTTCAGTCCTTCCCTCTCACTGTAATTAATGAATTTACCATTCTTCAAACAGCTCAAACCATGTCCATCGGTACCAAACCAGACTCTTTTTTTAGAATCAATAAATACTTTATAAATAAAATTATTACCCAAACCATTTTCTTCACTAAAGGAAACGAAATTACCCACATCACTAACTTCAGATCCGGTAAATGAACATTTTGATACGCCACCTAATGTTGCGAACCACACTTCATCCTTATTTCCATCAATCGACAACACAGAGGTATTGATCAGTCCACTTGATTCATCGAAGAGTTTTACTTCCTTAGTTAAAGGATTAAACCGGATAGCACCTTTATCGAAAGTCCCCATCCATATAAAGCCCTTCTTATCCTCATAAAAAGAAATCACATTCAGCGATGAAAAAGGAGTGCCTTGCAACGGTTCATCTACTATACCTTTTTCCATATAGGCATCGTAACAAAATACGCCATCATCCTTGCTGATCCAAACCTTTTCACGGCTGTCGGCCAGTATTGCATGGATATTGGTAAGCTGTGCTCCGTTCAGTTCACGTTTAAATTCGATTTTCTCACCAAGCGACATGTACAGTTCACTGCCTGAACCAATCCACAGATTCCCTTCGTGATCCTTCAACATGCAGTTTACAAAAACACCGTCAAACCCTAAGTTCTTTGTAAATTGTCTGGTTCGTTTATATCCTTTAAATTCATAATCAATAATTCCTTCGCGCTGCGTTCCTATCCAATACTCATTCTCAAGTTTCAAAATGCTTGTAATAGAACCTTTACTCCATTCGCGGAAAAATTCAGGAGTAAAAAAAGTGTTTGTTTCGGGATAATAAATAGAAAATCCGCCTTCTTCCGTTCCTATTCCTATACTATTCTCCGATGTTGCATCAATTCTTCTGACAATATTATCAGGTAAACCATTTACTGTTGTAAAGTTCTGAAAGGCATCTTTCGATGGCTTGCCTGACCACTTTGTAAGACCACCATCACTACCAATCCAGATAATTCCTTTCGGATCTATTGCCACATCATATAAATAGTTGTCGGGTAAACCATCGTCGATAGTAAAATTATTTACTTTATCACCTGCGATTTTCAAAAGACCCTGACCTTGCAATGCAATCAAAATTTCATTTTGAGGACTAACTACAATGCCACCCACGGAACTTCTCACAACCAATGCACCTGTGGGAATAGACTTTATTGCACCCTTGACTAATTTAAATATTCCACCTTTTCTGTTACCAAAAATAATACCTCCGGCAGGCAGTGGTGCAATAGAACTAACATCCGGTGTTTCAACAGTTTCTTTCAAAAGGATTTTTTCAAAACCTCCTCCTGAATACCTGTATAAACCATCGGTAGTTGCAAGCCAGATAAACTTATCAGTATCCTGACAAATTCCATTAATTTTTAATGGTACACCTGTTTTAGAAACCTGAATTGATCTGAAAAAAGGAATTTGTGCAAGCGAATTTGTTTGTATTCCGGATAGCAGAATAGCAATTATGATAGTTAATCTGTATAAAACTTGCATTGCTTAACGGGTTTCCGGCAGAAGTTCGGCCTGAATGGTAATTGTAATTTCGGGGGCAATTTTCTGATGCACTATTCGGGGGATTTTAATTTCATGATCCTCCAAAATCACTTTGAATTCTGAATTCAATATGATTCCTGTTGGCGTGACTTCAACCTTGCCTTTTATAATCCTTTCCTGTTTAACACCATGAACATTCAGTACACCTTTAGCTCTTACCTCATAAATCCCATTCTTGGAAAAACTTACCGATTCAATAATTTTACCGGTGAAGGTAGCAACGGGATACAAATGAGATTCCATGTAGTTCTCCTGAAAATGTTCGCGCTGCAAAGGACTGTTAAACCCTTTGAAACTGACTACAGCTACTGTAAAAGCAAAAGTATGACTCGAAGTGTCTATAACTCCCCTTAGTTCCTTCGAATTTGCTTTTATCAATTCCAATGGTGCATCCGACAACAAGGAAACATTGCCTTTGGTTGTCTTGAAAACTACCGGACCGGAAGCCACTGATTTTGTGATACCCGTGATAACCGGAATACAAAAAAGCATCAAAAGAATTCTGATCATAAGTTGGTTGGAGAAAGTTCTCAAATTTAGTGATAAATAAAAAATATTATGACTTTAGCTTTAGACGACAATACAACACATTGAACATCAGCACATATAGACTTATAAGTCATTTCAAAACCTACTGTTAATTTATCTAACGAAGAAACCATCGGCAACGTTTCATAGCGACTTTAGTGACCTTATCAAATACTATTTTGAGAAAGGCAAACAAACTACTTACATTTACACCAGATTAAGCATTCTGCTGTTTATGTCGGCGACCACAAGCATTCCGAAGCAACATTTCAAAATTTTAGATTTACTGCGTGGAATCGCTGCCTTATCAGTGGTAATGTTTCACTTTTCCGGTTCAGCATTACCAACAATAAAGCCAAACTCAGTAACTGATTTCTTCTCCTATGGTAAATTAGGAGTTCAGGTCTTTTTTGTTATTTCCGGATTTATCATCCCCTACTCTATGTATGCTTCAGGCTACAAGATATCAGGAGCGTGGAATTTTATTATCAAACGCTTAGCCCGCATAGGCCCTCCCAGTTGGATAGCCTTAATTTTTC
This sequence comes from Bacteroidota bacterium, assembly GCA_963169675.1. GTDB lineage: Bacteria > Bacteroidota > Bacteroidia > AKYH767-A > OLB10 > JADKJB01. Next base: position 6,549 of record CAUJFJ010000081.1, read on the forward strand.
TTTTTGTTATTTACTATGGAGCAATTGCAATGAATGGCAGACCTATTGAAGGAATGCCCTGGCCGGGAATTGATGTAAAAACGATTCTTGCAAACCTTACCTATTCGTATTCATTTTTAAATGCAGGCTTATACAATGAAGTTTACTGGACTTTGGAAATTGAATTTCAATATTATGTCATCATCGCTTTTTTACTACCCTTTATAATCCAATCTTCATCCAATACAATTTACTTGTCGGGTGTTTTTCTCGCTTTAAATGCTACCTGGTTTGTCCATAATAATGAAGTTTTATTTTTCCGGGATAACATCTTTTTCTTAATGGGAGTATTGCTTTTTCTGTACAAAACCAAGCACGTTAATGGAGGTTATTTCCTGATAGCATCCTTAGTAATGGCTATTCTTTGTTATTGGCAACAAGGACTGGAAAACACCATTGCAGCACTCATTGCATGGTTTGCAATCGCCTATATTACTTTTCAAAATCCGGTTACGACTTTTTTGGGTACCATTTCTTACAGTTTATATATTACGCATCATGCTACCGGCATATCAGCTGAATTTATATTGAGAAATCTAACCGGAATGTCGCCACCTGAACCTTTGCGGACTATAATGGTATTTGTGTATGCCGGATGTGCAATTGTTTTTGCGTGGCTGTTTTATCTGGCTGTAGAAAAACCATTTATCAGATTTTCCCAAATTATAAGCAGTAAAATAAAGAAATAAGCCAAGGTTTTGACGATGTAGTGGTTTCAATTCTGAGTTAATTCACTTTAATTATGTTGCACTTTCTGAATCCATAATTCACTTAATTTGAAGAATTGAATGATGCTGAACCCAATTCTTAGGTTTATAATGGCCATTTCCGGCTTACCGGTTGGCATAAAATTAAACTTATTGGTATATTTAACCCGGTCAATAAATTATGGAACCAATAAAACCGGTACAAAGAGTCTACATTGAAGTAATTGAATCCCTTCGGGGAGTTGCGTCATTAGGCGTTGTAATGTACCATTTTGCCAATTCCACATTGCCAACAATTAAGCCCAATCCCATTGGAGCCTATTTTGAATGGGCCAAGTTGGGAATTCCGATGTTCTTTATCATTTCTGCTTTTATTATCCCTTACTCCATGTACAGTTCGGGATACACCTTAAAAGATGCCGGCAAATTTATGGCTAAGCGAATGGCCCGGATTGGACCACCAGCCTATCTCGCTGTAATTCTAATGGCTATAGTATATTATGGCGCCATTATGATGAATGGAAGGCCGATTGATGGAATGACCTGGCCTGGTGCAGCCTTAGGTACCATTCTGGCAAATCTGTTTTTTTCGTATACCTTATTCGGAACAGGAATGTATATTGAGGTTTACTGGACTTTGGAAATAGAATTTCAATTTTACTTATTCATAGCCATGTTTTTGCCACTGATTCTCAAAAATGCAGCAAAACCGATTGTGCTATCAACAATATTGGGTTTACTCAGCATGACCTACCTGATACATAATGATACGGTATTATTTTTCAGGGATAATTCCTTCTTCATTTTAGGCATATTGCTTTTTCTTTATAAGATGAAATTGATTGAACGAAATTATTTTGTGTATGCTATGCTGACCGGAATTCTGCTATGCTACCTTCAACAAGGGGTTTATGGTGCTGCAGGATCACTTATTGCGCTATTGGCCATTGCATTTGTACGTTTCAAAAATAAAATAACTGACTTTCTGGGAACCATTTCCTTCAGCTTATACATTACACACCATTTCTCCGGTGTAGTTGCTGAGTACCTGCTTAGAAATATTACCGGATATGATGTTTCTGATCCTCTAAAAGTGATCATGCTGATTATTTATACACTTATTTCCATTGCATTTGCCTATGCCTTTTACCTGATTATTGAAAAGCCATTTATAAGAATTTCTCACAACTTATATTCTCATAAGCCCCTTAAACCCAAAAATTAATCCATTATAAAATGAAATCTTTTACCGGAATCGCTATCTGTAAATTCGCTATATTGATTTTTATAATCACTATAATTCCGCATGGTAAACTATTGGGACAGGAAAAAGCTGATAACACTTCGGGGAAAATTGCACCTGAATGGTCGAAACAGGAACATGCATGGATAATTTGGCCCGGCGATTCAACTTTACACCATGTTTATCTAGAGGTTCTGAAAGAGCTGATGAGTGAAGTACGAATCACTGTAATATTTGATACGGAACGTTCCCGTGACTTCTTTCTTTTAAAGATTCAAAAAGATAGCATCGACAGTACTCCCATTACTTTGCTGGTAAACGAAAATGCTAAAGGATTCAGCAGAGATATCGGACCTTTTTTCAGTTCAGACCAAAATGGGAAACTGCAGGTGATCGATTTTAAATGGTCAAATTTTGGCATCCAATCTGATTCGTTGAAACCGGTAATCAGTGGTATAGAAAAAACAGAATTGCAAAAATTTATTTCCAAAAAAACAGGTATAAAATATCTTGCAACTGAGCTGATGCTGGAACAAGGTATGATTGATGTAAATTCAAAAGGTGTTGCTATATGTTTTATGGAATCTATTCTTCAGCGAAACCCATCCATGGATCTGATTTCAATCACTGCAGAATTGAAAAAACTAACCGGAATAAATAAAATAATCTGGCTCGCTGCTGCTCCGGTAATTGACAGAATTACAACGGGACCCAGAAATGCCAATATTTTTGCTTCCGGGAATAA
>CAUJFJ010000082.1 GCA_963169675.1 Bacteroidota bacterium
TATGTATCTAATTAGGTACATTTGCGTTAAACACTTATGGCACCGGAAATAGAAAATATAGCCGGTGTTAGTCTGGTAATTTATAGTAGGGATCATCTGCTGCCGCACATTCATGCATTCTATGGAGATGATGAAGCAATAATCGAAATAAGATCAGGTAAACTAATTAAAGGATTTCTTCCTGCAAAGAAGCTCAAGATTGTTCAACAATGGTTGAGGGTAGCTGATAACAGGAAGCGAGCAGAAAAAAACTTTTATGAATTGAATCCGACATTAAATCCTGAAAATTACAGAAAAAATCGAGAAAGTTGATAGTATTAAATTGTACACAATCTAAAACGACATCATAATGAAAAGGAATAAATCAAAGCGGATTCCTAAAATTCTTAAGATAAATAACATAAACAAAAAGGATTTAAAAATTTCTGTCTTGTTTAGCAATGGTGAAGATAGAATTATTGACTTCTGGAAAATTTTTAATGACAAATGGAAAATCAAAAAAAACGATGTTGAATATAAACTCTTAAGCCCAATTGAATTTGCAAAGGTAGCAGTCATTAATCATTCTCTGGCATGGGAGAATGTAGATGTGTGCATAACAGGCAAGAATAATCTAAAGCGACATGTCCCTTACCAAATTGGTGCTGATACTTTATTCGAGCTAAGTGATTTGGACTCATCTATGAGTTTCTCGATAGGTGAATTATTCCGAAATGCACGCCTAAAAGCAAAGAAATCACAAGAGGAAGTTGCGGAATCTGCGGGAACATCAAGAACCTATATTACACGACTTGAAAATAATCAACAGGATGTTGAAATTATGACATTGAAAAAACTAATTGAAGCCGGCTTGAATAAACATCTTAGAATTTCAATTGTGTAGCTACCTCACTTCCCCAACAATTCCTTCCGCAACTCGATCCGCTTTTCCGGAGTTATGCGGCCTTCTGCAGCAGCATCGTTAATGAGTATCAGCTTTTCAAATTCCTGCTGTGTGAGATATCCTTCAGGTCTGCAAAAGGCAAGTTCACACGACTGAATAGCATTTTCGATTTCTATAAGATAATCGCCCATATCTTCAATATAAAAATAGGCAAAAACCTGATCCCCCTTCAACCGAATTTTATTTACCACAACTAATGCCCCTTCAGATCCCGGTTGTAATGCAGGATCAAATCCGTTTTCTGCCGTAAGAGTTTCGAATATGGTAACCCCTAATCCGGAATAAATAAAATCATACCTGCCATCCGGTAACGACCCCACCCCTAGTGAAAGTGTATCACCGGGTTTTATTTCCCAGCCTGCTTTAGTTGTGTAAAACAATAGCTTCTGCGCAAAGCAAGAGGCGCTAAAAAATGGAGCAACCAATAAAATGGCTATTGTTGTAAATGCGGTTCTGATCCCTGTTCTCATCTTGCAAAATTAATTAGCCCAATTAACATATGCCCCAATTCTTGCGGAAACACCCTAATTTAATACCTTTGCGTGCTGAAAATCAATAACCTCTGTTTAATCAGAGACATAAAACACTAAAAATGAGCTTATTAGTAGTTGGAACCGTGGCTTTTGATGCCATCGAAACACCTTTCGGAAAAACCGATAAAATTATTGGCGGAGCTGCCACTTATGCATCTTTGGCTGCATCTTACTTTACTCAGGATATTAATCTGGTGTCGGTTGTCGGCGACGATTTCCCGCAGGCTACCATCGATCAATTAAATGAACATGGTATTCGTACTGAAGGTTTGCAGATAAAAAAAGGTGAAAAATCGTTCTTTTGGGCAGGTCGTTATCATAACGATATGAATACCCGCGATACCCTGGCTACTGAATTAAATGTGTTGATGACTTTCGAGCCTGTAATTCCGGAATCCTATCAGGATTGTACCTTTTTGATGCTTGGAAACCTGATGCCTTCCATTCAGATGAAAGTAATGCAATCGTTGCGCGAGCGTCCGAAATTGATTGTCATGGATACCATGAATTTCTGGATGGAAACTGCAATGGATGATCTGATGAAAGCAATTGCCATGGTAGATGTGCTTACTATTAATGATGCAGAAGCACGTCAGCTATCAAATGAATATTCACTTGTTAAAGCTGCACAGAAAATTTTGAAAATGGGCCCCAAGTATCTGATCATTAAAAAAGGAGAGCACGGTGCTTTGTTGTTTAATAAAGAACAGGTGTTTTTTGCTCCGGCATTACCTTTAGAAGATGTTTTCGATCCTACTGGTGCAGGTGATACTTTCGCTGGTGGTTTTATTGGCTTTCTTGCAAGAACCAAAGATGTTTCATTCGAAAATATGAAACGCGGAATTATTTTCGGCTCTGCAATGGCATCCTTCTGTGTAGAAAAATTCGGTACAGAAAGAATTATAAACCTTGATCAGGAAGAAGTGGAAAGCCGCGTACAGGAATTTGTTGATCTGGTTCAGTTCGATATTACTTTGGTGTAATTTCAATTACATCTTAGCAAAAGGAAAGCCCCGGTAAAAAATATTACCGGGGCTTAATTTTTTTTATGCTATTTACTTAACCGCCTTCAATAAGCTGTTTACATGTTCCCAATTCACAACATTCCAAAAGGCATTCACATAATCGGCTCGCTTGTTCTGATATTTTAAATAGTATGCATGTTCCCAAACATCCAATGCAAGCAGCGGAGTTCCTTTTACTTCTGCAATATCCATTAACGGATTATCCTGATTTGGTGTCGATGTAATAGTTAATTTTCCCTTATCAGCAATCAACCATGCCCAACCGGAACCAAAACGTGTGGTAGCTGCAGCATTAAATTGTTCCTGCATTATTTTGAAACTTCCAAATGAATTATTGATTGCTTCTGCAATTTGTCCATCTGGATTTCCTCCACCTGCAGGCTTCATCAACTTCCAGAATAAACTGTGATTATAATGGCCACCACCATTATTTCGTATAGCCACACTGTACTTTGAAATATTCTTCATCAGATCTTCCAATGAATCACTGGTAAGTCCGGAACCTTTCAAAGCTTTATTCAGATTATCGACATACGCCTTATGGTGTTTTCCATGATGTATTTCCATCGTTTGTGTATCGATGTAAGGCTCTAATGCAGCAGCGCCATAGGGCAATGCCGGAAGCTTAAATAAAAATCCACTATCGTCCTGTGGACTATCTGCGAAAGCTTGTGTACCAACCAATCTCAACCCTGCTCCCGCTACCGTTAATAAGGCAGCATTTCTGATAAATTTTCTCCTCGACTTTTCCATAGGGCATGTATTTTAATTTATACGTTTAAACGAATAAGATTAAAGCTTCGTTTTTCTCAACAGTTTGACCTTTCGTAATACTTATTTTTTTAACAACTGAATCAGCAGGAGCTTTCAGGATATTCTCCATTTTCATAGCTTCAAGCACAACCAGCTTATCTCCTTTTTTAACTTCTTGTCCCTCACTTATACAAACTTCCACAACCAGACCGGGCATAGGAGCTTTTAATTCGGAAACCTTCTTTGATTTCGCTGCATCCATACCAAGTTCATGAAGCAATTCATCGAAACGATCGCGTAACTGAACTTTGTAGACATTGTTGTTGACGCGGATATGTAACAAGCGCTCTTCCTTATCATACTTAATCACTTCGGAGTTAAAAGATTTGTGACCGTGAATGATATGGTATATTCCTTCCTTTATTTGAGCAACATCAGGAGCTGCAATTTTACCATCTAAAAGTACCGTTCCATCCGATTGCAAATCGACCGATATTTCGCGTTTATCGTTTATAGTGGCTTTGTAAATCATAAAGCAAACTTAACAATTTATTGTCAATTTATCCTTAATTATAGATAACATAGCTAACGTTCAATTGTTAATATCATGTATCAGACTGCATTCCAAAAGCATAACAGACATCTTATCTTTGTCTATATTTTTCAAACATGACTAAAAAAACCGCTGGAGAATCCGGCATTCTTAAAAAGGCAATCCTGAGTGTTTTCAAGAAGCATCCAACCAGGAACCTCAATTACAAACAAGTATCGAAACTCATAAGGCAACTGGATCCTGCCATTGCCGACCGTTTTTTGTTTATCGATGACCCATCTGCCAACAGAGCGCAATTGCTGACTGCAATGGCACAAATGGTTTTGGATGGTGAACTGCAGGAAGTTGATACCGGTCGTTTTCGTGCGATTCCGGAACAGCTTTATATTGAGGGTGTTATAGATATAACAGTCTCGGGGGCAGCCTATGTTATGAACGAAAATTTCGAAGATGATATCGTAATTGCACCACGAAATACCGGTACCGCTATGAATGGCGACACCGTGAAAGTGCTGCTTTATGCCAAACGGTCCTCGAAAAGGCAGGAAGGTGAAGTGGTTGAGGTTATTAAAAGAGCTAAGAATGAATTCGCTGGAACCATACAGATTCTTCCAAAATTTGCATTTTTAGTCCCCGACAGCAACAAATCGAATATCGATATTTTTATTCCGCTGTCAAAGCTCAATGGAGCAAAACATGGTCAGAAGGCTGTTGCCAGAATTACCGAGTGGCTGGAGGAAACTAAAAATCCTACCGGAGAAATAATTGAAGTTCTTGGTGATGCGGGTGATAACAACACCGAAATGAATGCCATTTTGGTGGAGTATGGTTTTCCGTTGCGCTTTCCAAAGGAAGTTGAAGATGAAGCGGAGAAAATTCCTTATGAGATTCCTGCTGCGGAAATAAAAAAACGTCGCGATATGCGTGGCATTACCACGTTTACGATTGATCCTGTGGATGCAAAAGATTTTGATGATGCGCTTTCTGTGCAACAACTGGAAGAAAATAAGTGGGAAATAGGAATTCATATTGCAGATGTTTCACATTACCTGCGTCAGGGAATGAGTATGGATGAAGAAGCATTTGAAAGAGGAACATCTGTGTATCTGGTAGACCGTGTTATTCCTATGCTACCGGAAAAACTTTCCAACCATGTTTGTTCACTCCGTCCGAATGAAGATAAACTATGTTACTCAGCAATTTTTCATATTGATGCCGAAGCCAATGTATTGGATGAATGGTTTGGAAGAACAGTAATTCATTCCGACAAACGGTTTTCATACGAAGAAGCGCAGGAAGTAATAGAAAAAAAGGAAGGCACATTGGTTAACGAAATATTACTGCTGGATACTTTAGCAAAAAAACTACGTGCCGGAAGATTTAAACAAGGTGCAATAACATTTGAAAAAGTGGAAGTAAAATTCCGTCTCGATGAAAAAGGAAATCCTACCGGTGTTTACACCAAAGAAAATAAAGATTCCAATAAATTGATCGAAGAATTCATGTTGCTTGCAAATCGTAAAGTAGCTGAATTTATAGGTAAGCATCATGCGGGTAAAAAAGTAAAAGGAAGTGGTCATGCATCAAAAGCTCCAACCTTTGTATACCGTATTCACGACTCTCCGGTTCCTGAAAAATTACAGAACTTCTCCCTGTTTGCAGGGAAATTTGGTTACCAGATAAACACGCGAAATGAAAAGGAAGTAGCACATTCGCTCAATCAGCTCATGAGTGATGTGCGTGGGAAAAGAGAGCAAAATGTTTTAGAACAGCTTGCAATACGTACAATGGCAAAAGCTGTTTATACAACTGAAAACATTGGGCATTACGGTCTGGCATTCGACTACTACACCCATTTCACATCTCCAATCCGCCGTTATCCGGATGTTTTAGTTCATCGTCTGCTTGATTTGTATCTCCATGCAGGAAAATCTGTGGATGCAAAAGATTATGAAGAGATGTGCCAGCATTCCACCAATATGGAAATCCGTGCCTCTGAAGCTGAAAGAGCTTCTATTAAATACAAACAGGTACAATACTTACAGGATAAGAAAGGTATAGTGTTTGATGGACTTATTTCGGGTGTTACCGAATGGGGATTTTATGTTGAACTAACAGAAAGTAAATGTGAAGGATTGGTTCGTTTGCGCGATATCGGAAACGATTTCTACGAACTGGATGAGAAGAACTACTGCATCATCGGTCATAGGTCAGGTAAAGTTTTTCGCTTAGGTGATGAGGTTCGTGTTGAAATAAAAAATACCGATCTGGTGAAAAAACAAATCGACTTTTTACTTGCAGAACAAGTAGAATCGGAAGAACGAAGAACTAAAAAATCGCCACCAAAGCATGCGTTGAAACGTAAGCGGAGATGAGAGGAAAATAAAGGTTAATGCAGAAAGAATTTTAGTCGCTCCTCAACTAACTTACCTTATTTAGACTTATAGTAAACGTACTTCCGGCACCAAAATCACTTTCAACCTGAATGGTACCACCCTGTGCTTCCATGAATTCTTTGCTTATGGAGAGTCCCAAGCCAGTGCCTTCCTTTTTAGTGCCTGGAACTCTGAAGTAACGGTCGAAAATTTTAGATTTGTATTCCGGTGCTATTCCCTGCCCGGTATCCTTAACTGAAATACTGATCTTAGTAGAAGTTTCACTAATACGGAGCAATACAGTGGAACTATCATATGAATACCTGATAGCATTTGATATCAGGTTGGTTATAACCCATGCTGTTTTTTCATTATCAGCTAAAACATGAGTAACATTATCGGGACAATCAATCTCAAAAATAATGTGTTTTTGATCTGCTTGAGATTTCGTGGCATTAATGGCATACATTAACATTTCTTTGGGGTCAGAAGGCAAAATAGTTAAGTGAATGTTACCACTTTCAACCTGTGACATATTCAATAGCTCACCTGTAATCTTTAACAACCGATTGGCATCATCTTTAATGCTTTCGATCAAATTTCGTTGTTCACTGTTAAGTTTACCAATTTTTTCATTCTCCATTATCTGAAGACTCAGTTTAATTGACGAAATGGGAGTTTTAAATTCATGAGAAATTGTTGCAATGAAATTCGTTCGTGCAAAATCAAGTTCTTTATAGGAAGTTACATTTCTAAGAAATATAACATGGCCAATCATGCGGGATTCTTTCTCACCTTCCGGAGTAATTACTATTGGGAAAATCTCCTTATCATAATAACCCTCTTTCTTGTCGCTGTTTATCTTAATGGTATTTTGCTTGAGGCCATCCGGATTTGTACCCAACATTATATCTTGTATCAACGTTCTTACTAAATCATTTCTGACAGAAATTTCCTGTGCAAACTTTCCAAATAAATCCGTTCCTGAAATACCTATAACTTTAATTGCTTCATCATTGGCAAATATTATTTTCAGGTTCTCATCCAAACCAATAACCGGGTCATGCATTTTATTGATCAGCGTTTCAATTCTAAGTTTTTCCTTCATTAACCTGGCCAGATTAGTATTATTATACTCTTCCAGCTTCTTAGCCATAGTATTAAATGACGCAGCTAATTGGCCAAACTCATTATGCCCTTCAAAATTAACCCTTTGAGAATAATTGCCTGCAGCAATTTGCTTTATACTT
>CAUJFJ010000083.1 GCA_963169675.1 Bacteroidota bacterium
ATCACTAGCGTTGCGTTAAAATTAGTTAAAGTTCTTTGAAAGCATTGATATTACTAGGTTTCAGGCTTAATTATTCTGGCGTTGATTTGAATTAATTTAAGCATTCCTTTGCATAAACTATTGATTATGAACAAGGGAAAGTTGGCGTTTGCCCAAATTATGGAGTTTTCATCACAGGATGTATTTAAGAGATGTGTAGACCGATATAATGGTCATTATAAAGTCAAGTCATTTAGTTGTTGGAAGCAATTTCTTTGCATGGCATTTGGCCAATTAACACACCGAGAAAGCATGAGTGACACATTGCTTTGCTTGAGTTTAAATCCTGATAAATTATATCATTTAGGTATTGGGAATCTTGTTGATAAATCCTCTGTATCGAGAGCAAACGAATCGCGAGACTGGCGAATCTTTCAGGATTTTGGTTTAAAATTAATTGAACAAGCGAGAGTCCTCTATGAAGGAGATAATCAATTGAAAGTAGATTTGAAAGGTGATGTGTTTATACTGGATTCAACTACAATTGATTTGTGTTTAGAAATATTTTGGTGGGCTCCATTCAGAAAAACGAAAGCGGCAATTAAGATTCATACATTGCTTGATGCCAAAACCTCAATACCAGAATTTGTTTATATATCAGACGGTAAAGTCCATGATGTAAACATGCTTGACGAGATAAATATACAGAGAGGAAGTTACTACTTGATGGATAAGGCTTATATAGATTTTGGCAGATTATTTTATCTAAATCTTGAGAAGGCATACTTTGTAGTAAGAGCAAAAGACAACATTAAATTTAAGAAAATAGATTCAAGAAATGTAGACAAAGATTCAGGTATTAGAAGTGACCATGACATTTATGTTACAGGGCCATTATCAAAAGATAAATATCCAGATAGATTGAGACGTATAGAATTTTATGATGCAGAGTTTGATAGGTATTTTGTTTTTCTAACGAACAATTTTGTTGTGAAGGCTAAAACAGTTGCACAACTTTACAAACACAGATGGTACGTAGAATTATTCTTTAAATGGATAAAACAAAACCTCAAAATAAAATCTTTTTGGGGTCACAGTGAGAATGCTGTGCGTATTCAAATTTGGGTGGCAATTTCAGTTTATGTATTGGTAGCTATCGCAAAAAAGAAACTTAATATAACCAACTCTCTATATGAAATACTTCAATATATTAGCATTTGCCCTTTTGAAAAAACACCATTGTTTAGTGTTTTTTCGGACAACAAAATCCTGGAAATCTAAGAGCAATATTATAATCAATTGGAATTCAAATATTAATAACGCAACGCTAGTGATCTATCATCTATAATTTATCATCCAAACGAATTTATATTCTTCGCAGAATCCATAATCCTTAATAATAAAAAAAATCCGTGCAGCACTAACTACGCTGCACGGATTTGAAAAAATATATTGGGGGAAGGGGGTGAAATTTACTAATTACATTGTCCGAGAAGTGCCCAGATGATTACGAACACCAAGATTGTACTGAGGCAGCCTCCACCAAGTTTTTTGGCGCCATAGCCTGCAATGAGTCCTCTGAATATATTATTCATATGAGCAGATTTTAAACTTATTATTCAGAATCTTCCATTTCAGCTGCTTCCACGTTAATAGCTGATACTGCTACTTCCGTTAAAGTTTCATCAGCAGCTTTTTCTTCATCAAGTGTTATTTGCAGAAGTTCGGCTGCTTCTTCAAGTCCAAGCGTTTCCGCAAACTGACGGAGAGTTCCATAAGAAGCAATTTCATAATGTTCAATTTTCTGACCGGCAGAAATAATTCCGGCATCACACATAGCACCCGGTTCACATTCTTCCATAATGGATTCGGCTTCTTTAATCAAACCTTCCATTGCATCACATTTTACTGCTTTTGCTTTTTTGTCGAATGATTCAAAAACCTGTTCAACGCGTGTAACCTGCTCTTCAGTTTCTGCAAGGTGATTTGTTAATGCTTCAATAAGTTCTTCTGAAGTAGCATTGTCAATCATTTTTGGCAAAGCTTTTAGTAATGCTTTTTCAGCCCAGTAAATGTCCTTCAATTCATCTTCAAAAAGTTTCATTAATGCCGATGATGGCATGGAACTTTTAGTGTCGTCGTTCATTTTTGAAGTTTTCGACATTGTTTTTTTTGCGGGAGTTTTTTTCTTTTCCATGGTTATTAATAGTTTGTGATTTATGATTTATTTGTATTGCTATTATTTTGCTTTGTGTTTCACCAGATTTAATCCGTAGGTATAATTTGTTGCAAGAATTACATCATTACAATCGAAATGCTTTATAACACCATCACTCACCAAAGCAACTACCCAACAGGTATTTTGGTGCATTCCATAATCTATGATGAAGAGAGCCTGACCTTGCCCCATGGGTGTTTCTACAAGAATTGCAGGATTTAACTGATGTATCATATTCGTGTTAATAGTGTTATTGGATTCCCCTGTCATATTATACAGCCATAATATCCATTAATATGCCATCACAGATTTTCAGCGAAATGGTCCTTAAAAGGCATTTTTAGTACAACAATTCGGGAACAAACGTCCACATTTCGGGAAAAGGCACTGCAGTGGATAGTTATCAGTGAACAGTTATCAGTGATCAGTGGACAGTGAACAGTGAAAAGTGAAAAGTGATTAGTTTTTAGTTGTGCGCGCCTGAAATAGGTTGACCAAAAATCAATCTAATTATGACACAAATAAAATCTACAAAAGTGACCCATTTACGACAAAGACGAGTGTTTAGTGAAGGGATTCGGCGGTCAATTGTTCAAGACATTGAACAAGGGAAATGTACTGTTAGTCAAGCTGGTAAGGAGCTTGCAGTAAGTAATAATACCATTTATCGATGGATTTATCGATATTCACGATATTTGATAAAAAATCGCATAATGGTAGTTGAAGATAATAGTGAAGCTTATCGTAGCCAGGAGTTAGATAAGCGTATTAAAGATCTTGAAGCTGCGTTAGGTCGCAAGCAAATGGAAATCGACTTATTGAGCAAAATCATTGACCTTGCCAACAAGGAGTATAAGACTGATTTAAAAAAAAATTTATCAAAGGAGCCCTCGAAGAATTCCGACTCGAAAAAAGGACCTCACACAAACACAAAATGAAGGATCTATATTCACTTGCCGGGATTAGTAAGCAAGCCTTGCATAAGTATAAACTTCGAAAGATACATGTTCAAAAAGTATCTTCAACAGTTGTTGAGGAGTGCAATAAAATTCGAAAAAATCATAAGCGAATGAGTTGTCGTAAAATGTATGTAAGGGTAAAGGAACGTGTACCCGTTGGGAGGGATATATTTGAACAAATTGGTTTTGCAAATGGATTTAAACTTCAAATTATCCGAAGTAAAAAGCGAACAACTTGGGCAACCAAATCAAGCGTGTTTGAAAATTTATTGGAGGGTAAAACACTCAATGGAATAAATCAGGCATTCCAATCAGACATCTTTTATTTTTCGGTAGACGGAGAGGCTAATTATGGAATAACGATTATAGATGTTTACTCTCGTAAATTGCTAGCGTTACATGTTTCCAGAACATTAAGGGCCGAACAAAATATTATCGCTTTAAAAAATGCAATTCAGGAACGTAAAGGGCAATCTTTAGAAGGTTGCGTATTTCATTCTGATAGAGGAAGTCAATATATTAGTGAAACACAAAAAAATCTGCTTGAAGACTTAGAGATGCTTCCAAGCATGTGTAAATTGCCACAAGAAAATGCATATTCAGAGCGAGTCCAAGGAACCATTAAACAAGAATACCTCTACCCTGAGTCACTAACGAAAAAAACTCTTCAAAGAAAAATCAAACAAATAAAGAGGTATTATAATAACGAACGACCTCATTCAAGTCTGGGATATAAAACTCCAAATGAATTTGAAGAATATATTAACAAGTTAAACCCGGAAGAACGCCCACAAGTTACTATGTATAAATGGACTCATCCGATATTAACAAATATACCAGTTACTAACAAAAAAGAAAAAAGTAGCAAAAAAGAAAAAAGTCAACAACAAATAATTTAAAGTTAAAAAAGTCAACCTATTTCAGGCTAGGTCAAGTTGCCAGTTTTTAGAGGGCTTTTATGACTTATTAGTCAATCACCAGTCAAAACCCCGGATACTCGCCTAAAAATTAGGCAGTTTCGCCAAATAATTTCATTGAGTATTTGGAAGTAACTGATTTTTTTCTACTTTTAATGCAGGTTTTCTAAACTTCACTACCATGAAAAAACTAATACTTGTAGCAGCCTTGGCTGCAGTATCTACACTACCGGCAATGGCGCAACGTTCATTTGAGGTCGGTTTTTCGAGTGGAATTACCAATTATTTTGGTGATTTAGGTAATGATTCCTGGATTCAGGCTACTTCCACACAGCCTGGTGCAGCTATTACATTGCGTAACTTCCTTGGTGCGGGTGGCTTTAGTGGCAATTTTTACCGTCCATTTTCAATGGAAGTAAGACTTTCCTGGAACCGGTTACAATATGATGAGTCGGAACCAATAGGTGGTAGAAAAGGATTTGATTTAAGAAATTATGGCCGCGGGATAGGCTTTAGAAACGACCTGTTTGGGACATCAGTCCATTTCAGCTATACCTACTATGCTAATCCCAGAGTGCCCCTTTATAAACAAGGACCGGCCTTTTTTGTATTCACTGGAATTGGAGCATACTATGGGCAGCCTAAGGCGGATTTGTTCCGAGGAGATGCATCCCTCGATAATCGTTATTTCTTCTGGCCCGATGGCAGCATTCGTGATGTTGCGTATGAAGGACCACAAACAAATGGCAATGTCATCGATAAAGATGGCGATTACGAAACCAACCTCGCAGAATGGATGACTGAAGGCACCGGATACAAAGGCGAAGGAAATTCAAAATCGACTTATAATTTTGTCAATATCGGCGTACCCATGGGAATAGGATTTCGCTATGGTGTAAGTAAAAAAATTACCGTTTCAACAGAGCTGGGATACTACATGTTCTTCACTGATTTTCTGGATGACGTAAGTGATCAATATCCTACCTATTCTGAAATTAATGCCAACTTCCCAAATGATCCTGTTAAACAGGCTATGGCTTTATACATCTCCGATCCCACAGGATATGGTAACAGCGGATATCCAGGCCCCGCAACCAGCCGCAGAGGAAATCCAGCTAAAAAGGATGCCTACAGCTACCTGAATGTGGAAATTGCCTACAAATTCGAATTCCGTAAAGGCGTTCCGAGATTGTGGGGAGCTCGTTGATGTGCTAATTTGCTGATGTGCTGATGTGCTGATTCTTGCCTTGAGCTTGTCGAAAGGTGGTGATTCTTGCCTTGAGCTTGTCGAAAGGTGGTGATTGTTATTCCGCAGCAAAAAGATGACTCTGCAACTATGAGTGATCAGTGATTAGTGATCAGTTTTCAGTGATCAGTGTTTTTAGGATAAAATACATGATTTCGTTTTTCACTTATGATTCACTTTGTTACTGCTAAGCTTGCAGGTTTCAGGCTTGTATGTACGATGGTCAACCTTCAAACGGTGAGATGTATAAATAGTTAGTTCACCTTCTTTATCCGAGACAGCTGCATTATTGAGATGAACATGGTTGAAATGCTGTACAGCATCTTTCAAATGTTTAAAATTATCGCGATCGGGTTCAATGCAGTGTACTTCTCCTTTGGAACCAACCAATTTCGCCAGTCTCACAGAATAAAAACCAATGTTGGAACCAATATCCAGTACCGTCATGCCCGGTTTAACCAGATGATTCATAATTTTGATCTCCGACTTATCCTGAATATTTTTAAAAAAGTAATAAAGTGGCCTGTAAATAAAATACAGATGCCTGAATAAAAAAGTCAGAATGGCAAACGAGAACCCGTTAAGCATACCGGTAGTTCAGAAATTATTTATTCGCAGCATGGTCGGCCAGGAATTTGGCTAGACCAATATCGGTAAGCGGATGCTTGAGCAAATCGGTAATTGCATTCAGCGGACAGGTAGCAACATCGGCACCTGCTTCAGCACAACGAATAATATGCATGCTGTGGCGGATGCTTGCAGCAAGAACCTGCGTTTGGTAATTGTAGATACGATAGATGTGTACTATCTGAGCAATCAGATCTACTCCGTCAAAAGTCACATCATCGAGACGACCAATGAACGGCGATACATAAGTAGCACCGGCTTTCGCTGCCAGCAATGCTTGTCCCGGAGAAAATACCAGGGTGCAATTTGTTTTAATTCCTTTAGATGAAAAATATTTCAGCGCCTTAACTCCATCTTTGGTCATCGGAATTTTCACTACAATTTGTGGATGCAATGCAGCAAGCTTTTCACCTTCTGCAATCATGCCTTGTAAATCGGTTGCAATTACTTCTGCACTAACATCACCACCTTTTACAATATTGCAGATATCAATATAGTGCTGCAAAACTTTTGCATCACCATGAATGCCTTCTTTCGCCATGAGTGAAGGATTGGTAGTAACCCCATCCAGTACACCAAGTTCATTCGCTTCTTTTATCTGTGCTAAGTTTGCTGTATCAATAAAGAATTTCATAGATATTTACGTTTTATCGGATTTTGCTGTAAATATAGGTATTTGCAGGGTGGTCATCAAAAATCCATTTAGGAAGCCCTTTAATTGCTCATAATCAGTTATTTATAATTAGCAGGGATGTCAATTTAGTCAATGAAAACGACAACTTTTACCAGCTCCAATTAAAAAAAGGCTGTATGATGAGACGGCGTTATTACCTTTGCATTCAATTCAATGGGCCATGTACAAAAAGAATGATCATTATGCCAGGAAGGCAAAAAAGGAAAATTATGTTGCCCGATCGGTCTACAAGTTGAAAGAGATCGATGAAAAATATAAGGTGATTCATTCCGGTGATCAGGTTCTAGACTTAGGCGCATCCCCCGGTAGTTGGTCGCAATATGCCAGCGAAAAAATTGGTGATAAAGGCAAATTACTGGGAATTGATCTCAAGAAAGTTTTTCTGTCCTTACCAAATGCTGTTTTTATGAAAGGCGATATCTTAACCCTTGACATGGGACCAGCACTCGAGGAACACGGTTTTATTCATCCTTTTGATGTGGTAATTTCAGATATGGCCCCCGATACAACTTCAAGCCGTTTTACCGATCAGATGAAATCATTGGAACTTTGTGAAATGGCACTCGAAGCAGCTAAAAAAGTTCTTCGTCCGGGTGGACATTTTGTATGCAAAATTTTCGACAGCGGTGATGCTATGGGCTTTCGTGATGAATTGAAAAATCACTTTAAAACAGTGCAGTTATTAAGACCAAAAAGTACCCAACAAGCAAGTAAAGAGTTTTTTATGATTGGGAAGCATAAGAAATGATTTGGTGATGTGCTGATGTGCTGATGTGCTGATGTGGTGATGTGCTGATGTGCTGATGTGCTGATTTGGTGATTTGATGATTAAAATTTACAGCAGAAAAAAAATAATTCTTAATTCTTAATCCTATGGTTTGCCCAGAGCGCAGTCGATGGGGTTGAAAGTTGTAAGTTGCAAGCGCCGCCCAGAGCGCAGCCGAAGGGTTGCAAGCGCCGCCCTGAGCGCAGCCGAGGGGTGCTGACTCTTGCCTTGAGCTTGTCGAAAGGTGGTGGTTTGGTGATTGTTATTCCGGAGTAAAAAGATGACTCTGCAACTATGAGTGATCAGTTTTCAGTGATCAGTGATCAGTGATCAGTGTTTTTAGGATAAATTACATGATTTCGTTTTTCACTTATGATTCACTTTGTTATTGCTAAACTTGCAGGTTCCCCTTCCTCAAAATGTTTTATTGAATATTGAGTAACAAGAATTGAAAATTGAATAATGGCATTCCATATGAACCAAAGTCAAACTATTTCAGGCCAAGTCAAAAATCCATTTATCATTTTAACGAATTTCCTTATTTACCAGAAACATATTATTCGTGCACTGTACCCAGGTCCCCGCAAGAAGCTTCAGCTTTGATGCGGGGTCATCTATAATTTATCATCCAAACGAAATTTTCTTCTGCGCAGAGAAAAAAATCCTTAATCCTTAATCCTTAATCCTTAATCCGTAATCCTGAATCCTTAATCCTATTGA
>CAUJFJ010000084.1 GCA_963169675.1 Bacteroidota bacterium
TTTTCTTTCATAATTATTTTCGTTTGATATTTCTTTTTTTGTGAGGAAGACAATGGATAAGTACATAATTATTCCTGTAGGCATCTGACCAAAAACCTGATTACCATAACTGGCTACCAGTACTCCTGTTAAACCTGCAAACAATGCGATTAATTTAAATTTCAGATCAGGATCAAGTTGCCTGTTAATGTTTTTCAACGATTGATAAAGAATCAAAAAAATCATTGCCAGATAAAAAAACAGACCAATATATCCATATTCGGCAGCAATTCGAACATACCAACTGTCGAGTGCAAGATTTGCAAGGAATGAATTCGGACTAAAACGTTGTCCCCAATATCCACCGCTTCCGACTCCTCCACCAAGCAAATGATGATCGAGATAAGATGCTAACTTCTTTTGATTAGCCAGACGAACTTGCAACGATGCATCATTTGGATCAAGCGCTGAACGAAGACGTTGTATCTGGTAATTTCCCTGACCAATGAATGTAAACTTTAAGACGAATAGTAAACTCGCCATAATAAGAGTACCAACAATTACTATGGAGAATTTCCTTATCAATAAAAGCAACGTGAATATCCCTACAACCGGAATAGCAAAGGCTCCCCTGGTACCACTTATCAACATTCCATAGAAACAAATAAGCGAAACAGAAAGCAGCAGGATTCTGGCACTCCATTTCTTTTGGAATATTCCTAAGGCCAAAGCAACTACACCGGCATGTGCCTGAGCTGCTCCGAATTGTCCGGCATCAGAATAAAACGAGAAAACACGAAGCTTTCCAAACAGTAAGTGAGTAGTGAGATTGCCCGGTACATTTAACCAGGCTTTCTCACCCTCATCTAACCCATAAAACAATTGCTTCATGCCCCAAAAAGCTCCCACTATTGAAAATAATAACCAAAGAAATATAAACCACTTAAAATCACGCTGGTGGTTTAAAATTAAATACCCCATCATCAAGGTCAATATAAAATAAAGTGCAACACCACGCATTGCATAAAACCAGGCTTCAAAACTTCTCGCCTCCGGATTTACTATCTGAAGAATATTAAAAAGCATCCATCCCGAAACCATCAAAAACACCGGATTTCGAAGTGGTTTCCAGGAGATGCTTTTGAAGTTGATTATAAAGAAGGTAATTGCGATAAGTAATAAAATAAAATCTATTAACAAGCCAAGAGGTAAATCAATGTATCGGGTGAGACCGACACTAAAAAAGTTGGCTACCATCAAAATATAAAATCCCCATCTGATATCTTTAACTAACAAAGTTAAAAATCCAGCAAACAGAGAAAGCGCTACTAACAACCCAGGCACTAACATACCGGAATAAGACGCTCCGACTCCAACTAACATTGCAACAATTGCAATCGTCAGATAGGAAGTGATTCCGGAAGTATTTCGGAGTTGTGCTATCATTGAAATTTAAGCTTTAATAACAATTCAGCAAAAGGGCTTCCGGTCACTTTAAAACCATAGTGTTTCTTCAGAAAATAATATCCTGTGATAATTCCTGTAATAAGAGCTAAAATGCTAACCAGTGCTGTGCCCATCAGTGAACTGAAATAACTTAAAACAATCAAATTTCCTGCAACATTGACTGATATCAGTAACAATGTTTTTATTAAATTGAAGTGTGGTAAACTCACTGCTTCCAAAGCAATACCCAGAAACCGGTCTGCAGGCAGAAGCAACACGTAAACCAATAAAATTTGTAGTATCAATGCCGAATCATTATAAGATGATGAGGCACTGATGAGTTGTATTGCAGGGGCAGAAAAACTAAACAACAGTAAAACAACCGGAACAAATATTACGGTAACTAAGGTAACACGTGCTAACAATACCTGAGTAAATCTTACAACATTGCCGGATACTGAAACCAGCAAAGGAAGACTGGTAACGGCAACGGATCTCAAGACCACTTCGAAAATTTCTATAAACTTTTGTGCCAGCGTATAAACCGCTACAGCACCGGATCCGAGAAAACCGGCGATCATGAAGGTATCGGCATTTCTTAGCAAACTGCTACTCACCATGGTTCCAATATTATACTTTCCATATGAGATCATTTGAGCCGATAACCTTACATCTACATACTTAACAGCTACAACAACTTTATTGCGCCATAAAGCAAATACTGCGGCCAATCCATAGCCAAGTAATTGACTAAAAACGATCGTGAGAAACGAAATTTCATGGTAGCGGATAAAGCTAAATCCGATATAAATTAAAGAAGCAACTACATAAATGAGCCTTTGAATAAATATTGCCTGAAAATTTTGCTTCCCTATGTTAAGCCACCAGTTAATATTATAAAGAGCCATTACTAATCCTAAAAATGGATACCACGAACTCAAATCGGTTAACCATTGCCATTCTAAACTAAAAAGTTGGGTTCCTGCAATAAAAAGAACACTCAGAATGGCTGCAATAGTTAAGGAAATAGCTAAAGAAGTGGATTGAATTTTAGAAAGAAAATCAGTGGTATACGCTTTTGTGTCGGCTACACGTTTTATTACAACAGTCTGTAGCAAACCATGCAACATCATATCACACAACGATATGGCTGAAACAAAAACCAGCCACCTTCCGGTTTCTTGCTGAGGAAGCAATCGAATTGCAATCATTACCACAATTACGCCGTATAAAGCCAGCAGTAACTGATGCAGCAATGCATACAATTGATTTTTATGAGTCCTCAAAAATTTCATCCTACTTCTTCAACACTTCTATAAATTCACTTGCTTTGTTCTTCCAGCTATTGGTAACTGCCTTTTGCATTCTGGAAATTTTCAAATCAGGCGTATCATTATCGATTTCCGTTTGAAGCTGTTTGACGAATCCGGCACCATCAGCAACAGTAACATAGCCTTCCAAACCAGAAAGTGCTGCAAAATCTGTCATTACCACCGGAACTCCCAAAGCCAGATACTCATTAGCCTTCATCGGATAAATATTTTTAGTAAAATCAGATTTAATAAAAGGTATTATTGCCACATTAATATTTCTGATTTTTTCGGGCAATGATTCAACAGGAACAGATCCATAAACATGAACATTGGGATAATCAGAGATGCGTTCGATTTGTTTAGTGACTATCCTTCCATAAAAATGAAAGTTCCAATGTGGATAAGATCTCACCATCAATTCCAGCAGCTGGTAGTCAAGGCGTTCGTCCACACTGCCAACATAACCGACATCAATACCATGATTTTCCTTAGGAACAAGTATATAATTCATTTCCTTTTCAAAAATTCCGAGATCAACGCCATTTGTTATAACGACAGATTTTTTTGCTGTTGATCCTTTGGAATGTTGCAGGCTTGCTGATGTATAAACTGTAATATCAGCAGCTGCCATAATCTTTTTTTCCAGTGTGGAACCATGCTTGGCAGCCCAGGCAGCAGCATCAATATTGTCGTAACAATAATAAACTAACTTCTTAGGTTTAAATTTTTTAAATAAACTAAAATCAAAATAAGGGTTAAAAGCGTTCACCACACAAGGTTCCTGCATGTTTAACTTCTTAATAGCTCCTGATATTCTTTTACTTATAATTGCCCGGTTAATCTTCTGGACGATGTTAAACAGCCATTCATTATTGATCCAGTTATAGGGAATAATTGGTGGCAAAGAAAGTACATCAATTGTGGTGTTATTAGAAATTGTAACTCTTTCTATGGGATTAGAAAATCCTAAAATTCTGCTAACAGGGATAAAAGAATTTCTCCAACTATTTACCAAGACATCCTTCCACGAATAGGCATAATCAATGTACAATACATTGTGGTCGGCAGCCATCTCCTTCATAAGCTGAACGGTAGATTTCAAATAATCACCTCTCCAGCCCGGGAATGCATGACAGATTATATTTAACTTTTTATTCATTACTTACTATACTTCAAAATAGTTGCTTTAAGTTTTCTTCTGATTTTACTTCTTTTCTTAGGTAGTTCGCCTATAAAACGCTCCATATTCTGATCGCGGGTATTAATCAGCACGATCTGAACATTTAAGTTAAGCGACTTCCATCCTTCCAAAACCTGCAACTGATATTCATCGAGCTTCTCGGTTGCATCCATGAATAAATAAACCAGATTGCAGTTATTCAGTTCCATGGGAAGGATCAATTCATGTCCGGGATCTGGAAGTACTACCAACTTGTTTGACTTAGAATCCGACTGTTGTCCATATTTGATTACTTCCCATTTATTCTCCGATTCATTCAATTCCAGTTTCAATCTTTCCATCAAATGATGATGCTTTATTCCTTTATGAAAAGGTACTCCAAAAACAGTAAGTTCGGATGGACTAACTGACTTATTCATAAGCTCGAGAACAGCAACTTTCCATTTTCTGTAACTCAAATTGTCAATTGCCAATCTTTCAACTTTGGATGCTAATGTGCCAAAAGCTGTTGCAACCTTAAGTCCGGTCAATTGTTGAGCTCTGAGAGGATGAGAAATGCTGTCATCTAGGTACTCTTTCACAATCAGTAATACCAAAACAAATATGAGAGCGCCAGCAAAGCCGGCAATTACCAGGAGCATTCTTTTGGAAGAATTTGCAACCACCGGAAGTAAGGCAGGGTCTGTTACTGAAATATTTTCCGTAACAACAAGATTGCGCTCTCGCAGTCGTGCCTGATTCAGATTGTGCAATAAATTCAGATATTCCTTCTCTGCTACTTCAACATCACGTTCAAGTTTGGTAAGATCAGATCCCATAGGGGCAAACTGATCATAAACTTTTTCAAAATTCAGTTTGTTATTTTCTAAAACCTGCAGTTTAGCATTGGTCTCTTCGGCACCAACTGTAAGCACCAGCCATTGATCTAGTAAATTTTTTCCGGGAACACCTTCGATAGAATTATTGACATCATAAAGCGATTCAATGCTTGACTTTAATTCGTTCTTTAAATGGTTTATGGAAGGATCTTCAATGTTATTAGAGGATTGCGACTGAATTAATTCGAGTCCACGAGCATTGTATCTTGCTGCCAGATCAGAACGCAATTTTACCACATCATCACTTTGCAAACGAATTAATGCTTTATTACTTAGTTTACTTTCAATTTTCAATAGTGCCGACTGGTAACCTTTCAGATCCATTTGCAGAACAGATTCCCTTTGATCAAAGTCCTGCTTCTGGTCAGCTATATATTTTGTTTGTTCATAATAGTTGATCACTTTATTCTGAATTCTGAAATTCTTCAACTCCTGTTCAGAATTTTGAAGACGAACCAATGCTGCTGTTGTTTGTTCTTCGAAGTATTTAACTACATTGTTAACCTCACCGACTCGCATACTTTTATATTTCTGAAGGAAAACTGCAGCAAGCACATCAAGTGTTGTTTTCGTAACTAAAGCATCTTCAGCAGTATATTCCACTTTCACCATATCACTGAATCCGAGACGGGTAGCTTTAATGGTACCAAGCGTTTTTAAACTAAAAGGGGATGGCCTTTCACCATACAATAATTGATAATAAGGATTTTCGGAACCTTTTTGTAAAGCAACTACCAGTTTCAAATATGTTTCGTCCTCATTAATTCCTTTCACAGATGCTGTGATGGTTGTATCCGCAATCCAGTCAAATGTTTCTGTTTTATAGCTGGCAACAACTCGTTGTGCTTCATTCGGATTGTGAATCAACGAAGCAAGATATCTCAGCGAAACAATCTTCCTGGTTTCTTTGGATGTGATTGTATTAATTAAATTATCGAATTTCGAATTTGCTGCATGGTAATCGATTTTACCCTGCATGTCGTTATCGACATTATAACCACTGGCAATTCCGGTATAAATTACCATTTCTGAAGAATAGGTATCAGGTGAATTACGGGTTGTAATGAAAATTGAAATGGCAGTGAAAATTGGGAATAACACTACCCATTTTTTATTTCTGATAAGCAACTGAAGAAATTCTATAAACGACATAAGCTTTATTTTGAATACTCGTTTAAAGATTTTCCACACAGATGCTCCAGCTGCATATAGCTGCTTCGTAAATCATTTATTGTAAGGACCAGATCTGTTTGTGTTTTGGTGTAAATTTCTGTCACTCTGGATAATTCTCCAAGTGCTATAGCCCCTTCACTAAATTCTTTCTCAGCCATTTTAACATGCACAAAAGCTGAGTTTACCGCTTCACTTCTGATCTCCAGAATACTTTTATGAAGTTGTATGTCATTATACAATGACCATACAATTCTGCGTAACTCCAATACTGCCTGATCCTTTTTAAAAGTAGCTACTTTGCCTTCTGCACGATACACATCTACCAGATTGTGATGGCCTACGATCTCATACAGTGAAAAAGATACATAAGGTCCATAGCTATAACCGGTTTCAACTTGATTAATGACATCATTTCCATAACTTCCGGTCTTGATATTGGCTCCGAATTTAAACGCATCCAACCATTGCTTTTTTACACGTCTGGTGTCGGCATCCGTTTTTTCTATCAGTGCATCCTGAATCTTTACATTTGGTGAATTTTGTTCTGCCCAGGAGTAAAGTGTGTCAATAGGTGGCACATTCAATTCAGGTATTTTACCTGACGAAACAGAAGGAATAGCGGGATTTGTTTGTGCTAAAACAGCAGAAACCAGCAATACCTGCACAATTAAAAGAATAGCTCTCATGAGTCTATACGTTTTCTTGCTTGAACAGGGCAGGTATCGTCTTGGCAAGAATAAGAATATCCGTCTTAAACGAATAATTCTTCGCATAGGTTCGGTCTAATTCAACTCTTTCTTGTTCTGAAACCTCTTTTTTGCCTCTTTTTGTAACTTGCCACAACCCGGTTAGTCCCGAAGGAGCATTAAATCGTTCAATAGCATGGTCTGTTGTAAGCTTTTCGGCTTCATAAACCGGCAAAGGACGATTTCCAATGAGTGACATATCACCTTTGAGGATATTAAATAGCTGCGGCAATTCATCGATACTGGTTAATCGCAAAAATTTTCCTACTCTGGTTACCCGTGGATCATTGGAGATTTTAAAAAATGCTGCTGACTTCTTACTGTCTTTACGCATCAGAAAACTGTTTTCACAAATAGTTTCATTGTCGCTAACCAACATTGGAGAACAAGGGCGGTTTAGCATCTCGCAAAACGGACATTCCTTTGTCTCTTGTTCAATAACACCTGTCTGTTGATACTGATTCAGTTTCTTCATGAGCTCCGTTTGCTTGTCTGCATTTGTATACATTGAGCGAAACTTTATCATCCCAAAAGTTTTGTATCCTTCACCAACCCTCGGACTGCTATAAAATACAGGTCCTTTAGATTCCAGTTTAAGTGCTGCAGCAGCCAATAACATTACCGGAGAAGCAATCAGCAATCCACTTAAGGATGCAGTTACATCAAATACTCTTTTTACACTTTTATATGCCGACATAATTTTCTGATTTTTAAAGATTAGTTTCTAAAGAAGTTTCCTACTCTTACACGCAACTCTTCCGGATTGAAAGGTTTCACGATATAATCGCGTGCACCTAAATTGTAGCACTTCATTTTTTCAGAACTATTTTCAACACTCGATAACATCATCACTGGAGGAATTTCAGAGCCGGAATCATTTAATGCACTCAAAAATTCTAAACCTGTCATCTCAGGCATTATAATGTCGGCAATAATTGCATTTGGCTTATTTCCTTCATTCATCCAGTTCAATGCATCCGCTGCATTTTCTTTTTCTACTACATCGTAAAATTGTCCAAGGAAATGTCCTAATAGTTTTCTGGTGGATGCCTGGTCTTCAATAATCAATAGTTGCTTTTTCATTTTTTGCTTAATTTTTATGCAAAATTGCAGTCAAATGAAGCACAGCAGCCCGTTATTTCGACCAAACATCGAAATCGGGGGTTGAAATTGAAAAAGGAGTAGTTAAACGAAAATCAGATGATATTTAACCTTGCCTGCAGCTCCTGACGGTACTTATTGCCTATCGGAACTATCTGCCCAGACACTATAGCGGACTCAGATTCAATGTTTTCCAAAAAATTCAGGTTGATTATAAAAGACCTGTGAACCCGCATAAACTGACGGTTTGGCTTCAGTTTATCCTCAATATTCTTCATGGTAGAGTTTACTACATGCGTTTTATCGCTGACATGAATCTTAACATAATCACCCAAGGCCTCACAGTAACGGATGTTTTCATGAAGGACTTTGGAAAGCAAACCATTCTCTTTAATAAATATGTAATCGTTAGAGGTGTTGGCTTCCGGTTCCTGTAACTTAAATACGCGCTCCATTGCCTTTAAAAACTTACTGTATTCAACAGGTTTCACTAAAAAATGAATTACCCTGTGCTCAAAAGCCTGCACAGCATATTTCTCTTTATTGGTAATTAGAATAACCGGTGGTAAATTCTCAATTGACTCCAGTATTTCCAGTCCACTCATTTCCGGCATCTCAACATCAAGAAAAATGAGTCCTGTGGTAGCAGAATTTTTACGGATATAGTTGGTTGCAGCTATTGGGTTGGAAAACTCCTCCACCAAATTCAAACCTTCTGTATTGGAAATATAATGACGGATCAGCTTTACCGATACAGGATCGTCATCCACTATAATACAATTGATCATGAGACAATTTTAATAAAAAACCAACAATAATACATGATGGTTTTAATTTATTTAAATTCATTACCTCAGAAAACCGACAATTATAAAGCGGGCAGCTTCTTTAAGTCTGGCAGACTTCCTTATCTAGTTGATTAATAAGTAATTTAGCACTAGCAATTTAACTTATAAATCAAACGCATGGGGATTCATTCACCCCCTCGAGTGCAACCTATTACGATCAATGCACAAAATGGTTGCCAGATAATTTACCTGTTAAATAAAAAAGCTGCCTTTTATGACAGCCCTTTCCCATTCCCTCAATCACTAATACATAACACCTTATTCTATTATTTAATCCTCAAACGGTTCATCAAGAACAAATAGCTATCACATTTTTTCGAAAGTAAGATTATCTGTTCCACCATTGCCACCGCTTACATCTTCTAGTTTAATGATAGCAGATGTTTGTTGCAAAATATGCCAGTCGTCATTTAGTTCAATAAATGGTGCGGTAGAAAAAGTTAAATATAATTTCGATTGACTATCATCGCTTCCGGTCGACCAGGTTCCGGAAATAGTGGAACCGGATTTTGTAGCAGTAACAACACCGCCACTTTTAAACTCAAATGAATAACCGGTATAATGATTGGTTTCATTGTTTCCACTATCAATGTAAGAAGTAACTTTCCATGTCCCCTGAATCGTCCCACTTGTGGAGGGGGTGGTTGAATCATCTTTTTTGCAGGATGTGAATCCTATTAAAATAAATAAACCGAACGCAAGTAAATAAGAGGACATTTTCATAGTACCAAGTTTTAATAATATATTGATGCAAAAATAATACGTACAATTCTTCCCAGGTATTTTAAATTACTGAATGGGAAAAAATGATAGCTGAGATGGATTAATTCAGTTTATAGTTACGACATCAATCCTTATTAAGATCACTTCAACAGACTATAACTCATATAAAACAAAAAGCCGCCCTTTCAGGCGGCTCTTCACTCGATCATGAAATCAAGTTTACTTAACAACTAAAACTCTTGAAGGAACATTACGTTGATTGGTCTTAATCATTACCAAATAAAGACCGGCATTCAACACTTGAGTATCTATAGAAATTGCTTCATCTTGTTCATCAGCAGAAACATTTCTGCTTAAAAGTAATTTGCCGCTTGAATCCAACAATTGAATACTTTCCAGCTCTTCCGATTCAAATCTCTCCAGTTTTATATTCACATTATCGGAAGCAGGATTTGGGTAAACAACCACACCAGCAGAATTATTGTCATTCATAATTCTTGCATCGTTAATATTAGCTAAAGCTGTTGTAGTAAAATTGGTCCATGCAGTCCAGTTACTTTTAATTCCACCGCAAATTTTTCTAACTTTAAATTTATAATTCTTCAATGGTAATAATCCGGTTACACTCACACTATTAGTAGTAGAAATTAAAACCGTATTAAAAGGCACATTATTTCCGGATGCATTTTGCACTTCAATATTATATCTTGTAAGCGGTCCGGTGCTGGTAAGCCAGTTTAATGTTGCTCCGCTGCCATTAGGTGTCGCAGATAATCCGGTTGGGATTCCACATTGTGTTTGTCCACTCCCTGAAGTGAATAAGTAATAAGCACTCCATCCTGATTTGTCCCCGGAACAAATTGTTCTCACTTTATACTTGTAATTTGCTCCTGCGGTTAATCCGGATATTGTATAAGTATTGGTTACCGTATTCGCGGTTGCTAAGAAAGGAACATTGTTCCCCGTAGCATTTTGGATCTCTAACCGGTAAGAAACCGCACCTGCAACTGCAGGCCAGTTTAACACAGAACTGGTGGTGCTGGCTACAGTCATTGTAAGTCCTGTTGGTGTTGGGCATTGAGCCGAAGCCTGATGCGACATTGCTACTATCATTGTAATAGCTAATGCAAATTGAGTAATTTTTCTCATAGTTTTATTTTTTGTTGGTTTTTGTAGTACGAAATAAGAGTATCGCTCGAACCAAACAAAACAAAACTAGCTAAACGGGAATAAAATGTTGCTGAATGGGATGAAACATATTCAATTTATTAATCGGGCAGCTACTGCTACTTTGAAATACACTTTCAAATAAAAAAGGCTCTCATAAAACTATATGAGAGCCGTAGTGAATTATATTTATTAGAAAATGTAGCTACAATTTGGAGAGCTTCACAACATGCGTTTTTTCAATAATGCGAACTTTCATAATATAAACACCTGCCGATTGGCAATTCAAATCAATAGGTAGCTTAAGAGTTGTATTTGTTTCAGAATTACTTTCTGATAGAAAACTCTAATTCAAATCTATCAATGATCCAGTAACCAAAATATAAACTAAATTATACTGCGCAATTTTCAGCCAATCCTATTTACTTTTTTATTAATTTAAATGTCTCCTGATGATTTTGGGTTCTTACCGTACATACATATACTCCACTTTGCAGGAATTCTAAATTTATTTGGTAAGAAGTATTTCCGGATACGTTATTATGATTATCAAAGGAATAAATTTCTTGTCCAATTATATTGGTGATATCTATTCGGGTTAGAACGGCATTTTCAGCTATTGATATCACAACTTTTTGCTCAAATGGATTTGGATAAACATGAACGTTTAATTTTTCATTTTGCTCCGGAATTCCATTAGCAACATTTGCACACAAAAATGTTGGAGTAGTACCGTTATTAACCTGTGTTTCCGGGTATGTCATAACCCCACCTGATGAAACCAATGTTGGTGGAGCCATTACCTGGCATAAATAATTTGTTGTAATGGTTGATGCACTTCCTTCATAACATCCACTATTCCCAATTGAGTCGGTCTTAATAAGATACATATTTTTCAATCCGGAACCAAAACCAAATAAGGATTCGCCGACAATGATGTATCCACCATCTGTTGTTTGACGAATTGAATTCCCGATTTCATTTGCTGAACTACTTAATGACGATCCATATGTCTTTGACCATTGCACAATACCCAGACTATTTACTTTTACTACATACACATCATAATCACCGGCATTGCTAAAGCTGAATGACTTACCACACATAATAAATCCCCCATCTGAAGTTTCTACCACATCATAACATTCATCAATGAGTGGACCGCCATACAATTTAGCCCATAAAGTATCGCCTACAGCATTTGTTTTAACCAGACACATATCGGGTCCCAATGGGCCAAGAGCATCTTCCGATGTTCCCCCAACAATGTAGCCACCATCCATAGTTTGTTTAACCACAATAGCTGCTTCAGTTCCTGTTCTACCATAAGCTTTGGTCCACACAACTGTACCAAGAGCATCCGTCTTCAACAAATAAAAATCACCTCCACCTGCTCCGTAAGTATCGATTTGTCCGGCTAAGATAAACCCACCATCTGTTGTTTGTTGTACTGAAGAACCTATTTCAAGTCCGGAACCACCATAAGTTTTAGTCCATACTATAGCTCCATTTATATCAAGTCTAACCAGATAAGCATCAAAACCACCTGCACCAAAGGCAGGTGTTTGTCCTGCTATTATGTAACCTCCATCACTGGTTTGTTGTATTTCAGCACCCCACTCATATCCTATTCCTCCATAAGTTCTGGTCCATGCAGTATCACCTGCAGCATCTAACTTAATTAAATAAATATCTCCCGAAACATCTGCAAAAGAGGAAGCTACCCCTGAAACAATGTAACCACTATCGGCAGTTTGCAGAACACAAAAGCCATACTCATTATCTATTGCTCCTCCATAAGTTTTTGTCCATGTGGTATCACCGACATAATCGGTCTTAATAACAAGAATATCACGCCCACCGGATCCAAAACTTGTAGTTGTTCCTGCAATGATATATCCCCCGTCTAAAGTTTGCCTGACTGCCTTTCCCTCATCCATTGCAGTACCTCCATAAGCATGCTGAAAAGTAACCTGCGCGCCTGCATTTAGAATTAAACAATAAATAAACATACCGGTAAAAATCAATTTCATTTTCATCTTAATTATTTTATTGAAGAAGTGTTAGTTATTAAATTACCTGTTCCCGGAATCATACCCTAATTGCTGCTCTAAACTTGTTATTTTCTAAAGCAACTCTATAATTGAGGTAGGTTATGCTGTAAGCTTACGCAATAGATTCCAAGATAACCGGCATCAAAACTATTTATAGTCAGGTTTTGATAAAAAATAAATCTGCTGAACCGGTAAAATTAGGTTCCGGACGGGAATTGCACGACTTAAAGTTGCTTCACATCATCAAGATTGGCCCTTATTCAAGGTACCAATAGGCACAAAAAAACTGAAATCCCATCAAACCTGCCTACTTTCTGATAACCTCTTCGGTGACAAAGTATTTGTTATCAAATACAAATGTTACATACATTTTCTGTGAGGCCGATCCTTTCTTCAATGAAATAGGAGTAACTTGCTTTCCTTTATTGATGATTCCCAATTCAACCTGACTAATCAGTTCACCATTGGATGCAGTTATAAAATAATTTACAGAAACAGGTTTTGTAAGTTCATAGCTTGCACTAAACTGTGTATCGGCTGGATTTGGATATAACACTACCTTATAAGGATTTGATCCTTTAATCATAGCCAAACCTGAAGTAGGATTTTTAATCAAACTCACTGCGTAAATAGAGTTATCGGCAGTTGTAGATGATGTAGCATTAATAGAAAAAGCATTGTTAATGGGACTTTCGATGCCACCATAGATGTAACCAATTAAAGTGGTGTCTTGTGTGAATGCATCAAGCTGAACTATTTCAGGGTCATAATGCGGTGCACTATACTCCGCAATAAATTCGGCACTTGATCCTTTTAGCGCTGGCATTTCAATTGGTAACAGAAACTCTTGTAAGGTACTATCTGCATTTCTGGTAACCATACTAATTGTTTTCACAAACGGAACCGTATTATCCTGAAGTAATGTTCCATTCTGATAATAATACTGACTCATCCCACCAAAAAAGATACTGTGCATTTTGTTTAATGCAGCATCATAAAGACTAACTTTTGCACTATGATAATTACTCAAATATTGATTAAATGACGTTACCGGAAACACGCCGGTAGATGAAATATCTACGGGATATAAAAACGGCATATCGATTGTAGCCTGGAAAACACCGCTTGAAATAGTATAACCACGGCTTCCATCAGGAAAAACCTGTGGTAATAAATTATAATCTCTCCTTCTTAAATGTACCGGATCGGTGATAGCAGAAAAATTATTGAAACTTAATTGGCTCCCGCTGTTATTAACCTGAAATTTACGAACCTGATTGGTGTAAGTCTGCACATAAGTTGCATGTCCCATCGGATTGTATCTTCCATCGAATTTATGACCACAAACTAAATAAAAAGTATCATCAATTTTTACTAATTGTAAACCAAAAACAGCAAAAACAGAATCACTTATTTGTTTAACATACTGCTGAAAAGATGTGCCATTCACTATCGCATCAATTACCGAAGAGACCTGAATGGTAGTCAAATTAGAAAATGTAATATGGTCTGCTGCAGTTGCTGAATAAGCATATCCTCCAATCAGATATAAAGTATCATTATCCTGAAAATAATTCATGTTGGTAGCCTGTAACTGCTCAGCAATTGGTGTTGGCAATGAACTAAGTGATGCCGACCAAAATTGCTGCGTCTGTATATCAATCACCATTAAATCGGTGTTGTTCTGAGTTGCAGGAAATGAATTAAATGGTTGACGTGCATGTATTCCATCTTTACGCCCACCAACGATTAACCATTTGCCGTTGTGTTGCGCATGTGCGAATGAATGTAATCCCGGTAATCCCGAAATGGTTACAGGTTCGAGTGATACAGAATAGTCAAATGCTGTTTGAGCAGAAACACTGAATAAGGAAGTTAGTCCTAAAATGATTGCTACTAGATTGATTTTCATTTTGATACAGATTATACATCAAAGGTATACACAACCTTCATCATTAAAAGTAACCTGTGTCACATAACCCTAAAAGCTGACTAAAATCATCTAATTTTTCTTCAATTGCTTCAAAAGATCCTCCAAATAATCGGTTTGCAGCTCCTGGATTTCTAAAAGTTTTTTATTCTGGTGAATCAACAGGTGATCCATTTTTTCATTCAGCAACTGTATCTCCAATTCCGCCTTCAAATTAATTTTATAATCGTGTTCACTTCTTTGCCGGTCTTTTTGTTCCTGACGATTTTGACTCATCATAATAACCGGTGCTTGTATAGCTGCAATACAGGACAGAATCAGATTTAATAATATAAATGGAAAAGGATCGAAAGCTTTGGTTGCGAGCAACCAGATGTTTAAAATCATCCACAATAAAATAAATGAAAAGAAGGCAATGATGAATGACCAGCTTCCTCCAAAGGCTGCTATTTTATCAGCAATCCGCTGTCCGAAGGTTGCATTCGAATCAATTTCTGTTTGAAGATTTTCTGAAAGAATAGCATTCGTTTGAATGGCATTCATCACATCGCTATCAATCTTAATTAGCTCTCCCCGCTCCTGTACAATTAAATGTGTAAGATATTTTCTCCGATACTGATTCAATTGTTCCAGTGAGATAAAATCTTTTTCACTAAAATTTGGATAGTCGGATTTTATAAGATCGAATACACCTTTACGGATATCAAATCCGGCAACGGCTTCACCACCGCGGATTTCTTCTTGATTTATGAACGAATTTGGCATAACTTCAACATTTAGAACAAAATGATTGCTCTAAATTAAGGAAATTTCAACTGAAAAACTGGCTAATATTTCTTCCTTTACGGAAAATGAGGTTAATGAGTAAGATAAAAGCTACTTCTATTTCATTTAATAGTAAAGGAGCTTTGATTGAGATGATAATTGCTAATCGGTGTTTAGATGAGAATTAAGAAGAAATAGATGAGCAGTAGAATATTCAAAATAAAACACTTTTGAATCCCAAAATCTTATTCCTTAAACATTTTTCTAATCATAACTCCTTCTGTAGAAGCTATGCGAATAAAATATATTCCAGAAGCCAGGTTATCTAGGCAACATATTTCAAATGTATTAAATCCTTCTGTAGTTTCGGTTCGAATTGTGTGTTGCAATTTACCGGTGACGTCTACAATTTGAACTTCAACGAATTCTGATTTATGAACAAAGAATGAAACTCTAAATTCATTTTTAAAAGGATTTGGATAAATAGAACTGGAAGAAACATGAAC
This sequence comes from Bacteroidota bacterium, assembly GCA_963169675.1. GTDB lineage: Bacteria > Bacteroidota > Bacteroidia > AKYH767-A > OLB10 > JADKJB01. The sequence continues at coordinate 15,810 of CAUJFJ010000084.1, forward strand.
TGATTCTCCATCCAGTCCTTCATTTCCTTTTTTCAAGGGGTCACTCACAGAAGCTAATGTATACTCTGTAAAATTGAGTGAACCGGGAGGAGAAATATCTAGTTGCGAAAGTCCTCCAATAGTTGATGCAACGTTAGTTATAAAGTTAACTGCTGATGGAACAAGGGTCCAGGTACCCGCAGGATCTGTATTGCTTCTTCTGTACAAAGCTAAATCACTTTCATTTACACCCAAGAGTTCACTTTCGTCATATTCGAATCGAAGTGTCGCATTTAATCCTATGCTACCACCAGGATTGGAAACGATAAAGACCCTGTTAATGGTGCTACCACCATTTATTCCTGTTTGAGATTCAGGCACTCTGATAATTCCCAATTGATTTAGAGGGTTTGAGCAAGTTACTACCAAACCAAGTCCGCCAAAATTTTTAGAATTAACCGCGGTAGTTACATTAGTATCAATACCAATACCGGGTTTTGTTGAAAAAACTACAGAATTTACGAAAGTATTGCCCGGCGTTTCAATCAATTTAGCCTTATTAGTCAAATTTGTCTGTGGTGCTTTTACAAGCTCAATAAATGAACCTTTTAAGTCGAAATTTCCGGATGTTAGTTTTGCCGTTCCATATAAATTCATTCGACCAAAGCTGCTACTTGCGGCAGACAAATTTATTGCATTGTTAAGCTCTACACCGGAAGGGCTGTTCACTACTAAATTATTTAGGTCCTTTGCTACTAAATTATAACGGGGTGTACTGCTGTTTCCATATAATGCAAGAGTTCCTGATGCAATACTGGTTCCAATTGAATCAACAAGCATATACCCATGATTGGAGGATGTTGAGCCAATAGTAAGATTTTGCCCAAATAAATCCAGGAATCCAAAAGCTGAGATTGAGTCAGTTGCAAGTGGAGAAGCAAGTAAAACGGTATCTAGTGCGAAATTTAAATTTGCAGATAATGATTCAAGTTTATCAACTTTAATAATTTGAGTCCGACTATCACGTATAACAATATCGTCTAAATTGAAAATTCTCAATTTACCCTTTGATGGTACAGAATTGGTGATACGAATAGAATTTCCAACACCATCAGCATAGATAATTTTACCATACAAGACAAGTTTTTTACCAGCCAGATTGAAATTCTGATTCAGAGTTAAATTAAATATTAATGGTGTTACATTACCATTGGTAAATTCAACTTTATCGTTGTCAAAAATTAAATTACATAACATTCCGGGATTGAAGCTATTATCTGTATTATTTACTGCAATATTTTGCTTTTGTGATCCAACAAAATGCAGTGTGGGCAGTAAGGTGCGGTCTACGGGTGCAATTTGTTGAATATCCCATCCAATGGTTCCCTTATTAATTGTAAAATCTTTGGCAAGTTGAATAACATCACCTTCCAACATTCTTATTAAAGGAATATCCGGATTTGTGGATGTTCCATTAATTTTCATACTACCAAAAACTGACATTGTCCCAGGAAATTCGTATGTATTGTCTGATGCAATATCATTTTCGTTTGTAATTACCAGATTATTAAATGACATATCATCAGGAAAAACACTTCCATGATACAAATGAACTCCTCCACCGAATAAATCAAAGACATTTGCATCAGCCGCCGTTACCTTTCCATAAATATTTAAAATTCCGGCATTCATTCTGATAGTTGCGCCGGATTTAATCTGTAGTTTTTTACAACTTACATTATCGGTACCTTTAATAATTGGATATCGGGGACAAGAGGCCGGAATTAAAACATTGTTTGTGTCGGTTGGAATTTGTTGAGGCAGCCAATTTAAGGGACTATTCCAATTTGTAGAAGATGATCCGGTCCAAATTATAGCAGATTCCGGATTATAAACATACAGCTGTTGACCCTGTAATGTGAAATTTGCGCGCATGTAAACTTTTCCATTCCCCTTTGCAATAAAACCAAACTGCTGTAAACTAAATGGAGATGGATTTGTCGGGCTTGCAGTTGTAATTATAATTGGATTATTAGAATCTTCATTAACTTCAAATAGATTAGTATTACCATTTCCATCAGTGGCAACGAAGTATAAATTATCACCACATTCCAGAAAATTATCTGGAATTGAAGAACCTGTCGGATTCAAATCACTAAACAGGTTAGTTCCTGTAACAGTTCCGTCAGTAGCCCACAATTCAAATCCATTTGCATCTGTAAAAGCGTTAAAAAACATCTTATTGTTTACAACTGTAAAAAGTGCAGGACTTGAACTGATATTCACCGATGAAGTACTTATATCTTTAAAAAGCGTTGTTCCCAATGTAGTTCCATCGGTACGCCATAATTCAAAACCTGTTACCCCATCATCTGCAGAAAAATACATGAATCCGTTAAAAATTGTAAACATATATGGCCGGCTTACTAAATCATTTCCAGGCTTTATGTTCTTTAATAATTGAGGAGTTGAATTCTGAGGACCTTGTTTACGAATTTCAGTTCCGTTGATATCATCAAATGCTACAAAGTAAAGGTTTCCCTGAAAAACAAAATACTGTTGCGGGCCACTATCGTTAATTCCAGGGTTAATATCAGCAACTAGCTGTGTTCCCCCAGGTGTTCCATCTGTTTTCCATAATTCTGTACCGTTAACCAAATCCCTACCTGTGAAATAAAGGAACCCATCGAAGGAAATTCCTACCAGAGTAAACAATCCGGGAAAATCTTTAATTTTTGTAGTACCTGAATTAGTTCCGTTAGTTACCCATAAACTGTTTGCAGTACCATCAAATGCTGAAAAATATACCAGATTATTATGAACTACAAATCGGTCTGGTGTACTATTTCCAACTCCTGGATTAATATCTTTAATTAATGTTGTTCCGGCATCTGTTCCATCAGTCTTCCACAATTCAATTCCATTTATCGGATCTTCAGCTCCAAAATATAAAAATCCATTATTCTCAATAGTAAAATTAGATCGTATGCCAATTGCTGAACCCGGATTTATATCTTTAATTAGATTTGTGCCAGCTACTGTTCCATCTGTTATCCATAACTCACGACCAGATAAACCAGTGGTACCTGAGAATACGGTCTTATTGTTTAACTCAACAAAACTCTGAATCGAGAGAGGAACAACATTGTTTAGAAGCGTTGCATTTTGTCCCGTGCAAACGTTTAAAATTCCCAAAATTTGAACTAGAAATATCAAACTAATGAGCTTAACTCTTTTCATAAATCTATAATTTTTTGAATACACTTTTAATTCGATTAATCAGTTAAAATATTTCGACAAATAAAGTGTTTTCAGAAAAATCACACAATCCCCAGAAACGGGTAGATACATATCACAATGAAAAATATATCGCTAAATATAACTGATTGATTTTTACATGAAATTACCCTAAGTTATGAGTATGAAGATCTAAAATTATAAGCCTTTGAATATGTCTGTCAAACAAAAACTGATCTGAATTTAAGAGATTACTATTAGCTGATTAATAACCTTTCCCACAACCTCATTCATATTGGCAACATGTAGTTTATCATAAATATTCTTCATGTGTGAACACACCATTTCATAGGTAATACTGCATTGATCCCCAGTCATTTTACATCTAATACCTTTTACCCAACATGCCATAGTATCTTTTTTAGCATGCTGTCAGATTGTATTCGTCAAAAGCGGATGTAACCGCTTGTGCTTCGATAGTTTGCTGTAAAAAACCAAGCACTTTTCTTGGAACTATAGGACTCAGCGGAATACCTCCCTGAAATACATCAACTATAAAAAGAATGCTCTAAGTTGATCAATTTTCAGCTGATCCTGCAGCATCATTTTGTAACAACTGATTTTCGGCTATTGAATGCGATACCAGCTGGCCCCATTGCTTTGAACTGTAATAGAGCTGTTTGCAGGAATGGTGGTAGTTGCCGCACCGGTAAAAGAACGGTAAGAAGAAATGGTTCTTGATGTTGCTGTTTGATTAACCAATACATAAATTCTGCGCAAGCATATCGCCGGAGCAGGCAAAGTAACAATTACCGTAGTTCCGGTTATAATAACAGTGTAATTAGTTTCATCCAATGT
>CAUJFJ010000085.1 GCA_963169675.1 Bacteroidota bacterium
ATATTCATGTCCTGCAATCACAGAAACACACAATGTTTTGTTTCCTGTAATATCTTGTGCCGAAGCAACACAAGTTCCTGACACACCACTGCAAGTCGACATCGGACAACCATCATACAGCATTAAGCCGGTTGCAACCCCTACCGGAGAGTTGAGATCAATTGATACGGGTCCACTGGTAAGCGGAGTAAATGTCCAAACCACATCTTCATCGCCATAGTAATCAGGATTACCACAAACTGTAACATCTGCATCTGTGATATCATCATCAAAACCACAAGTAGTTCCGGGTCCGGAATTGTAAGGCAGCGATGCTACCACATTGTATCCAATGCCCATCAAAGAGGAGCAAGTTCCACCTGTATTCGATTTCAACGAAATATTATCCATGGCAATAGCAGGATTATTATTCTGAGCATCATCATTTACCCATGAAAAAACCAAACGTTGTGTGGTTCCTGCATAAGTACAAGGTAATATCAGTGAATCATTTAACCAGGTGGTTTGATTTCTGTATTCAACTCCTTGTTGACCCACAGGAAGAATAACTCCTGCTGTTGGTGTAGTAGTAGTAGGAACAACATAAACAGCCATATAGTCTTCATTAGAACGACCTCTTACTTTATATCTGAAGTACAAACGAATGTCGGGTTCACCTGCAGGGAAGGTGATGTCACGGTAAATATGAGTTACATTATTGGCATTGCTATAATTATTGTTGGTTGCTGCAGTACCAACATAGGCACAGCGAGCTCCTGTAAAACCGGTTGGCCCTGTTGCGCCACAATACCATTGATTTGGCTGAACTGGAGCACCATTCACAACCGTCCATCCATTTGCAGCAAAGGTTGCACCATTTTCAAAACCACCATCACCGGCAGAAATGAGTATGGTTTGACTATAACTTGTGTTTATGCAAATCAGCATAAAACAAATAGCTATAATGGCTTTCAATAGTTTCATCTGGCAGTTTTGATAGTTGTTAGTTACAGAATTGCATTACTCTTTCAAAACTTACATTCGATTTTATAGAATATCGAAATCGTAGATCATGCATGCGTTGTGCAATGGATGCTTTAAGTGTTTCCGGATTTGATTCAGTCCGGATAATGGCCAGATGGAGATTTTCGCAATAGCTGATGGCAGAAATACCTTCAATGGAATTAAATAGCTCCTTTAATTCAGAGTCTCGGCGATGTTCGCTGATAGCGGGTATTTCAACATATACAAAGGTTGACTTTTGTTGGGCATGGCTGATGCCGGAAAGGGTCAGGAATAAAAACAGCGTGAATAGTATACTTTTCATCATTCAATTAAATTTGATGATGCAAGTAGCGCCCAAATTTCAGGTTCTAAAAGAAAACCTTATTGAACAGGTAAAAATCGGCATTGAACCGGCTGCGAGAGGGGAGAATTTGAGGTTAAAGACAAAAAATGCTCCAATAAATGAAATTCCAGCCTCAATCCATGGAAGGGAAAGGGATCTCGGAATCTTCCAAATGATCGCCTAAATAGTAGTCGTTTATTTCAAATATATTATTGGTCCAAATGGCACAAATTGTCCTGGTTTCAGATCCGCCCTTTTTTAGTAATACCTTATGGCATAAACTTCGCGATTTGGCATCAAAATACATTCCATAGTTGTTTCTGATCGATGTAGTTCCCCAAACGGAACCAATGGTTTTGGTGCTGATAAGCTTCATCAGCATTCGATTATCTGTTAATTTTTTTTCAAGGTTATTGTTAGAGTCAGTCAGGTAGGCCATTCCTTTAAAAGCGTGTATAGGTTCCCAGATATCTTTTTGGGTGGAGACTACTAATGCCGCTTGCCCTGATTTGTTCATGTCATCCTCAACAAGAAGCACATGGTTATCGTCTATTCTGTACAATCCTGAAATTGGTACTCCGGTGGTTTGGATCTGGCGTTCAAAGACAATTTTATTTTTACGAATATCTTTAATGAAGTAATACGTTGTGTTATTTACAATATAAGAATAGATCACAAAATTCAGATTGCCGGATTCACACCGCTCTATATACAAGGAAATAAAATCGGAATGACTGTAATTATACAAACCATAAAATGAAATAGATTCAACAACAGGCAAATTCAAAGTTGAATCAGGTTTAAGTCCAAAATAGTATTTTAAAGGTTGAAAAAAGTAACTATAGTTGTTAAACCAGTAACTGCTTTTGTTCGTTTTGGCCTGAGATTTTAAATTTTCGATGGATTTACTTTCGGGATGCAAAACAAATTTCCGGAAATCATCTTTTACTTTTTCAGTTAGCGATTTTGTGAGCTCCTCCGTTTTAGGAAGAGAATCAATCTGGTTGCGGTCATAAAAGACAAAGTGAGTAAGTGTTTTCCTGAAATTTTCAAGTTCCGTTACTTGACCCTTAGCTGTTAATGAAAAAAGTATAGTGAAAAGTAAACAAACAGGTATTAATAATGAGTTTCTCATGCTGCTTTAAATGGTATATTTGATTGAAAGCACAAATATACCATTTGAAATCGAAATCAGCTTTGATATTTTTAAATAAAAGGCGCAACAACTACCAAATTGCTGCGCCTTTTTTGTTATAATTTTATAATCTTCTCCGTGTGAGAATTTCCAGCACTATCTACAATTTTGGTAATATAAGTTCCGGAATTAAAATTGTTCAAATCTATATCTACCGAATTCTCATCTGATTCACCCGTTTGGTACACAATCTTTCCCTGCAAATCATAAATAATTACCGATGTTAAATTTTCTTCCGACTGAATGGTAAGTTTATCTGTGGCCGGATTCGGATATATCGATAATTGGATATTATTTTGGAAGTTAGCTATACGAGGTACTGTTGGGATGGCATATTTGAGTATAAAGTATGAGCTTGTATAATCAAGGTATATCGGATAAATGGCTTCTTGTCTTCCTACCCAGTAAATTAAATTTCCCGGAGCATCGTATATTAAATCTATTGCATTGGTTGCTTGAGATGTTACCGGGAAAGTAGCTGTCTCGGGGTGTAGCATGATATCGGTGTATTCGAGATTTAATCCGTTATCATATTGAGCCATCACACTTCTTTTCACAGTACTTCTTGTAAGCCCGCCAAGATAAATTCTACCATTGTTAGCATAGAATATTCCAACCGCCTCATCATTTACGTTGCCGCTACCTTTATAATACCTGGTATTTAGCACACCTCCGGTCGGACTGTATTTTCTTAGCATGATATTACTATTCGTTACACCAGAATTTATATCAGTAACTGTGTGTGCAACATAAATATTTCCAGAAGGATCAAAGCAAAATTTCCCGGCAGCATCTGATGAATTTGCCGTTCCTGCCACAAATTTAGCCCACAATTTTGTGCCGGTAGAACTGTATTTAACTAAATGCGCATCTGTGTTACCTACAACTCTTTCGCTTGAAGTAGTGAAATAGACATCTCCAACGGCATCAACATCGAAGTAACCGGGTCCATCGATCAAGTTTCCGGGCTTCGCATCGAAATTCTTTTTCCATAATTGGGTTCCCGTAGCATTTAACTTCTGAATGGTAATGTAAGAACCGTTTGGACCACTGGCGTTATATCCAAAAATGTAAATTTCACCTGCTGTATTGCATTTAACTTTTAATGGGATATATGTAGTAATGGAATACGAGAATATCAATGATCCTGCATCGGAATATTTCAAAAGACTATATCCTGTTTCACCTTTATAACAAAGCCAATGAAGAGATCCGCCGTTTGCATGAATGTCAATGCTTTCGTCATATTGATTCAAAGATCCGGATGAACTGAAAGCATATGCTCTCCATAGTTCTGTCATTGATGGCGAATATTTTATCAAAAAGGCATCATCTTTATAGGTATCATTAAAATAATAGGCTCCTGTTGCATATAAATTTCCTGATGCATCTTTTGCGACAGCTTTTATATTATCATACTGCTTGAAATCAGGAGCCACTATATTATTGGATACCTGAACCCTGGGCTGAGGTGTTCCCCACACTTTACTTACAAAACTCTTTCTGTAAACCATTCCTCCCGGGTTGTACCATCCCGATGATTCACCCACGAATAGTCCGTTATCATCAGTAGGAGTTATGATTAATCCAACTCTGACATCTGAAGTAGTTGGACTTGGAAAGTAATAGACATCTTCTCTTGTTGGTTGTGCAATTGTTTGATTTGCCAGCAGAATTCCTGTGAGAATGAGCATGCTGTAAATGTTTTTTCTGGTTTTCATGACTATTTTTTTTCCAAATATAGATTCCGGTTGAAGCCATGCATCGGGGAATTAAGTATTCGGTTGCCAGAACTTAGAATTTGGTCATTTTATTGAGAATTCATGGATATCAGGTTTTGTAATCAGTCAGCTACAAGACACCTTTCTTAACTTTCTCAAATGGCTCATTTTGTCAGAACATTGTCACAAACCCCCAAAACCTGATTTTTGTCACTTGCATCAACTCGTCTGTAAGCTTGTTGCCTCTGTAATTTTGCACCGTGAAATTTATAAAGCATCTGTTTGCACTTCTTTTATTAGTTCCGTCCATTTCCATGGCCCAAAAAGTGATTGTCACTAATATGGCCGGAGAGCCGGTAAATCAGGCTGTTATCATCCTAAAAACAGCTCAGGAAGGCCATCCTTTGATCGTTTTAACAGATAATAACGGTATTGCAGAAGTGGGTACATTTCTTAGAAAAGTACAAGTTGTGGTGCGCCATGTATCATTTGTTGATTATACCGATTCACTAAATCAGATAACAGCCGATTTCAAAATCCGGTTAACGGAAAAAGATGTTAAGCTGGATGAGGTTGTGGTAACATCTGAGTTTACACCGAAGACACAAAGTGAATCAATTGCACCAGTAACGGTAATCAACCGGACACAAATAGATAATCAGGCAGCATCAAATCTGGAATCAGTTTTGAGTCAGCAATTAAATATCCGTATTTCTCAGGATGGCATTTTAGGATCATCAATGTCGATGAATGGTTTAGGAGGACAAAACATTAAGTTCCTCGTGGATGGTGTTCCTGTAACCGGTCGTCTTGATGGCAGCATTGATTTGAGTCAGATTAATCTGAATAATGTGGAACGTATTGAAGTTGTTAACGGACCCATGGCAACATCATATGGTACCGATGCAGCGGGCGGCGTTATAAATCTGATTACACGTCAATCGGTTGACAAAAAATTTGAAACCGGAATCAATACGATGTATGAATCCATTGGACAATATAATGTTGATGGCTTTGCAGGATATAATACAGGGAAATCATCAGTTTATTTGAGTGGAGGAAGAAACTTCTTCGATGGATGGTCTTCAACTGATACCGGACGTTGGCAGGAATGGAAACCTAAAGAGCAAATTTTTGGAAATGCTAAATATCGTTGGGTGGGCAAAAAAATGGTGGCATCTTATTCCTTAAATGTTTTTGATGAAAAACTTTCGAATAAAGGCACCCCAAGAATGACACCTTATGCTGCTTATGCTTTTGATGAATATTATAAAACGCAGCGAATTACGAATCAGATTCAATCGTCGTTTATTCCCGGACGCGATATGTTATTGAGCGCTATGTTTGCTCATTCATATTATCAGCGAATTAAAAATACCTACATCAAAGATTTGACAACCTTAAACGAATCATTGGTTGCAGGTAGTGAAGAACAGGACACAACACGCATGCACACTATCACAGGAAGAGCAACATTCAGCGGCATGTCCAAAGATTCCAAAATCAGTTATCAATCGGGAATCGATCTGACTCATGAAATTGCAGATGGTTCCAGGTTTAATGAAGAAACAAAATCAAGTGGCGACTATGCTTTATTTTTTACTGCAGCATACAAACCAACAATTAAATTAGAATTTAAACCCGGTTTTAGAATAGCGTACAATACGAATTTTAAAGCACCGGTTATTCCATCTTTTTCTGTTAAGTATCAACTCAGTAAAATTATTGCTATCAGAGGTTCCTATGGAAAAGGTTTCCGGGCTCCCGGTTTAAAGGAAATGTACCTCTACTTTGTAGATATAAACCATAATATTCAGGGGAATGAAAACCTGCTTCCGGAATATTCCGATAACTTTTATGTTTCTACTTCTGTAACTCATAATTATAATACCATAACTTTCAATCACGAACTGTCAGGTTTTTACAATTCTATGCGCAATCTGATTACACTTGCACAACCTGATCCTGAAAATTCTTTATTCACATATGTCAATCTGGGAAAATATTCGACTCATGGAATGAATTACCGGATCAATGGATCATATAAAGGATTCAGTGCCGGAGCAGGAGTTTCGTATACAGGCCGATATAATATTTACAGCGACAGTGCCGATTTCGACCAGTATATTTATAGCCCCGATTTTTCTGCTAATATACAATACCATCTCACGAAAGTGAATTTAACATTTTCCACATTCTTTAAATTTAATGGAAAATTACCCGGATATAAATTGAATGAAGATGGGACTATCACGCAATTCACCAATGATAGCTATAGGTTTTTAGATGCTTCTGTCAGAAAAGGATTTTTGAAAAACAGAATCTCATTTGCTGCAGGAGTTAAAAATATATTGAATGTTACTAACGTGAATGCTATGAATGCAGCATCTGCCCATAGTGCAGGTAATGAGGAGCAAGCTGTTGGAACAGGAAGATCCTACTTTGGTAAACTCACTTTCATATTTGGCAAATGAGACATCTGTTAGTTTACATATCACTTTTAATATTCTTTGCTTCCTGTGAAAAGGAAGATGAAAAAGTAGTGTTGCCCCCGCCGGGAGAAATTACAACCATGACTGCGGCTATGGGAAATAATTACGATAACCAGGTGTACGTTGATTTTGAAACCGGTCAACAGTTTAGTGTTCCTTATCGCTCCTACGATTTGGCATTCGAAGCTTCTGAAACAGGTTTCAGGGTTTATTTGAATACCGGAAAGCTAATGTTTATCGTAAATACAGGTTCTACAGATATTCTTAATGCCGATACTACCGGATTGACATGGAAGACAGATCCGGACCATCTGTATGATGACTCCACTGCATTTGGCAATTGGTTGGATCTTTCAGGAAATTCATTGAATCAGGTGTATGTAATCGATCGTGGAAGGACGGAACATTTTGGTGCCAACCGTTGGAGAAAAATGCAATTGATTTCTGTAAATGCTACTGAATACAGAATAAAATTTGCTGCATTCAATAATAGCAATGTCACCGAATTTGTACTTCCTAAAAACGCTGATTATTCCTTAATGTATTTCTCATTTGAGAATAACGGGCAATTAGTACAGGTTGCACCACCGAAAAATTTGTGGGATGTTGTTTTCACCAAGTTTACTCACACTTATTATTCAGAACCTGTAAATTCTCCATATCGGTACTACATTGTAACCGGTGCGTTATTGAACCGCTGGGCGGGATGTGAAAACACAATCATGCAACAGGATTCTACTCCTGGATTCAAATCTTTTGAAACTGTAATAGGGCAGGACATGGGAAGTTTTCCTTTTTATAAGGAAGCTGCAATAATTGGATTCGACTGGAAACTATATGACTTTAATCTTGGTTATATAATTTATGAAAACAAATACTATGCTTTAAAAGACCCGTCAGGATTTTATTATAAAATTCGTTTCCTCGATTTCTATGATTCACTTGGTAATAAGGGAGCTTGCTTGTTCGAATATCAACGACTTTAATACACACATATATATCACTTATCATGAAAAATAAATTTTTACTTACATTACTAATTACGTTTGCAACTGTTTCCTTGCCGTTCCGGACTTCTGCCCAACAGGTATTTGATGTTGTTTCAATTGGTCCCGGATATACGAACCAGGCTTTTTATAGCATGGAGAATGGTGAACAGGCAAATGTTTCCAATACCGATTGGGATCTTGCATTTCAGATTACGGGATTTCAGGCTACTATTCTTGTTAATGGCAAAAACAATGTGCGTCTGTTCAAGGCTGGTAAAAGTGTCAACGATTGGTCTGCAATAACAGCTGCTGACACTGTTGGCATGTTAAATCCCGGTAATGAATTATTGAATCAGGATACTAGTTGGTGGTCGGGTGCTTTTAATATTACCGCCGATGCTGCAAATGGGTTTGATTTAGGTTGGGGTGTTTATGATTTTGCAACACATGCTGTAACCGGCGATTCATTGTTTTTCATGAAGATGTCAACTGGAGAAATCAAAAAAGTATGGATTCAATCACTGATGAATAATACTTATTATTTTGCCTATGCTAATATTGATGGTTCCGCTGAGGTGAATACAACACTTAGCAAATCTGCCTTTACAGGGAAAAATTTCGGATATTACTCTCTTGCAACCGGCACTACTCTCGATAGAGAGCCTAACAAGTACACGTGGGATCTTTCGTTTGCTCAATACATGTCGGCCTTGCCCTTCCCATACAAAGTTTCAGGTGTATTAGCCAACGATAGTGTTTCGGTAGCTAAGGCTTATCCTGTAGATGAACAAACAGTTACGCCATGGGGATTGACACCTTCTTATTACATCAATACCATCGGGTATGAATGGAAGGCATATGATTTTAATACAAACGCCTGGTTGATTCAAGATTCTACTGTGTTTTTTGTCAACGACAAACTTGGATTTTTGTGGAAAGTGGTGTTTACAGGTTTTGGAGGAAGTGCAAATGGGAATTTTGAATTTTATAAAGAGAAGTTATCTGCTACAGGAGTTCAGGAAAATGGCGGCATGCCTGCTTTGCTTGGTGTAGCTCCAAATCCTGCATCAAATATGACTCAATTGACGTTGTTTGTTAAGAATTATAAAGGAATCAATGGAATCTCAATCTTTGATCTTAATGGCAAAGAGGTGTTGCGTCAAACATTACCACAACAAGAGGGATTAATAACACTTCCGGTTTCAACTGAAAACCTTGCTAATGGAACTTATATGATGAGGTTATTAGTAGATGGAGTACTGACAACAGAAAAGTTGGTTATAATCAAATAAGAAATTATTCAGGGAGTTTGAATAGGCCATCATCACCGAACAACGTGATGATGGTTTTTATTTTAACTAAGCTTTTGTCTGTCGAAAATTAATTCAATCAACTTTCTTTCTATCGGTAAATGATAGCTTTTATTTTTAATTCTCCACTTGGCTAAATTTTGAATGGGAGATTTTAATAATGAAGATTCTGACCAGGCAAGTCGTTGAAAGAATTTAAAATTTTCGATCTCTTTAAACTTTTTCTCCGGAATCCATGGTGACCCTTTCACTACATAATCGAAGTCGGACCATTCTTTGATGCCTTGAGGCATTTTATAACCGTCTGCAATAAGTGCGTCTGCAATTTCATTCCCCGGATAGGGTTTAAAATAGAAAATACTGACGCGAAACTCGGGACTCATTTTACGTAAATCAGTTACCACACGAATGGTTTCGTCCATGTCGGCTTCGGTTTCTCCGGGGAATCCGATAATCACACTGAAATTTATTGCAATGCCATGTTTTAGACATTTTTGAGCACATTCATAAACTTGTGGAATCTTAATATCTTTTTTCATCCAGTCTATCATTCGTTGCGAACCCGATTCCAGACCAATCATAACTCTTTCGAGCCCTGATGCTTTACATTTCGCAAACACTTCATCCGGCAACCGTGAACCCTGATCGGCTCGCATGGTGCCAAACCAGCTAAATCGGAATTTTCTTTTTATAAATTCCTCTGCAATGGCTTCAACTCGCGCACCTATTGTAAAAAATGTTTCATCCTGAAAATGGACATGTTCAAACTTAAATTTATTCCATAATGTTTCGAGTTCATTAGCAATTCTGGTAGGAGCGTAACCATACCAGCCTCTTTTATACATGAATGGGTCTGCGCAGAAGTTGCATCTGAACCGACATCCTTGGGATGCTATATAATCCAGTTGTTTTCGTCCACTGAGTTTTTCGTAAGCATTCACAGGAATGAAATCGTAATTGAAAGCAGGGAAATTATTAATATCGATCATAGTCCGTTCCGGATTATGAACAATTGCACCTGTCATAGGATCTTTGTAAGACACCCCTTCAATTCCTTTAAATGATTGCTTATTTAAAATAGCTTCAATAATTTTTTCAAACGCAACTTCGCCCTGCCCTTTAACTATCGCATTAATGGGTGTTTCCTGAAGTGTTTCATCCGGGAATAGCGAAGGATGCCAACCGCCCCAGACAATGTTAAGTTCCGGGAAGTGCTTCTTAACCTGAATCGTCATTTCAAGGGAATCCTTAATAGGAGCTCCTGTCAAAACGCTTACAGCAAAGCAAACCGCACCCTCGCAAGAAGCTATTATTTTCTTTCTAGTATCCGTTTCCAGCCTTCCATCAATAATTTGAACATCGTATTTGTCTTTATCTAGATAAGAAGCCAGCGCAATTAAAGCCAAAGGCATGGTATAAAAAACTGCCTTAGGGTTGTAAAGGACTACTTTGGGCCGGATGGGAGTCATACCAGACAAATGTAGCTAATTAGGTAGATTTTTAAAAATTTTGAACACTGAGTATAGAATTCCACAGTTTTTAATGTTTTAATATGAATTATGGGGTAAAAATTAATGGTATGCCTTTCGCTTACACAGACTTACTGATATTATAATTCATATAACTTATGACAACCTGGCCAACCTATTTCAAGTTTGCTGTTATTTTAGCTGTGATCATGATGGTGATTACAATTTTGTATGTTGCAAGTGCCTTTTTAATACCATTGGTTTTTGCCATTTTATTAACATTTCTGTTGCTTCCTGTATCACGTTACCTGAACAGAAAAGGCGTGCATCATGGAATAGCAATTGTGTTGAGTATATTATTGGCTTTTGTTGTGATAGGAAGTATAGCTTTTTTCTTTTATACACAGATCCAATCATTTGCGGATGATGGTCCTATGTTAAAAGATAAGTTTAACGAAAAGATAGCTGACATACAACAATATATTTCTCAAAAATTTTCAATTTCAAAAAGAGAACAAAAGCAGTTTGTTGATGAACAAGCTGAATCATTAAAAGATTCAGGTGGGGATTATTTATCTACTTTCTTCTCATTCACGGGAACCATGCTTGCTGCCATCAGCTTGATCCCAATCTATATTTTCTTCTTTACCTATTACAAAAAGAAAATTAAGATATTTATATGTAAGTTAGTACCAGAATCACAAAACAAACATGTAATAGGTGTCATTGGAACTACTGCAAAAGTTTCTCAAAAGTATATTCAGGGGCTTCTTATCGATATCGGGATATTGGCGGTTCTTAATTATATAGGATTTCAGCTGCTTGGAATTGAACATGCAATATTACTGGCCTTAATGGCTGCTATTTTAAATCTGGTGCCCTATATCGGTGTGTTTATAGGGAGCGTTTTCCCATTTGCCATGGCAATATTAACCAAAGATGAATCCTGGGTCGCTTTTGCTGCAGTCGGAGTTTGTGTGGTTGTACAATTCCTCGACAACAATTTTATTACCCCTAAGGTAGTTGGCTCCAGTGTTAGTATAAACCCATTGGCAACTCTGCTTGCTATAATTGTCGGAGGTTTCGTCTGGGGCGTGATGGGAATGATGTTATTCATTCCTTTGTTGGGTATGGCCAAGGTTGTAATGGATAGCTTCCCGGCGAGCCAGCCTTTCGGGTATTTGATCGGTGAAGAAGAAGAGTATAAACCTAAGATTAAATTGCCTGAATTCTTAAAGAGAAAAGTGAGTTAATATAGCTATTAATTTATAGATAACCGTAAAACTCAAGTTTTGAGTGTCAACTATTTTGATACAGGCTTTGCCAACAATTCTTTAACTTTATCGACCAATTGTATTCCTGAAAAAGGTTTTGTAAGACATGCATCTGCAAAGGTGTGTGTTGACTCCAAGACGGAATTATCCATACCGGTAACAACCAAAACGGGAGTATCTTTAGTATCCGGATTTTCTTTAACAGCATCGACCAGATCAAAGCCTCCCCAAAATGGAAGCATAATATCTGAAATGACCAGATCATATTTGCCTTGAGCAATTTTTTCTTTACCATCGGGCACCGTGGATGCAGATTCAACTGAATATCCTTCTTTTGTGAGAATGGTAGACATGAAATTTACTAAATCAATTTCATCATCAATTACAAGAATTTTACGTTGGTTGTTCATTACAGTTCAAGTTTAACAGTGAATTTAGTACCTTTTCCAGGTTCGCTTGTGACATCCACAATTCCTTTATGAGATCGTATAATGTTATGTGTAGTACTCAATCCTAAACCGGTACCGTTTGCCTTGCCACTAAAGAATGGATCAAAAATTTTGGGTAATGATTCACTTGGAATTCCGACTCCGTTGTCTTCGATTTCAACAACACAAACACCATCTTCAGCTTTTGTAGTAATCTTGAGGGCTCCGTTGTTATCATCAACAGATTCAATGGCATTTACCAGAATATTGAGAAGTGCGATTTTAATTTTTTCGTAATCAACGGTAACATCGCAGATGTCTGTTGAATAGTTTTTAATTACTTTAACTTCCTTCAACATGATACGATCTTTTATGTCATTTAAGGAATCATCTACAATTTTATTGATGGAGTACTTGTTAAAAGTCAGTTCTGCAGGTTTCGATGAATTTAACAATTCAGTTATAAGCACATTGATGCGATTCAGATTTCTTTTAATAATATCAAAGTAAATTTCCTGATTGGTTTTATCTTCCATCTCCGACTCCATTTGTTCCAGAGCAAGATTGATATTAGTTAAGGGGTTACGGACTTCATGTGCAATCATACGCACTACCTGACCGGTAACAGCCAGTTTTTCTGCTGTTGCAAGATCCTGCTCTGCTTTTCTTCGTTTAGTAATATCATGAATAATTCCCTGAAATATAATTTTTCCGGAGGGATCTTTATGAGTTCCGGCTGATACCAGGCAAATTTTCTTTTCGCCGTTTTTGGCAATCAAAATTTTTTCAAAATCAATTATTTCACCATGAAGTTTTACTGCATCGAGTATCCGATTTCGTTTTTGTGGATCTTCGTATAGTTGCATCATGTTCATTGAAAGTAATTCTTTGTGCGAATAACCTAAAACTCTTTCAACTGAATCATTTGCATCCAAAAAATTTCCAGCTTCATCAGTAATATAAATAAGGTCACGACTCTGCTCAAAAATACGCCTGAATTTTTCTTCACTTTCACGTAATTGTTTCGAATGATCATATCGCTCAAATGCATATCTTATGGAACGCTCCAGTTTTTGAGCATCCAGATCATTTTTAACAAGATAATCTGCAGCTCCGTGTTCCATTGCCATTAAATCTATTCTTTGGTCGCCTTTACCAGTCAACATAATTATTGGTTTGTTGAGATTTGATGATTTAGCAGCATTCAAGAAATCTAATCCGGTATGACCGCCTAATAAGTAATCTACAAGAAAGATATGATAACTGGGATCTTTCAATCCCGCAATTGCTTTAGCGTAGGTTGGTGCCCAGTCAACTTGTATGTTGTCATGCAAAAATTCACTGAATAATTCTTTGGTAAGAAAATAATCATCCTCATCATCATCAACTACAAGTACTTTTAGCTTTAAATCTCTCATATTTTAATTTCGAAAATGTAGGTGTTGCAAACTTAGTACCATTCGCTTCAACTGGCTTTAGGATGAGCAATTTCTTCTGTTTTTTGGACCACAAATACAGCATAATCAGAAGGCTGAATGGTTTTTCCATGCCTCAAAGCATATATCTGGGTAAATTCTGCCCCTAGAAATAATATTATTGAGGAATAATATACCCATAATAAAATTATAATTACAGAACCTGCCGCACCATATGCTGTTGCGACATCTGATCCGCCGAGGTAAAGCCCAATAAGCCATTTACCTGCCATAAATAGAATTGCAGTAAAAATGGAACCTATAAACACATCGCGCCAATATATTTTTGCGTCCGGCAATACTTTAAAGATAGTAATGAATAAAGAAGTTATCACTGAAAGCATAAATAATTGATTAAAAACATAGAAAGTAATTACCGCTAAATCAGGGAATAGCAGTTGTAAGCGTTCATTAAAAAGGTCTATCAAAGCATTCAGGATCAATGAAACCAATAATAAAAATCCTATGGTGATGATCATACTAAACGATATTAATCTATTGATAATAAGCTTAATAAAACCTTTTTTAGGTTTAGCTTTCAATCCCCATATTACATTTATCGAATCCTGAATTTCTGAAAAAACGCCTGTTGCACCAAAAAGTAAAGCAATAATGCTCACTATGGTAGCCCATGTTGAATTGTTATCAATGGAAGTATTTTTTATTGCCTCCTGAACTTGCAGGGCTGCTTCCTTACCAACCATACCCTGTATCTGAAAATATATCCTGCCTTCAATAGCATCCTGGCCATAAAAAAAACCGGTTACAGCTGTAATGAGAATGAGGAGAGGGGGGAGGGAAAAGATGGTGTAATATGCTAAAGCTGCACTTAACTTAACACCTCTGTCATCCAAAAATTTGAGGAAGGTTTCTTTTAAAATCGATCCGGTTTCTTTAATCGTTAACATATTTGAGCATTAATATAACAGAGACTTCCAATTTCAACATTCATTCCAAATGATTGGCATTCCTTTGGCTATGTATCAAAAGTATGAAATATTCAAAGGGACTGAAAGTTT
Organism: Bacteroidota bacterium; assembly: GCA_963169675.1. Taxonomy (GTDB): domain Bacteria; phylum Bacteroidota; class Bacteroidia; order AKYH767-A; family OLB10; genus JADKJB01. Next base: position 14,700 of record CAUJFJ010000085.1, read on the forward strand.
TCGGAATTATTATTTTGGTTTTTGTTGCTTTAGTATTTATAGCTGGTCCAGTCACAGCATATTACCTTAGAAATTACTTACATAAACAGGGCATTTCAATTGCTACTATGAATGTAAATGTGTGGACAGCTTCGGTATTTGCCACTGAGATAAGTTTTAGCAAAATTGATCTTAAAGAAACGGTTGCCCTTCAGGGAAATATTCAGAATGTATCGGTCACAGGAATAAAATGGGTAAAATTTATTTTTGAAAAGGATATTTCCATGGAATCGGTGACTATTTCTAATGCCAAAGTAAAAGTAAGAATTTTGGATTCTGATTCCCTGGAAACCGATCGTTCGGAACAAGCTGTAAAATTTGAATTTGGTGAAATGAATTTATTGGAATCGGTTGTAGAGGTGAGTTCGTCCGATAAGTCAGAATTTATAAGCAGCATTAAATTACTTTCTATTGAATCTTTGAATTTAGCAGGCGGAAATTATAATGCTGAATCTATCAGGTTCGAATTTGGAAGCACCGTTTATAATACCGGGAATGGTCAATATAAAATGGGATGGGTGTCTGCTGATAATACCGGTCCGGATAAAATCATTTATATCGATTCATTGTCAGTTTTGCCACAGCATAAACCGCATGAATTTTTTAAGCATGAAAAATATCAAACAGACAGGTTCGAAATGGTAGCGCCCATTGTGCATATTATTCCTACTAATATTTTGTTGCAAAGTGATGCATACAATCTGGACTTTAATATAAATCTTACTAGAGCATACCTTTCGGTTTACCGTGACAAGAATCTAAAGAGAAAAGAGAATGATATTAAACCCTTTTTACAGCAGATATTAAATGATGTGCCTATTGAAATGCAAGTTGATTCCGTAATACTTGATGGTTGTAACATCATATATGCTGAACAGGCAGAAGGAGTTCAGAAACCCGGAATAGTGAATTTCACAAACCTGAAAGCCGTTATTTTGAATGTGCATACTTCAACCAATGCAACAGGAAAGGTTTCTGTCAAAGCAGAGGCCGATCTAATGGAGAAAGGCAAGCTAAATGCTTCCATTGATTTTCCTTACGGCGAAAAGTATTTTAATTGTAATGGATCTTTATTGAACTTGCCTTTTGTCTCTTTAAATCCAGTGAGCGGTCCTTTAGGAAATGTTTTATTCAGTAATGGAAAAATTTCAAGTATGTATTTTAATTTCCGGGCTAACAGTGACAGTTCGAAAGGTGATATGAAGCTTACGTATGAAAATCTGAATTTTGCATTGGTTTCAAAGAATTCCAGGGATTCGACAGGTATAGTTTCAAAAGTACTTAGTTTTATAGCAGATGATTTCATTGTTCCGGAAGCAAATCCTGATTCGAAAGGTGTTTTTATGAATGGGAAAATTGGAGAACAACGGAATGAGGAGCGCTTTATTTTTAATTATATGTGGAAGAGTATTTTTTCAGGAGTTAAATCGACAGTCCTTGAAAACAACAGGAAAAAATCGCGAT
>CAUJFJ010000086.1 GCA_963169675.1 Bacteroidota bacterium
CAATTAATGATCCCGATTACAGCACTTTCCTGAAGGAATATGGAACCTTTAAAGTTGCGAAAATTGGAACTGAGGAGGTTTCACAATTTGATTTATTTCGAGAGGAATTCCAATCAATTCGAAAACAAATTGAACAACTGCATTATAATCCTATCATGAGCGGGCAGGTGCTCAATTTAAATAACGATGATAATCAAGAAACTGTGATTTTTGAATTTGATATAAAAGGGGTTAACCCTCCAGAGGTAACTAAATTTATCAACCATTTGAAATTGAGTTTGAGAGATGTTTGTAAGGAAGTTTCATTTAATCGATATCCTGAATTAGTTAAAGCCAAGCTATTATTTAATACGAATAAGCACAAGTTAGTTTTTAATATCCTTCAAGCTTTTGAGAGTGAACCATTCAGATTTCATATTATAAATTCTTGATACAACAGTTAAATTTATTTTCAACCTGCGCCATTCTGAGTCACATATTTTTCTGTTCATACCTTAAAATGCTCCATGTCTGCACGATTATGTTCACCTCAGTGAAGGGAATTTTATTTGGGGTTTAAAGTTTGATATCATTCAAAGGCGTTAAATAAATGAACGGTTTCGGTGAAATTCATCTAGTGTAGTCAAATTTTTATGTCTTTTGTATAATTTGCAAGTATATTTTCTACTTTTGAAATATTTTGCTCTAGGGAAAGCGAGTTTGTCAATGTCATTTTTCAAAAGCTTTCCTGAAATTATGGGATCATTTGAAAATAGGCCGGAAAAGGAGTTTGTATCCATGAAAGTATACAATGAACCAACGAGCTGCCATGGCAGGGATCCCCTTAAAGGAACTTCAGATTCAAAACAGACATCACAGTCTGGACCAGATGGATGAATACATGAAAGGGCTGACAGTACGTGATGCGAAAAGTTTGTTTACTAGTATACCGAATATGTAAATTATTAACATGACAAATATAACTTATCTTTTTGGAGCAGGAGCAAGTGCTTTTGCAATTCCTACTTTACAAGGAGCTGAAAAAACTTTTCAATCCTATCTTCGAGAATGTGGTGATGATATAAGAAAAGTTTTAGCCGATTCAAAATTTAAGAACCATAAGTCTTTGATGAAAGAACTTTATGAAGTTTCAGAAGTTGTTGTGGAAGGCATAAATCGATTCGGCTCTCCAGACACTTACTGCAAATTTCTTTACCTTACAAATAAAGAACAATTTATAAAAACGAAGCGAATTCTAACATTCTTTTTTTTGAAACTCCAATTTGTTGATTTTAGAATAGATAATAGACCTTTATCATTCATAACAACTTTACTCAACGACTCCCTTCAAATGCCAACAAATATTAAAATATTCAATTGGAATTACGATTTTCAATTTCAGATTGCTGCAAACTATTTATCTGAAGAAAAATCCCGTCGTGAAGGCTCAGCAAATGTACATACACCTAGTGTTATCAAGTATTATCCTAAATATGGACACGTGACTAATGTAAATAGCCTTCAACTTAATCCTACAGATTATGATATGATACATCTAAATGGAATTGCAGGATTTTTCATTGAAGAGAAAAACCAATTAATAAATAGTTACATGAATGGGAAACAAAAATTAACTTTGCTTGAACTAATAAATGATTTTGCAGATGTACAAAATCCCTTTGACTTTTTTACATTTGGTTGGGAAGATAATTCCTTTCACATGCGTAATGTATTAATTCCAAATTTTGCAAATAACACTGAATATTTAATAATCGTAGGGTATTCTTTCCCTTATTTCAACAGAAAAATAGATCAATTAATATTTGATTCAATTGACACGAATGGATCACTAAAAAAAATATATTATCAGGATCTTTTCAGAACTGGTGATTTTATAAAGAAGCAATTTAAGATCAGAGAAGATGTAAATGTGGAAACGATCCCTTCTAAGGGTAATTATCATATACCATTCGAACTTTAAAAAAGCGACTGATGGTATTGGGGGAGTACCACCGGAAGGGGCGTCTAATCACCTACGTGGTTGTATTGCTAATTTGGGTGTTTTAATAAATGCAGAATAATTTGCTTCACTTTTTCTTTTTGAGGAACCAGCATATTGCGAAACATTTTTCTGGTGTGTTGTAAAAGGGATCATCTTTCATGACCGGCCATTCGACCAGTCCTCGTTTAAATCCCAGTTCCATCAATTTTGACTGGAGCATTTCAATTGTACCCTGAGGCACTTCGTGAAACTTAATGAATTTTCGGGCAATTTGCTCTGTGGTAATTCTTAAGTCAACTTCTTCCGGTGTGTCAACAGTTTCTCAAGTGTTGGCAATGAAATCAAGGTTTACTTGAATCCAGTCTTTTTGCTCTTCACTAAAGAATGTGGATTTTCAGATTTGTAATGTATTGATAAATAAGATTTTAGGTTTTGTAAAAAGAAGCTAATTTTTTTTGGAATATCTGTTTTAATTAATTAATTTGGCATATATATATTCGAATGACTCAAAATTATGGTGATCAATTAAAAGCAAAGCCATATCAGCATTCGTTTCCACATTTACTTCCGCCTCTTTAGTTTCTTCAATTTAGCATAGTATTTAGAAAATGAAAACTGGTGATATCATTACTTCAATCTATAGTTGATTTCTTTTGCACATATATTAAATGTGTGCATAAAGAAATATTTTCCCATTTGATTTTAGTATATCAATATAGTATAGAAATTAGTAAGATTTATTTAATAAATTGTGACATCAATAAAGAGCATTATTTAATAGCTTAATATTTATTTTAGGTAATTAATTCATTAATATTCACCATTTAAAAATTTAGCAAATGAAAACTTATCTTTATTTAATCGTATTTGTAATTGGTTCTTTCTTTTTTGTTTCTTGTTCTAAATCCGATGCTCAAGAGATAATCCCATCATCAGAAGTTGTAGCTTCTGAAAAAGTGATGTTGAGTAGTTACACAATTGTACATTCAACATCTACGTCAGGTCTTTCTGCAGCCGTAAATGCAAAACTTGCAACTTCGACTTCTTATAAGCTTGCAGGTGGTCCGTTTGTGTATTTTATTGGTGGCACCCAATATTTAGGACAGGCTCTTTATAAGTGAATTTGGATTCAAATAGCCAAATTGGGTTTTGCTTAAACGATGAAGATATAAGAGGTTTCAAAAATTCATGATGCATGTGGTTTGAAAGAATCAATTATTTTTTTCGAAAATATTTTGATTGAAAAATATGACCATACAAACAGCAATGTGGCTATGTCAAGAAATACAAATGCTTGCATTTTAGGATTTTGAAAAAGAGGAATGACTTCTTTCAAGTGTTGATCTAGTTGCATTATTAATCGGTAGTATTGATTCTGGAGCAAATTGGCGTAATTTGAATCAAAAGCTGGAGACTAAAGGAAATGAATCCTTGACGAATTGTCACACTTTGAAAGTTCTTGCTGGAAATGGTAATATGAGGACATCAGATGTCACAGATGCTGAACAGATATTTCGGTTGACACAATTTATACCATTTCCCTACGTGGAACTTTGCATTTGCTGATATTCTAAATATTGTTTTTTCTTTACATTTAATCCCCATGTCCCCAACCCACCCAACTAACCCCGTTCTCTTCCGCGTTTTCAGTCTGGGGCTTACCACCAATGTAATTGCACAAAATGAGATTGTGGCCTGGGCTGATGGGGTGATTTTGAAGGATGATGCTCCGGACAGTTTTGTCGTTGAGTTATCGTTGGTGGGGAACAGGGATAAGAATGATATTATAACGCTGTTAAATGGCTTTATTGGACCGGAAATGGCGCCTGTTGCAGGTCGGGTGGTGTTGGGATTGGTTTACCGAAGGTTTGTGGATGGGACGTTGTCGCTGAAAAATGCGGTTAGTGCAATTGACATGCTTATCCGCACTGCGGGATTGTCGGAAGAGGAACAACGGCTTATGTTACCACTTGATGATGGTTATGCGTTGGCAACATCCAGTACTTTTGGAACGGTGGAAACAATAGAAACAGAAACCATGCGTTTTCTGGAAGTTTACAAGGAATTTCGACTCGATAATATGCACGAATGGCAGGAAATTGATGCAACGATAGCAGATAAGATTAAACGGCTAAAGCAGTCTGATGGTGGTTGATTTTATGTCAGGAAATTCTGTTAACACTGATATCGGATAGCACTGGGTAATTAAAAGTCGCCTTGATGATTTAGTCAGCACGTAAATTGGTCAATCAGGATACTATGAGAAAATGGTTTTGGATTTTAGGAATAGCCGGAATTTTGATTTTGGGCTTTGTTTTCAATTATACCGGTTTTTTTAAGTCTACCGGGGATCTTAAATCGGCTTCTGCAAAAGTCGATCAATTGGCAACTGCAAAATCGATCAGAAATGGTGATCTGATTTTTCAGACTTCACGATCCGGTCAAAGTCAGGCAATACAGCAGGCCACCGGCTCCAAATATTCTCATTGTGGAATAATTTACAATAACAAAGGGAAGTTCTATGTATTTGAAGCAATTCAACCGGTAAAGTCCACTCCGTTGGATGAATGGATTGCCCGTGGTGATGGTGGTCATTTCGTAATAAAACGACTCAAAAATGCTGATGCCATTTTAACGCCTCAAACAATCGCGAAAATGAAGGAAGAAGGTGATAAATTTACAGGCAAAAATTATGATTTGACATTTGAATGGAGTGATGATAAAATTTATTGTTCTGAATTGATATGGAAAATTTATGAAAGGGCTGCAGGAATTGAAATAGGAGATCTTCAAAAATTAAGTGATTTTGATCTATCATCTGCTGCTGTCAAAAATAAAATGAAAGAACGATATGGAAATAAAATCCCCTTAAACGAATTAGTCATTTCACCGGCTGCTATATTTGAGAGTGAATTGTTGGAAGAAATAGCGGTCAATTAATTTCATTTGTGAGATGAAAACTAAAAATTTAGTTGTTGTTTCGTTGATTTTGTTGCTTGCAATAGTATCAATTATGATTGTGAATGCTTACCATCATGCGGAGAAGTGCAAAGCAGCAGTAGCACAGCGTTTCACTCATGATAAAGTGTCAATGAAAGAAAGTTATGCAGCAGATTGTGCCATGGAATTTAAGGATGGGATTCAATTTCCATTGGAAAGACCGGAGTCGGCTGAGCTGCATTTTCACCGGTTTTGGAAAATGCCGGTAAGTTTAAACCGGCAACAGACTGAAACCATTTTGCAGGTTTTAAATGACACCTCTTCGTATGTCTGGGGCGAATTGGGAACTCCCTATTTTGATTCGTATTTCACTTTTCACGATAAGGATGGGAATTGCATTGGATATACAGATTTTAGTTTTGAAGGGCAAACTTATTCTACTCCATCATTGGCCAAAATGAAATGGGGATTATTAAATGAAAATGCCAGAGAAAAGTTGCTGGTTGCCATTGGAATTGAAATGAAATAGGTGAAAAATGGGTGTCCTGACAGATGCTTTTTGCATGAGGAACAATTTTGAGTAAAATCGCTCTATGGTAACTACCGGCTGGCAGATAGATTTTTATGCACTTGTATTGCTAGAATCGATCCTCTTCATGCTTTTCATAGCTGACTTGAAACATGCTCTTGAGGTTTAATGATACCTCCATAACCTCTCTTTAAAGTTGCAATTGATCTCGAAATGATTATCTTGTGAAAAATAATTATTTTATGAAAGCGATGCTCCAAGCTGAATCTATAAGCAAATTGATGCAATTTCAGCTCCACGCGCGGGATTATCCATCCTGGGTTTTTGATGAGAGTACTTTACTGATAGTCGATGCGAATCAGCGTGCGAAAGATTTTTGCAATTATGAGGGCAATGGTTTAATTGGATTAAGCATTACGGAGCTTTGGAAAGACGAGGACTTGAGTGATATCATTCATGATCTTGAATTGCACAGTTCAGAACGATGTTTTTACGGAAACCTGAAGCATACCAAAAAGAATGGTGAATCGGTCATGATGAGGGTACGTGCCACGCGACAATTGAATCCGAAAACACTTTGGGAAGTGCATCTGGTTTAATCGGTCTCCATTTTGCGTTAGGGATTGAGCCAGGTACCGTGTACCGGTGAAAGCCCGCCCCGAAGGGGAACGCCCAAAGAGAAAAGCATCCATGCAATAGAAATATGATGGCTGGCTGAAAACCTGCTATGCATTGATAACGGATTTTATTTTTTTGTACTACATTTGATGCAATATACCTTACCATGCATCTGTCGATGAATACGGTATTTGATTGTTATTCAATGAGATATATAGGTATTAAAAGTTAAAGCCGGATTTAAAGGATGATTTCGAAAATGGTAAGAAGCGTAGTGTGCATCGTGATTTTGATGATGACTTTTTATCCGTTGAAGGCTCAGTTTACCTATGAAATAATCCCTCTGGAAGTGTTGGATACCATTTTTGATAAGGCGGCAATTGAAAAGCTCAGGAAGGAGCAACTGCATTATCTTTCTCCAGATTATTTTACGGTTGGTGTGTATAAAAAAAGCGGCGGACTGTGTTTGATTGCACGCGAAGGGAATCGCTGGCTGGCTATGAGTCTGCCCGCTGACAATTCGATGGAGAATAAAAAGCTTCAGTACAACGGAACTTATATTTTTTATGAAACCTTTTCTACACATGCATCGAGAGGGATATCGAATTCGAACGGTACTTTTAATTTGATTGATCCAGTAAGAAAAACATGTGTGGAAGTTCCTGTTACTGCTAATTTAGAAACTTATAATACCGATTCGGAAGATGCTACCGGGCAAGCAATTTCTTGTCGATCGAATGTAATTTTGCAAAATAATGAATTGCATGTGGTAAGTTTTAGCTCCGGTAACAGCGATTGCATTCAGAGTGGTGTTTATAAAATTGAGGATCGGGAATTGAAGAAGGTGAAACATTTGGATGAATCGCGATATGCTATGGTTGATGTGCGATGGGCGGGTAAAATAGCGACCTACATGAATTTGGATGAAGTCAAATCTGCCTATGGTTACGCAACAGTAGAACCTGTTACCGACAGTTACAGTAATTGTGCAGCCGGTGAAGTGGTTGCTCAACAGGTTACCTGGGGAAATGATACTCTGGCGGTGGTGTTGCTAAATGCCGATGATTTGCAACTTGTGCGGACTATAATTGTGCTGTCGGAAAAGATTCCATTTGGCAAAGTGCATAAGGGATTAACTGCGAAGGAGCTTTTTCAGTTATATCCGAAAGAAAAATTGCATGCAGATTTACTGAGTGATGATGAGTATGTTTATCTGGATGATTTACAAATTAAGGTCGTGTTTAAAACAACTGAATCGAACAGGGTAGGGAAGTATGATGATGAGGAATACAAGGGATTGAAGCGACCTGATGCCGTGATAGATTTTATTGAAGTTAATTAGCATGGCTCGATACAAACTTATTTTTATATTATTTTTGATGGTGATCGTCGGTGGTTGTCATGCACCTGTAACTAAGGAAGAAGCTGCAAACGGATCGGACTCAACGGCGAGTTCGGATGTGGCGATTGATTCTGCAGCTTCCGGCATGAATGCTTCAGTGACGCATCATAAATCGGAGCGCATTGCAGAACAGGTTCAAGACACTGTTATTGTGAAAAGCAAAGTGTTTGAAGTCAATAAGCTAAAGTGTTATTGGGAATACATGGCTGAACGTTTGATTCGAACAACGGATCAGGAACATAATTTGCGGATTATACAAATGCAGTTGAAGGAAGCAGGTAAAGAACGGTTGTTATTTGCACCGGAGAATTCACCGGATTTGTCAAATACATTTTACAGTATGTCCGATTTAGAAAATAATGGTGAGTATGTTATCAGTTGCGAGGATAAAAATGAAGATTCATGGTGTGATTATGAGATTTTGTTTGAGCGTGCAGCAGCTGGTGCAAATACATCAACCAATGTGTTTTTATTTGATCCGAAGAGTGGCAAATTTGAGTATTCGCAATTATTCAGCGGTACGAACATGGAATATGATAAAGATAAAAACATGATTACAACATTCTGGAAGATGAGTGTGGATGACTATGTGATTACCAATACCTATTTGAAGGCTGATAAAAAAGCAATTGATTATATTATTGAAGAGCAGTATGAAGCAGATTCCGTTACGGTTGTGAAGAAAAGAGATGGAAAAATTGTTAGTCGCCGAAAAGTGGCGAATGGGGAATAATAAATTAAGTTAAATGAAGATAAATCCTTTTAAGAGAGTTCCGCAATCGTTCGACATGAAATTGGCGCGTACCTGTAAAGTCTGCGAGAACACTTTCAGCGGACGATATTGCAATTTGTGTGGTGAGAAAGTTACGGAGCCGGAGGAGCGATCGATTTTGAATTTCCTGGATCATTTGCTGAATGCCTTTACCTTTCTGGATGGGAAATTTATAAAGAGTCTGAAGCTTTTACTGACTAAGCCCGGACATTTATCGTGGAATATAGCGGAAGGCATCCGGGTTCCATATATGAAAATGATATCGTTATTTTTTGTCGCCAACTTTTTTTATTTTTTATTTCCTGTTTACGATACCTACAATTCCACTTTAAAAACCCAAATGAATGATTTGGGGGCTCACAGTCGGCGGGCAACCGAAATTGTGGATGAGTATTTAACGAATCATACGATGGCGATGCAGGAATTTCAGGAGAGGTATCAGGATAAGTCGACGAATTTATCGAAGATGTTGATAGTGCTTTTGGTTTTGATGTTATCGGTGATATTGATGGTAGTTCATTACCAAGGGAAAAAGTATTTTTATGATCATTTACTATTTGCTTTGGAATTTTATAGTTTTCAGTTACTCGTGAATCTGGTAGTTCTTGCAAATATCTTTTATTGCGTGATTCAGGGTGCAGCTTATTTAGGAATGGATTGGAAATTTTTATTTTCGGGTAACATATTTAGTATTATAAGTACCATTACAATATGTTACTTTCTATTTAGGGGTCAAATAAATTTCTACGGAAGCAAATGGTACTGGTCGGCTCTCAAAACACCTTTGCTAATATTTCTTATGTTTAGCACCATTCATTATTACCGGATAGCCTTATTTTATATCACCATGTGGCTTATCTAGATTTTTGAGCATTCGGCTAAGCTGTAAGGTGATTTCTGTTTAGGAAACCGCCTCCATTAAAATAAACGCCTATATTCGTTTATACTTGCTCATAAACAATTGACCGTTTATTTTTGCCGGCGATATAAATTTGGAGGTTTTTGTAAATGTCAGATCTTTTTATACATTTGTTAATTCCTCAACACTAATTTTTCAAACCTAAAAAAACTAACCTTATGAAGAAAAATCTTATCTATGTATTTCTGGTCGTGATGACCGGTATTTTTGCTTGTAACAAGCCCGAGGACAATCTCCCGGAACCACAGGCGGGTGTGCTGAAACAGAAAGCGAATCCTGTAGCAGTACCGGCGGGTGATCCATTGTCTCAGCAGGACCTTGATAAAACGGTCATTGGTTTACTGGAATCGCGTAACGATTTTCAGTGGGAATGGGTGGATGTCAAAACACTGTGGAGTGCCGTTCAGTACAATGATCATTCGGTGGCAATAGGGTACAAGCCATTGGGAGCCGGAGATATCAGCGGCAAACTGCATGAAATCAATGTTAAGTCGGGTGCCTATAAAGAAGTGCATGATGCGCTGATAGCTTTTATTCTGAAAGAGCTGAATGCGGTATCGGAAAATCCGGTGTCGTTGAATGATATATTAATAGAAGATGATCAGGTGTTGCCCATATTAACTGTCCGGTTAACGGATAAAAATGTGCTGACGGCGCTATACAATCTGGAAAATGTGCGTTACATCGAGCCCCTCGATTACTGGCCTGCAGACAGAAGCCGCATTAGTTCTTCATCGGGTTGTGATGCCTCAACTCAGGCATTGACAGCAGCCGATTATACAACCATTACTCCGGGAGCGATTTTACCCTGGAACTATAACAATCAGAATGTTCCGGCAGCCTGGAATGTAAGTCAGGGACAAGGCATCACTATTGGTGTGATAGATGCCGGAATCAGTTCTTCACAACCATTATTGGGTGCATCCTTTAACAATGGCGACTCCAATGTTGGTCGTGCCATCAGCACCGATTACACCCTGGGAAATGGTCCGTATAACAGTTGTACGCATGGCAATAGCATGTGCGGACAAGCAGCGGGACCACGAAACAATCAGAATGCTACAACCGGTGTTGCCTATAAGAGTAATCTGCATTTCATCCGTGCCTGCAACGATGTAGTCTTGGATGCTTCATCTGAAAAAACTGCTGTTAAAAATGCACTCATCAGAATGGGAAACAGGGGAGATGTGAAAATCATCAGCATGAGCATTGGAACACCATTTTCGAGTAGTGTGTTAAAAGACGGTGTTGACTATGCTTATGGCTTAGGTAAATTTATTCTGGCAGCAGCAGGAACATCCTTTAGCTGGACCAGCTGGTGGGGTGTGATTTATCCGGCTGCATACAGCTCCTGTGTTGCAGTAACCGGAGTAAAAGAAAATGGTAGTAAATGCAGTTCTTGTCACGATGGCGGAGCTGTATTATATACCATAACCATGGAAAGAACAGCCAACAGCAATCGCAATTCACTCACCTTGCCATTCTCAGGAGTGACGCCTTCCTATATTGGTGGTAGCTCGAGTGCAACGGCAACTGCTGCAGGAATTGCGGCACTGGTGTGGAGCACAAAACCAAACATGACCAGAGCGCAGTTGCAAACTTGTCTGACCAACACTGCTCAGTTTTATCCGAGCCGCAACAGTACCAAAGGGTATGGAAACCTGAACGCAGGTTCAGCGGTGAATTACGCCATTGCCAACTACTGATATTTTAAAACACAATTCACAAATGCCGCCGGATTCATTTTCGGCGGCATTTCTTTTTGAATTTATTAACAGAATTTTGGGTGTTAAAATTTAAAGTGTTTAATATCAAGTAATTGATAAAAACTTTTCAACCAAAATGCCTGTCGAATACATTCTACATGGTCGCATCTTGCGTCGCATTACCAATAGTGGTATTTTAGCATATCGAAAGCGGGCAACCCCATTGTCCGGTTTTGCTTTTTAAAACATATCTAACCAAAATCACCTATGCGTAAATTACTACTTGGCCTGGGAATGACCTTCCTTTCAGGTTCCATGATGGCACAAAATCTGGTTGGCCGTGAGGCTGAAAAATTTCATCCTTCTGCACAATTCGTGCGGTTCGACAACCGAACACCGGCACCCTTATTTGTATCGTTCCGCGATAACAGTTTTGTGCCGGCATCAGCAACAACTTCTATTATGAAAGAAGTCCTGCAGCTTAATTCCAATGATAGTTGGCAGTTAATCCGCACCGACCATGATGAACTGGGCATGCAGCATCACCGTTATCAGCAGTACTATCGTGGTATTCCTGTACAAACCGGAGAGTATATTGTGCATGAACGTCAGGGTGTGATTAAATCCATGAATGGTGTTTTTTACAAAAGTCTTCCGGCAACAACCAGTCCCGTAATTGGAGAGACAGAAGCATTAGACCGCGCTTTGGAAAATATCGGAGCATCGGTTTATTTGTGGGAGACTCCGGATGCGGAGCAAATTGCTTTGGTTGGACATTCACATGGCAAAGATCGTCCGAAAGGAGAACTGGTTATATTGCCTTCTTTGGGATTTGAAAAAGGACAAACAACTTCGCTTTGCTGGAAGTTCGATATCTATGCACATGAGCCACATCAACGCTATAACATTTACATCAATGCTGAGAATGGCAAGGTGATGTTTAAAGAAAACCGCATTTGCACCTTTGCTGCAAATGGATCCGGTAATACCCGTTACAGCGGTCTAAGATCATTTACTACCGATTCAATAGCACCGGGAAGCTACCGTTTACGGGATGTAACCAGAGGTGGTGGTGTTGAAACCTATGATATGAACAACGGCACCAACTATGGGACTGCTGTCGATTTTACTGATGCCGATAATTTCTGGAGTACAAATACCAACCAGGATGATGCTGCTTTGGATGCACACTGGGGAACCCAAATGACATACGATTACTATTTCCAGACACACGGCAGAAACAGTTACAACAATGCAGGTGCTGTTCTTCGTTCTTATGTTCACTACAGTTCTAACTATAACAATGCCTTCTGGAATGGTTCACAAATGACCTATGGTGATGGAAATGGAGCAACCTTTTCACCACTTACAGAATTGGATGTGGTAGCACATGAATTAACACATGGGGTAACAAACTTCTCATCTAACTTAGTTTACTCCTATCAGTCAGGTGCATTGAATGAATCGTTCAGTGATATCTTTGGTATCACCGTTGATTTCTTTGCTCGCCCTGGTACAGCAAACTGGTTATTAGGAGATCAGTGTTACACTCCGGGCACTCCGGGTGATGCATTGCGTTCTATGAGCAATCCGAATTCAGCCGGCGATCCTGATACTTATTTGGGAACCAACTGGTACACCGGAACCGGAGATAACGGTGGTGTACATCAAAATAGTGGTGTGCAGAATTACTGGTATTACCTGTTATGTGTTGGTGGTTCAGGAACCAATGATGTTGGCTTCAACTTCAATGTTACAGGAATTACCATGACCAAAGCACGCATGATTGCTTACCGTAACAATACATTCTATTTAACTTCATCATCTCAATACAGTGATGCAGCCTTTTATTCATTACAGTCAGCGACCGATTTGTATGGTAACTGTTCACCAGAGGCAGTATCCGTAAAGAATGCCTGGGATGCTGTTAACGTAATGGGTTTACAGATCAATGCTAATCTGGTAGTATCTGCAAGTCCTGTTTGTTTAGGCGGTCCTATTCAATTGAACGCTGCGGGTGGTGTTACTTATTCATGGACTGGTCCGGGAGGATTTACATCAACTTCTGCTACTCCTGTAATTCCGGTTGCGACATCAGGAACCAATGGAGTTTATACTTGTACTGTTACAGATGCAAACGGATGTGTAGGCAGCAAGTCGGTGACTGTAGCAGCCAATCAGTCTCCATCAGTTAGTGTTAGTGGAGCAGCACCAATTTGTTCAGGTGCATCTGTGAATCTTTCTGCTACAGCAGCAGTTTCTGGTTCAGGAAGCAGTACCGGCTCAAACAGCACTGATATTGCAATTCCGGATGCCAATCAAACAGGTATTTCATCTACGATAGCCATCGGACAATCAATCAGTGCATCATCGGTTATTTCTGTTACCATCGACAGTTTAATTCACCCATACGTAGCTGATCTTACTTTGCGTCTGATTGCTCCAAACGGATCATCAATAAATCTTGCTTCAGGAGTAGGAGGGGCAGGCGACAATTTTTACGGAACGGTATTTACATCAACAGCAACAACAGCAATTGCATCGGGTGTAGCGCCATTCACAGGTAATTTCCTGCCACAATCGCCATTCAGCAATCTAACAGGATCAGCAAATGGTACCTGGACTTTAAATGTAATTGATGGTTTCGGACAAGATTTGGGAACGCTTTCGAAATGGTCGATTGCCCTTTCTCCGAATACTATCATTTCCTATAACTGGTCGCCATCAACGGGACTTACATCAACTACCGGTGCGACTACTACAGCATCACCGACATCTTCAACCACCTATACTGTAATTGCTACCGATGTATTGGGATGTACCGCATCTGCAAATGCAGCAGTAAATGTTTCGAACATAGAAATTACAGGAATTGTAACAAATCCTATTTGTGCAGGTGGTAATGGAACTATTGACATCACTTTGGCCGGCGGTAGTGCACCTTATTCCTACAACTGGAGTGATGGTAGTACCAATCAGGATCTTCAGAGTACAACACCAGGATTTTACACAGTAATAGTTACTGATGCTGCAGGATGTTCAGTTACGTTTGTGCGTCAACTCACAGCACCTGCTGCTTATAGTGTAGGAATTTCAGCTTCCGATGCTACCTGTGGAAATACAGATGGAAGCATTGTGCTTTCTGTTGTTGGAGGAACAGCGCCTTACACATATTCCTGGAATAATGGTGCAACCACATCTACCATTTCAAACTTAGCAGAAGGAACTTATACATGCACTATCACTGATGCAAACGGATGTTCAACAACTGTTGATCAGTTAATCGAAAGTACCGGTGTTGCGCCCGCACCTCCGGGACCAGTTTCAGGGCCTGCCGGCGCTTGTCGAAATCAAAACAACGTGACCTTTAACGTAGATCCGATTCCGGGAGCATTAACCTACAACTGGACTTTACCAAACGGTGCCAGTGGGTCATCAACAACCAATTCAATTGATGTTTCATTTGGATCAGCTTATGTGACAGGCAATGTTTGTGTAAGCATTTCGAATGCTTGCGGACAAAGCAGCGCTACCTGTTTCCAGGTTCCTTATTTAACACAGGCAGCAGCTACGCCGGCATCCATTACCGGAACTTTACAGGCATGTGCAGGTACAACACAAACTTATACTGCAGCACCTGCATTACGAGCGACTTTCTACACATGGACACCACCTGCCAATGCGTCCATTGTCAGCGGTCAGGGAACAGCAACAGTATCTATTGCCTTTGGATCCAACTTTGTGAGTGGTGATATTGCCGTAGCAGGTGGAAATTGTATAGGTGTGAGCAGTGTTCGTAAGCTCCGGGTTTACAACAAACCGGGAACTCCGGGAACAGTAGTTGGAAATGGTACTGAAGTATGTCCAAACACCTCCGGAACCTATTCCATTTCAAATGTAATAGCAGCATCAACTTATAACTGGACTGCACCGGCTGGCGCTTCTATTGCAAGTGGTCAAGGTACAACAAGCGTAACTGTCGATTTTGGACCAACTTTCGTAAGTGGCAACCTGTTAGTTACTTCAGGAAATAGTTGTGGGGTTTCTACTAACAGGACCAAAGCAATAGCTTCTAAGCCAGCAACACCGGGAACAATTGCGGGTCAGGGCGGACAAGTTTGTCCGGGACTTACCTTAAATTACTCTGTAATGCCTGTTGCAGGAACGAGTACTTATAACTGGACTGCACCTGCAAATGCAGTGATAGTATCCGGTCAAGGAACCAATGCCGTTTCAGTTCAATTTAATGCAGGATTCAGTGGTGGGTCTTTGATAGTAAATGCATCTAATTCTTGTGGTACTTCAGCAAACAGAGTATTGGCGATTACAGGAGCGCCTGCTCGTCCGGGAGCGATGTCGAATCCGGGTGGTTTAACAAATAACTGTGGCGCAACAAGTCGTGTGTACAGTGTGTTGCCAACGGTAAATACATCTTCTTACCAATGGACTGTTCCGGCATTTGCAACCATTGTTTCCGGTCAGGGTACCAATTCAATTTTAGTGGATTTCTCTTCATCACTTTCAGGAAGCAGCAGTATATGTGTTTCCGGAGTGAATGCATGTGGAGCGGGACTACCAAGATGTGTTACTACAACAACGCTTCCTAACAGACCTTTGACGATAACCGGAACCAATGCAGTTTGTGCAGGACAACAAAATATTGCCTATTCGGTAGTAACTGAACCCGGAGTATCATACACCTGGGCAGTACCTGCAGGAGCATCAATTGTCAGCGGACAAGGAACAGGATCTGTTGTTATTAACTGGGGTGCCTCGGCAGGCAATGTTTCAGTTTATGGAACCAATGCATGTGGCAATTCACTTACCCGCACCCTGGCAGTAGCTATCAATTGCAGAATTACTGCAGCATCAGCCTTCAAAGCTTCCTTGTTTCCTAATCCAGCCCGTAGCAAAGCAATGCTTCAGTTGGAAGGATATCAGGGGAATTATGAAGTTTCGATGTATGATGTAACAGGAAAGGAAATAATTAACTTAAAAGGCGCTACTGAAACCATGGAGTTGCCATTAACCGGAATTGAAGCCGGAATTTACATGGTGCGGATAACTACAGCTGATGGAAATTCAGATGTTTTACGTTTGGCAGTGGAATAAGATAATACCTCAATAAACCGGAATGGGGCTTGCAATTGCAGGCCCTTTTTTTGTTTTTGATAAGAATAACTTTATGTTTGTAGCTGACTAGAAAATAAGATATGAGAACAGAATCAATTGTGCTTGCCGATGTGATGAATAAAACACGTCAACTGACGGAACTTTATTTAAATTTATTGAGAAATGCAGATCCTTATCACGTATATGAAGTAGATGGTAAGAAATTAAATAGCATCCTTTGGATTAAGGCACATTTATCGGTTACCGAAAACTGGTTGTTGTTGCGAAGTACAGGTGGAGAAGCGGTGCGTATTCCCTGGGCAAAGCAATTCGGAATCGGATCTGTTGTTCCTGCCAAAGAAGAATATCCGGCGCAAGATGAAATTGATGCTGTTTTTAAAGAAGTCCATCAGAAAGCAATTGCTCATGTAAGTTCTATCGCCGATGATAAACTGGAATTAGTGAATGCCACCGGATTTGAGTTTGCCGGTGAGAATTCAACACGTTCGGTAATCATTCATGCAATTCGTCATGAAGGAACGCATTCGGGACATCTTGGCTGGTTGTGCAAATTGAATGGCATTAAAACCATTTAAGTCTAAGGGATTTTCAACGGCCCGAAGGAACTTATCATTTCCTTCAATACATCCAGTTTGAGAATTTTTATTCTCTTACCTACCAGTGAAATTAGTCCTTCCTTGTTAAACGCCGATAAGGTTCTGATTACCTCTTCCAAAGAACTTCCGGTTATGTCGGCATAATCCTGTCGTGGAAGTTGTAATCCCAGATATTCCACACCTTCAAAAATCTCAGCATCAAAAATTTCGTTGATGGTGAGCAGTGCTTCCGCCAGTTTTTGCCGAGCCGACATTTGTGATAACGACCGCAGTTTATATTCTGCCCGACGCAATTCGTCGGCATAAAAATTCAGTAATTCAAAAACCAGTTCCCCATTATTTTTTAAAGCTTCTTTGAAGGTTTTCTCGGGAATAAAACAAACAGTAGCTTGCGACAATGCTGTGGCACCTATTGGATAAATTTTCAAACTGCCGAACCCACGATGTCCAATAATATTGCCCGATTTGGCTAATCTCACAATTTGAGTTTTGTTTTTGTATCCGGAATTAAAAACCTTGAATTGTCCCTTGTATATAAAGTAAATTCCGTTAACCGGATCTCCTTCACGAAAAAGATCATCATGCTTTTTAATTCTTAGAGCAACCCTTTTTTTATCGATGGTGGCTTTCCATTCGGGTGTTGTAAATCGGTTAATAAAGCAATTTTGGGAATCGCAGGTTTTGCAATGAGGAAGGATCATAAGTAGTTTTGACTGTCATTTCAAAGGTACAAATTTGCATTGGAGTTATGCAAAAAGTGATACATAAATCTGAAAATCAATGATATACAAGGTGGTTAAACGTTTTATAGAGTTGAAACCTAAATGTAGAATCAATTTCTTTAGACTGATTTAACATTTCCAATGAGGATCAATACCAACCCACTTAACATTAGTGCGGAAATGAAAATAAGCGAAACATCTGCATAAGGAATTATAGTATAGGAAAATGATGCCAGTCCCTGAACCAGCAAAACCATTTCATTGAGAAAAATTCCGCCGATAAAAATCATGATGCCCAAGCGAACGGGTTTATTGTTCTGGATAAAGTTGTTGGCATAAATGAACCACAAAAGAAAAACCGATATCACGCCCAGGAGGACTAAGTGTAAATAAGCAATTACAATAGTTCGGAAGCCAAAAGCAAGTTTACTCAATTCAGGAATTACAGATCCTGCCTGCAGCACCAGTTTGATGGTGAGTGCTGTTCCGGCAAATAGAATTAAAATTCTTGACAAAGAGTTCAGGTGTTTCCCGATTTCTGTTTTGTTTTGATGTAAAAATCGAACGATGAGATACCATGCTATTAGCTGTGCGATAGAAGCTGTTACTACTAAGACATATATCCAATTGGAGATGGGTATCCACAAGACCGATAAGAAATAAGCAGGAATACAAGCAAATGCAAAGATCAGAAATGCAGCCTTAGGTAGTTTCTTTTCAGGAAGTATTTTGGATAACCAGTCGGTAAAAAGACCCATACACGCAAAGAAAAACCAACCGTTGTATTGAAAATGCAGGTAATAGTAAACAGAACCTAAATAGTGATGTTGAGTAATATTTTTATTCGACATCATGTAAGCCAGGTAAAAAGTTCCCGCTGCTGAAATGATATTAAATATCAAGGCAGTTTTAATCCATGGTGCTCCGGCAGATTGGTCCTTCTGACGGAAATAAAACAGGGCAAAAAGCCATGATACCAAAATGGATGCTGTTGAGAAAAACAAAGATATTGGTCCATAGCCCTGAATGTTGAAGAATACCAGCATGCCATAGGCACAAATCAAATTGGCATAAATCAACATAACGCCTCTTCGGGATTCAGAGAAAGGTTTATTTAATCTGAATACCAACAAGGTCATCAATGCATGACTAACCCAACCTGCGAATGCAAAATGCGAATGGGCATGCAGCAAATTTTTCTGATTCAGGAATGGAAAGTCGAAGCCAATTTTGTAACGCATTATAGTACCCAGCAATGCAATTATGGCCAGATTGATTAAGGCAATCGTTGTAAGCGACCTGTAATTAGATTGGAGTTGCATTATTTCACTTCAGAAGCATTGGTGATTTTTATTTGCATTACAGTTGCAATACTCATAGCACGTTGTTTGATAGTGGTAGCATTTGTACCTTCGAATAATTCGTCCACTGTTTTTGTGAACAATTCTATCCATCGGTTAAAATGTTCCGGTTTCATGGCACTTTTTTGATGAAGGGCAATATGAGCAGGCATTGGATTTCCTTTGTAATTGCCGGTATTGAAGACAATATTTTCCCAGAAGTCGACCATTATCGGAAGGTGCTGATCCCAGTTTACAGGGATAATAGCTGAGAAGAAAAATCCAATTTCTTCATCAATTTTT
The DNA here is from genome assembly GCA_963169675.1 of Bacteroidota bacterium. Classification (GTDB taxonomy): domain Bacteria; phylum Bacteroidota; class Bacteroidia; order AKYH767-A; family OLB10; genus JADKJB01. The sequence goes on from CAUJFJ010000086.1 coordinate 18,962, forward strand.
ACCTTATCATAAAATTTATGAATGATTTCTGAAATATCTTGACGGTTTTTGATATCTGTTCTCATAAGGATGTTATAAGTCTTTTTTTCGAAAACGTAACAATGCAATCAGGAATGGAACAATGGTCCATAATAACAGCAATAGAATGGTAAAGATTCGTCCGGTAATGGTACCGAAGAATTCTTTGAATATGGCTCCTGTGTAACCCATCATAGCTGAAACATCAAGCTCCAGCAATACCAGTATTCTGGATAAATCGATCGGACTTAATACACTGATGCCAATCATCATTTTTTCAATCGGATATTCAGCAAATTGAAATACAAGAAATAGAATGATACCGTCAAAGAGCAGCGCAAAGAATAGCCAGGTGAGAATGGCAATTCCAAGGCCTTTGGCTTTGTCACGGGTGAGTGAAGCACTCAGAAAAGCCAGAGCAGTGAATACGAGCGTACTGAATATTCCGGCCATGATCAGATGTAATCCGGATAAATTGAATGAAAAAATTAGAATAGGTATTCCGGCACCAGCCAGAAATGCCAGCAACAACGAAATTGATAGTCCGGTAAAAATACTGATATAAATCTTTGTTCTTTTTATGGGCTGACTTACCAGCAGCTCTATGAATTCGCCACAGTTGTAAACATAAATGGCTGAAAATATTACTGCAATTAAAGGAACCGTCAGTAAAACCATATTCAATAGTGTCAGCAATCCTTTAGTTGCATTATCTTCCAGACTAAAAACACTCCAGCTCAAAACAGCAAGCAGTAAGGTGTAGAAAAGCAGAATTTTGTTTTTCAGGATATCAAGCATCACATATTTCATGATTCTATACATGATTAGCCGATTTTAAAATTTTAGCAATTGCTTTAGAGAGTCGATCTTCTCCGGTTTCAGTTTTTATGAGTTCAACCTCTTTTTTAAATACTATTTTACCATCCTGCATAAAAATAATGCCATTCACCATTTCATCAAGTTCACTCAGGAGGTGGGAAGTAATTAAAATTAGCTTTCCTGCTTTTTTCTCCTGAATAATTTTTTCTTTCAGGATTTCAGATGCAAGCGGATCGAGTCCTGCAGTAGGTTCATCGAGTATCAGCACATCCGGATTGAACATAAATGCCAGTGTGGCACTTACTTTTTGTGTGGTTCCTCCGGAAAGCGTCCTCATTTTCTTATCTGCCATATTTTTCAGATCAAACTGTTTGTACAATTGATCATCAATCGGTTTTTGTGGTTGACGAATTTCGTGTATCATATCGATAATTTGACCAATGGTCATATTATCGGGATAGCGACCGATTTGTGGCATATAGCCTATCGAGTTTCGGTATAGATGTTCGTTGTAAATCGATTTGCCATTAAATAGTATTTGTCCGGAATCGGGAACCACCATGCCGAGTAAGCTTTTTATCAATGTTGTTTTTCCGCAACCATTGGGACCAATTAAAGCTAAAGTCGATCCTGAATCACAATCAAGGGTCACATCATGAAGTGCCTTTAATCTGCCGAATGATTTATTGATATTTTTGAAAGCTATCATAATTCAATTGCACGCATTAAAGGTGTATTGTCTCTGAATAGATCAGGAGTGAGGCTGGGAATTAGTTTTTCGGATTTATCGAGTAAGGAGACTATAATGCTTCGATACAATAGCATTGCCGGCGGATTCATTTCTACAATCACAGAAAACAAACTAATAGGGTGGTAGGGGACATCTCCTTTTTTATCCTTGTTCAAATCATAGCCTTCATACTTGTCCCAGTAATTTCCATCAAAATTATTTAGCACCAGAGATCCATTGGTAGTGATATCGAAAGTATTTCCGGTGAAATTATTTTTGGTTATGATATTATCCATACAACTTGCCTGGATACGCATGCCCCAGCCGTTCTGGTGGAAACTGTTTTTGGTCACCATAATGCGGTTGGTGCCCTCCATGTAAATGCCTGATGTATTGCTGATGAAAGTATTCCCTGCAATCTGACTGTCGGAAATTTCCTTTAATAGCAAACCATAGGCTGCATCACCCCAATTTTGTTCGAAAACATTATGAAACATCTTAACATTTTTTGTAAACATAACAGCAACGCCAGCTCCATTTCCGGTGAAGGTGTTTAGTACATAGGAATCGTTGTTCGAGAACATGAAATGCAGTCCATACCGGATATTATTTTTAGAGTGATTCATAAAAATGTCCGAATTCGTTACGAATTCAAAGTAAATCCCATCCCGGTGGCCTTGAATTTCGTTTGATGTTATTTGTAGACTGTCGCTCTTCCAGCAATGAATGCCGTTTCCGATAAGTTGTTCATCTGTGGCATTGGAAATGATGAAGTTGTTTCTTATCAGGCAATGTTTACTATATTGGATATATATTCCAAAAAAATTATTTTCAATTTTGTTATTTTGTATGATGACATTGTTGGAAGCGTATACTTTTATTCCTCCGGGATCATCGAGACTTCCATGTCCGGAATTTCTGATTGTAAATCCTTCAATGATTACATTGGGAGATTTAACAGAAAGAACTTCATATTTTAGTTCGCCATCAATTACGGGATTACCTGTTCCTTTGAAGTAAATAGGTTTGTCAATAATAATATTTCCTTCTTTGTATGTTCCAGTGAATACCAGAACTGTATCACCTGCTTGAGATTTACTTAACGCTTGTTTGATGGAATGATACTGTTTAAAAGGGCCTGTCAACAACTGTCTGCCCGGAGCAGTTGCAGAGAAGCCCAATAAGAAGAACGAACAAACAATTAATTTATATTTCATTTTACAATAGCATCCCAGCTTATCTGGGTAACATTTGTATTTTTTGTAAATGTGGTATCTTCTGCAGATTTTGGGATTGCAATAATATTTCCTCCCATAGGACCCTTGTGTTCACTTGTAACATAGAAATTCAATTCTGTTGTATGATACAATTCATGGGGTGGATGAAAGTTACTGACATAAATATCTTTTACCTGAAAGTCCGGTTCTTCTTTTAGAAAAGCAGTCAGACAAATTAAATCATCAAATTTATAGGCCCGTCCTTTCATGGTTACTATTTCCGCCGCATATTTTAGATCTGAAATCATCATTTTGCAGTAGTTGCAGTGTTCTTTGTTGATGATGATTGGTTCCTTTCCTGATCCAGCGCATGATGTTATGGTGATAGCAATTGCTGCCGGCAGCAAGAGGGACGATACAATACTCTTTTTAAATAGAATTCCATATTCTTTCATAAACGCCAGAAGCATCAAAATGCCACTGGAAATAAATAACCAGCCACCTATGTCGGGGATGGAGTAAGCACCAAAATTCAGTAGTTGTTTGAAGCCAATCAGAGGTGGCTGATAGGCCATTCCGGGTACAATAATTGCAGCATTTGGATCCAGATCGTGGCCGTAATTATATTCCCAGCGCCAGAAATCTATCATAGCCAGGACCCCGAAAGCAATGAATGAAAATAGTAATATTTTAAGATGAATTTTTTTGCCGGCAAATGAAACCACCAATGACAGCATGGCAAAAATTCCGATAATATAAGGAAGTAGTGTAAATTCCATAAAGTCTTCGGTATGTAAAGTCTTCATTCCAATATAATGGTTTAGGCCATTTATAATATCGACATTACCTCCTAATTTATTTGCAAAAATCTGCAACATCAGTCCTTCCGGATACTGCGGTGCATCGAGTTCTATTCTCCAGATGGGTGCGAAGAGTGAAATGATAAGAAATATTCCTGCGAAGAGCAAAAGTAGTCTGGCAGGTGAATTTAATTTTTTCATGGATTCATTTTCTTAGAATTAAAAGAGGGGAGTAGCAGCAGTTATTTTACTGCCACTCCCGTTTGAACCGGCTAAAATTTCAAACCTTATTTCGAAGCTTCCGGAACACTTTCTCCGAGACTAAATTTAATAGCGTTATTGCTTCCCGCTGGTGATACCCGGATATAACCCTGCATCTCCTGATGTAAAGCGCTGCAGAAGTCGGTGCAATACATTGGATACATACCAGCTTTTTCAGGAACCCATTTTAAGGTGCAGGTTTCGCCTGGCATAATCAGGAGTTCAGCATTATTAGCTCCCTTCACAGCAAATCCGTGCGGAACGTCCCAATCTTGTTCCAAATTCGTAACATGAAAGTAAATCTCATCACCAACTTTTACTCCTTCAATATTATCAGGTGCAAAATGTGATCTTATCGAACTCATATACACATGAACTTTGTTCCCTTCTCTCACTACCTTGGCTTCTTTTTCGCCTTTAGTAACATAAGGATGTTTGTTGTCTTCAATTTTGAAAATCTTCACCTGATTTTCCCGGATTTTATCAGCTTCAACTGCTTGTGCATAATGTGGTTCACCGATGGTTGGGAAATCCAGTATCATTTGCATTTTGTCACCACTAATATCGAATAGCTGTGCACTTTGTGCCAATTCAGGTCCTGTTGGAAGATATCGGTCTTTGGTAATTTTATTATAGGCAATCAGATATTTCGGTGAAGGTTTTTTGCTATCACCGCCAGGGATACAAAGGTGACCCACTGAATAAAATGTTGGTACACGATCTAAAACTTTCAGGTCTTTAATATTCCACTTTACAACTTCTGATGAAACAAAGAATGATGTGTAGGCATTTCCTTTACCATCAAATTCTGTATGCAATGGTCCAAGTCCAGGTTTTTTTACTTCGCCATATAATGCAGCTTCATACTTCACTACTGGAATTCCTTCATACATGCCATCGTATTGTTTATTGGCAATGGCAGCCTGTAACTTATCAAAGCTGAACACAGGAATTATTGCAGCTAATTTGCCGCTACCTACAATGTATTCTCCGGTTGGATCAACATCACAACCGTGAGGTGATTTCGGACAAGGGATCATATAACATATATCGGTAAGTTCTTTTGAATCGAGAACCAAAACTTCTGTTCTTATGGTTGATGTTGCTGAATGAGTTTCGTCACTGTAACTGTTGTGAGCATATTTTACAGCTACTTTTTTTCCTTTTCCGGCCTTGATATACTCTTCAGCTTTTTTCCAGTTAACAGCCATGATAAAATCCTTGTCTTTTTGGGAAGCATTTACTTCTAACAAGGTACTGGCCTGTTCTGTGTTGTAGCAGGAGAAAAAGAACCAGCCATGAGATTTGCCTTTTCCGGCATGACTCAAATCGAAATTCACACCCGGACATTCAATCTGGAATGCGATGTCCATATTTCCTTTTTCTTTATCGACACTTATGAAACTTATGTAGCCTTTAAAATTTTGTTTGTAAGTATTGATTGCAACATCGCCATTCGCATTATCAGGCGGAATGCTGAAACGGGTACCGGCAACCACATACTCTGTATTTTCAGTTATGAAAGGAGACGAGTGATTACCTGCACTATTCGGTAATTCAATAATTTCTGCTGTACGGAATGTTTTCAGATCAATCCGTGCAACTCTTGGTGTATTGTTGGCATTTCCAAAAACCCATCTTCCATCAATTTCTCCGTTAGTCTGAGATAATTCGGTATGATGTAAATCGTCCCATGGCACAAAACCATGAGAAGTGTTAAGCATTGGTTTTGTTTCTTCACTGTAACCCCATCCTTTTTCAGGGTCAACTGAAAAAACGGGAATTACACGTAGTAAACGTCCACTGGGTAATCCGTAAGTACTGATTTGTCCGCTAAATCCCCCACTTACAAAGTTGTAGTAGGAATCGTATTTGCCGGGTGCTACATAAGCTTTAGCAGCGGTGTCACCGGAAACAGCATTGCTGGTGTTTTTAGGTTTGCAGGCAATAGCGAGTACCATTGTTGTTGCAAACACG
>CAUJFJ010000087.1 GCA_963169675.1 Bacteroidota bacterium
ATTTGTGCATTCCGGAATGAATCGAGCATTGAAATCTGTCCGATATCATCACCAAACTGAAACGGACGGGTATCAGGAGTAATTTCATCTCCATTTCCGGTAAAGCGCGTAGCATGATTGCCTTGTCTGCTTCTTTTTAATTTGCCAAATATTTTCTCAAGCGCCTGTTGGCGGATGGCTTGTTCTGTTTTGGCAGTAATGATAAATCCACCACCTTGCGGCTGGTCTTCCTTGATATAACCTTTTTCCTTTAATTCATTAATGAAATCACCAATGCCATAGCTTTTGTCGGTTAACTGATATTCCTTGTCGAGTTCTGTTAACCAACTGATTGCCTCATCAAAATCACCATTGGTGTAAGTCAGCAATTGTTTGAAAATATCAAACAAGGCCTCAAATGGGGTTTGATCGGGCTTTTTATAATCTGAAAATCGAAATCCAAGCATGTTTGGTAAACAAATTGCAGGTACTATTGTTTTGGCTGATTCTTATTTACTGCACTGTAGTTTTCTCAAATTTAACAAAAAAATCGGCATTCATGGCATTAATATTTAACTGGTCTTTGACTTTTTTACCTGAAATTGATTTCACCACCAGTTTTATCCTGACATCCGGCAACGATGCATTTAAAGTCATTTCTGTTACGGGATAAGTGGAATTCGATGAACGTTTGGACTCCATCCGGTTTACGAAATCGATAATATTTATAGTAGTCGAATCATTCAAATGACTTATGATAATCTGATGTTTTTTGTTATGGTAAACAAACTTTACTGAATCATCACCAAAACTGAAATCACGGATCTGTTCCTTCACATCTGTATCATAAATATAAAAATCCACATTTCTGAATGCATCGTAACCAGCTACCGGAATCACGGCATTTTCATGCAGATTTCCATAAAAATATTTTTCAGAATCATTGTTCAGCATATATGTATTCATCCATTCCAAACCTATCAGCTTGATCATCCTGTCATCCTCCGAAACAAAAGCGCCAACAGTATCCGGTTTCATCACCGAATCAATTGACTGAACAAAGTAAGGTTGAAATTCTTTGTAGCCATGATATTCATTGATATAATCAATAGTCTCACAAATTTGAACATTATCTGTTTTCGGAATGGTGTCGGTAGCTTTAACAACCAGACCATTTTCTAAAAGTTGATTTTTCTCAAGCAATGCTTCAAAGCGGTTTAACTGACTTTGTTTACTGATGCTAAATGCACTCCATGGTCCATGCACAGAAAAAATAGCCAAAACAAATAATGAAAAGGGAATTACTTTAACTGACTTCGATTTGCTGATTAAAAAATAGGTTGCCATGCCAGCCAGCCAGCAGGCTAAAATCAACACATAATATCTGGGCTCCGTGAATCCATACTCGTTAATTCTTATACGAATGGATGCAAACAACAATATTACCAGTGGAAAAATAGCAAAATAAAAACTCTTCGAATAAAAACCGATCCATTTATTTCCTTCATCATTACGAATCGGCCAAATTAATAACAGCGCTAAAATTCCTGCAACTGCAAAACACATCACAAGCCAGGAAACCCATCCCTCCGGCCACACTCCGGTAATAATAATTTTCCCCATATAAACATACAGGATCACCATGTAAAGTGTTATGAGTGGTAACAGCACAAACTGCGTGAAAACTTTTAATCCTTTAGGATAACTAGTTTCCATTTGCAACTGCTCCAGTTGCTTCGGAACACCTGACAGGAAAAACCAGGTATTAAAAATCCCCATCATGGTGAAAATTATTTTCGCATAATACTCACCTTTCACTTCAATATCAAAAAGCTGATCAACCGCCAGCAAAGCAATACACAATCCGATAGTCAATACACCGGTGTAAAGCACAGATGTCAGAATACGAAGAAATAGTGTTTTATTATATTCCCAGAATCCTTCCGGCTCATTAATTCCTGAATAAGGCAGAAAGGCAACCAATAAATGCCCTGCAAAAACATAAATAGCATACCTGAAAATTTCATAAATGGTAAATGTATCAGGTAAAGTAATGTAATACCAGAAAAGTAATCCGGACCAGAAAAGTTGAAGCGCCCACCTGACTATATTATTATGATTTCTTCTTTCCGAAAACAAAGTAAATGCAGTCAAGACAGTAAGTCCAAGAGCACAAACCATAAGCAAATGGCCCATTTGCATGGCTTGCAGATCTTTATTTTCATTAGATAAGTCTATGAGTTCCCAGACAGCATAAGTTCCAGCCACAGCACACGCCAATACCAGCGGAAAACGAACTAAAGTTGCACCTGCTTCTTTAATAAGCTGTTGCAGGGATGGTAAATTGATTTTCATGTGTTTCGTTTGGATAAAATTAGATAAATTAACTGAAATTCATCGCCCATGTTGTGGGAATATGGAAATTATTTTAATCTGAAATAATGCCGGTAAAAATCATGACTATTTTAGTACTTTAGTCCTAAATTTTAAGAGTATGTACGTTCCAAGTTACTGGGATTACGATCAGCTATTCAAAAATATTGATGTTTGCATTATCGGCAGCGGCATTGTTGGATTAAATGCTGCACTGTCGCTAAAAGCCGCCTCCCCTGCACTTCAAATCACTGTGGTGGATTCCGGTTTTCTTCCTTATGGTGCCAGTACCCGAAATGCCGGTTTTGCCTGCTTTGGATCAATGACTGAATTGCTCGATGACCTGCAACAGGAATCTGCCGATCAGGTATTTGAACGCGTTAAACTAAGGTGGCAGGGATTACTACGGTTGCGCGCCATCATTGGTGATCACGAAATGGAATATGAACCACTGGGAGGCTATGAAGTGTTCACTCCCGCCGATGAAGCGTCATTTGAATTGTGCAGAAACTCTATGAACGAGTTTAATCTACGAATGGAAGCACTAACCGGCATGAAACAAACCTATACGGTTGCCGATGAAAAAATTGCATCAATGGGTCTTGGAAACACCAAACACATGATTTGTAATAACGGAGAAGGTCAAATAAATACCGGTCGTATGATGAGCGCACTCATCCATAAAGCACGCGCTGTCGGAATTACCATCCTTAACGGTCTGCGCATATATGAAATTCAGAGTAACGGCAATAGCGTGTCACTTGCCTGTGAAGATGGATTTACATTCAAAGCCAAAAAAGTATTAGTTGCCAACAACGGATTTGCCCGTAAACTATTTCCTGAAATGGATGTCGTTCCGGCACGTGCTCAGGTACTGATAACAGAACCTGTTGAAGGACTAAAATTAAAAGGTAGTTTTCACTATGAAAAAGGGTACTACTATTTCCGGAATGTGGGAAACCGTATATTATTTGGAGGTGGCAGAAACCTCGATTTTGAAACTGAAAAAACTACTGAATTTGGACTTACTCCCCTCATCCAAAATACCCTCGACCGCCTTTTATCAGAACTTGTTGCTCCGGGCTTAAAACTCAACATTGCACATCGCTGGAGCGGAATCATGGGACTGGGATCTTCCAAAACCACCATCCTGAAAAAGGTTAATCCCGGTATCTTTTGTGCCGTAAGAATGGGTGGCATGGGAGTAGCAATTGGCAGCATGATTGGCAGTCAGGCAGCACAATTGGTTTTGGAATCTGATTGAAAAGTATAAATTTGCACCAATAAATACTCGCGAACTATGAAACCAAATATTCAATACGGCCTGATTCTCGGAGGCATCCTGATTGCTATTTCCCTCTTGATTTATGTTCTGGGACTCGAAAAAGATGAAACGATTACTACTGTATCCGGCATCATTAACATTGCGGTTCCTGCAATTGTCACCTTCCTGGGAATCCGGGAACTAAGGGATAAATATCAGCATGGGTTTATTTCATTCGGACAGGGTTTTTCATGCGGTTTGGTAATTTCTATCATTGGAGGTGCACTTTCTTCCATCTATTCCTTCTTGTATTTCAAAGTTATAAATCCTGGAATGGTCGCGTATAGCCGTCTGAAACAGGAAGAGGCAATGCTCGATCGCGGTATGTCTTACTCAGAAATCGAAAAAATGTCAAGTACTTTGGATTTCATGACAAACCCAGCAATTTTGTCGGCATTCGCTTTTTTAGGAATGGTTATAATTGGATTGGTTATTTCATTAATCAGCGCTGCTATTCTCAAAAAAGAAGATCCTGCGGCAATGATTTCCTGATTATGCGGTAAACGATAAAATCGTTTTACGAATGATTGCTATACATTCCTGAAGTTGTTCTTCGGTAATTACCAACGGAGGAGCAAAGCGGATAATATCACCGTGAGTAGGCTTAGCCAATAGGCCGTTTTCGGCAAGTTTCAGACAAACATCCCAGGCATCTTTACCATTTACAGGTTTAATTACTATTGCGTTTAGTAAGCCTTTTCCCCGAACCAAAGTGATCATATCAGACTTGATTGCTTTCAATTCATTTCGAAGAATTTCACCAAGACGCTCCGCATTTGCACTTAGATTTTCATCTTCTACCACTTGCAAGGCTGTCATAGCAACAGCGCAAGCCAAAGGATTCCCACCATAGGTACTACCATGTTCACCGGGTTTAATGCATAGCATAACTTCATCATTGGCAAGAACTGCAGATACCGGCATAGTGCCACCACTGAGAGCTTTTCCAAGCAACAAAATGTCAGCTTTCACATCTTCGTGATCGCAGGCAAGCATCTTACCTGTTCTGGCAATTCCTGTCTGAATTTCATCAGCTATGAACAATACTTTTTTCGATTCACAATAAGATTTTGCCGTTCGCAAATAACCGGCATCCGGCACCACAACACCAGCTTCTCCCTGAATAGGCTCCACCAGAAAACCTGCTACATTGGGATCTTCCAAAGCATGCTTCAGTGCAGGCAAATCATTATAAGGAATTATTTCAAATCCCGGCAAATAAGGTCCGAAGTTTCGGTTCGAATCGGGATCGGTTGATGCTGAAATGGCAGCCATGGTGCGACCGTGAAAATTGCCGGCACAGACAATAATTTTTGCCTGATTCACCGGAATTCCCTTCACTTCATAAGCCCATTTCCTGCAAAGTTTTAACCCTGTTTCAACCGCTTCAACACCGGTATTCATAGGCAATACTTTGTCGTAACCGAAAAAAGAGGTGATAAAGGAAGCATATTCACCAAATAAATTGTGATGGAATGCCCGTGACGTAAGCGTTAAACGGGATGCCTGATCAACCAGCGACTGAATGATTCTTGGATGGCAATGCCCCTGATTTACAGCGCTATACGCTGATAAAAAATCGAAATATTGTTTGCCTTCCACATCCCACACCAGTGCACCTTCCCCTCTTGCCAAAACAACCGGTAAAGGATGGTAATTATGTGCACTGTATTTTTCTTCCAGTTCAATAGCAGCCTGGCTGGTCATATGTGAAATCATAACAAACGAATAATAATACAAAGATACGAATTCATTGAAAGCAAGCAAAGCCGGAGGTCCGGCTTTGCTCAATTTAATGTTAATCAGTTACTTTAGAGATTACAAGCTTTCGAAACACACTACCTTCCTTCAGCTTCATTTCTGACACATAAATTCCGGCGGGTAATTCGCTTAATTCAAGTGGCACATCTGATAAGCCCTGAGGTAATTCGATAAATTTACCGGTGCGAAGTAGTTTGCCCTGCACATTGTAAACCAGAATTTGCATTCCGGTTGCGCGCGATGCTTCAACAGAAACGACAAACTTGCCTGATCCGGGATTTGGAGCAATTTTGACTTCCCCCAGCAACGAATTTTCATCCAGACTGCCGCAAACATTAAAATAATAGCAGGAGTCGGCATAATAAAAACAGAAGTTGTTGAAGGCTGCTGCATGCATGCAGGAATCGAAATAAATCTTCGTTGCACCATGATCGAAACAAGTTAATTGCTGGTAGAAATCCCTGAAGATTCCATCCTGACAAATTCCCATAAACAGCCCACCAAACATATTGGCAGAATGAGTGTAGATCAGGTGTCCGGGATAACCAACGCCCTCAATCCACTGCAACGAACTTTGAGACCACGCTTGCGAATGATTGGAAAGATAAAAACTCCGGCGTGGACCTGCCATAATTGTTACCACCCCAATACTGTCTAAAGTAAAATAACCTGTTTCGAAAATTCCTTGTTGCAAAAAATCCAGATAAATACTGTCTCCCGGCAACATGGAAAAGTCATAAATCAACTTTTCCGTTCCAAACTGATTATCTACGAAATAAACTTTTTTCGCAACATTGTCTTCTCTCAGAAATCCAAAGAAGCAATCGGATGTCGGATTCGTTTGCTCCCGGTTTTCCAGTTGCAAATACGTGTAACCATTAAAGGTTGTGTCGCCTGTTGTACTCATGTAATTACTGCTCATACTGTTCCACGAAGGATAAGTACAATCAGGTAAATTACTGGCGGCTACCCGAACCGGAATAATTGAAGTGGTATAATACCAATTGTTATCCGACGGGTGAAGCATAGACTGATAGGGCTGTGCCCTCGCAGCTAACTGACAAACGACTAATACTAGAATCATGTAGAGTTTTTTCATAGGCATATAAGTTTTTAGTTTAATTAAAAGTAAGAATAAAAAGCTCAGGTTTGCAGAAAATAAACTTGAAAATGTCCGATTTATCAACTGTTGTTAAAAAGTCCGGAAATTGACGCAACCTCATATCTATTTGATTTGCTATTACATACGAAAAGTGGCAATTGCATCTTCAATCATTTAGGTAATCTGTATGCTTTAAAAGTTCAAAACAATCTATACCATTTACACCAACACAAGTGTTACAGGTGCCTGGAAACTTTTCCTGATTATGGATTCCGGCATTCATGTAAATTCCTCGCAATCAAAAGCTATCTTTGCAGTCTATGCAAAAAACAATTTTAGAATCTATTACAGCTTATGACATTGCCGACAAAGGTCGCGCGGTTGGTAAAAATGGTGAGAAAACAATTTTTATTGAAGGGGCAGTTCCCGGTGATGTGGTGAATGTTACACTGCTTAAAAAATCGAAATCATTTGATGAAGGTGTTGTTGATACTATAATTCAACCTTCTGCCTATAGGCAAGAACCATTTTGTCAGCATTTCGGATTGTGTGGTGGATGCAAATGGCAACACATGACGTATGCAGCACAAATTCATTTTAAAGAAAAGCAGGTTCATGATGCTGTTCAACGTTTGGCTAAGATCACCGATACCTCATACAATCCTGTTTCGGGATGTGACCCCGATGTTTTTTACAGGAATAAAATGGAATATACTTTCACGAATAAACGCTATTTGCTGAAAGATGAAATGAATGATCCGGAAGCAAAACAAATGAATGGACTCGGGTTACATATCCCCGGTAAATTCAATAAAGTATTGCATATTGAAACTTGTTTTTTACAGGATCAACGTGCCGATTCGATTCGTAAAATGGTTTACGATTTTGCAATTCGTCATGACTTCACTTTTTTTGATTTGAAACAACAACATGGTTTGTTAAGAAATTTAATTATCCGCAATACTACCGTTGATGAATGGATGGTGATTGTGGTTTTCAAAGAAGATGATCCGGAAAAAAGGGAAATGTTACTTGCTGCCATCAAAAAAGAATTTCCCTGGCTGACTTCGTTGCAATACATTATCAATTCCAAAAGAAACGATACCATTCAGGATCAGGACCCGGTTGTGTATCATGGAAGAGCGTTCATTATTGAGCAGTTGGAAAATCTGAAATTTATAATCAGTCCGAAATCATTCTTCCAAACCAATACCAAACAAGCCCTTCAACTTTACAAAATGACTCGTGACCTGGCGGGACTCACCGGAAATGAAATTGTTTACGATTTGTATACCGGCACAGGTTCAATAGCAGCTTTTGTATCTCACCAATGTAAAAAGGTAATTGGTGTGGAGTATGTTGAAGATGCCATTGCAGATGCAAAATACAATGCTCAGTTAAATGGAATTGAAAACATGCAATTCTTTGCCGGTGATATGAAAGATGTTTTTACATCTAATTTCATTGCACAACATGGAAAGCCTGATGTAATTATAACAGATCCACCACGTGCAGGTATGCATGAAGCCGTCATTCAACGAATTCTTGAATCGGGAGCCCGTAAAGTTGTTTATGTTAGTTGCAATCCTGCAACACAAGCACGCGACTTACTTTTGATGAGTGAAAAATATGAAGTACAAAAAATTCAACCGGTTGATATGTTTCCGCATACGGCTCACGTTGAAAATATTGCTTTACTGACATTAAAAAATTAAATTATGAACCAACCACTTCAGTTTAATGAATCGTATTGGGAAGACCGTTACACCAAAGGTCAGACAGGATGGGATGCCGGTGAAATTACAACGCCACTGAAAGAGTATGTGGATCAATTAAAAGATATGTCGATTCGAATTTTAATTCCCGGTGCAGGAAATGCGCACGAAGCAGCATACCTTCATGAAATGGGTTTTACGAATGTTACTGTAATTGATCTGGCCAAACAACCACTTGTCAACCTGAAGAAACGTGTTCCCGGTTTCCCGGATGAACATTTAATTCAGGGAAATTTTTTCGATCTGAATCAAAAATTTGATCTGATCATTGAACAAACATTCTTTTGTGCCCTCCACCCTTCTGAACGGAAAGCATGGGCTGATAAAATGGAGCAGCTGACATCAGGCGGTGGCAAAATAGTCGGCGTACTTTTTAACAAACAGTTCGAAGGCGGTCCACCCTTTGGAGGTTCAAAAGAAGAATATCTGACCTATTTTGAGCCTTTATTTGACATAAAATGCATGGAAACCTGCTATAACTCCATCAAACCCAGGGAAGGCTCCGAATTGTTTATCATTTTGCAAAATAAAAGAAACAATTGATTGTTAATAAATTAGAATTCCATTTGGTCGTTTTGCTTTCGTAAAACGACCGGAATGTGTAATTTTGCATCCATGCTGGTCAAAAAACTATACAAGCTTCTGATAATCACCATCTTGATGGCAATGCCATTCATTTCTGGTGCTCAGGCTCCATCCGGCCCACCGGAAAAGGAACAGACGCAAACCGGCTTTTTCGATGAATATGTGAAAGGCTATTACAGTCAGGTTTTTGGAATCGATATTACCGGAATCATGAATGTGGATCTTTATGCCTCAATTGAAAAATGGCTTGGAACCCCTTACAGATATGCAGGAAAATCATTGGAAGGCATTGATTGCTCCTCATTCGTAAATAAAATTTATGAATCGGCATACTGCTATTTGCTGACCGGGAATTCGGCTGATTTATTCAAAAAAGTAACTCCATTACCCTTGAATAAACTTGCTGAAGGTGATCTGGTATTTTTTAAGATCAACCGCAAGACTATTTCTCATGTTGGAGTTTATCTCGGCGATAATAAATTTGCACATGCAAGCCGTACCAAGGGTGTAGTTATCAGCGACCTGAATCATCCATACTACAAAAAATATTTTGTTAAAGGTGGCCGTGTCAATTTTGAAATTCACTGATTCACTTTTCTCATGAATAAGTCGAGAACTCTTTTATTAAATCATCATCAGATTTCGCAAAAAATAAATCGCATTGCTTATCAGATTTATGAAGATAATTATGATGAAAAAGAAATTATCATTCTTGGAATCTGGCAGAATGGTTATATTCTGGCTGAGAAAATTCAGAAAGCACTCAATGGTGTTTGCGATATTAAGACTACACTTCTCGAATTACGAATCGATAAACACAGTCAGGTAGATCATGAAGTGGTAATCTCCGGTTCACGTGATGTGATGGTTGGAAAATCTATTATCCTGGTGGATGATGTTTTGAATTCCGGCAAAACGCTGATCTATTCCATGAAAGCGATTTTGAGAACCGATACCCGCAAAATCAGAACCGTATTACTGGTTGATCGTGATCATCGCCGCTACCCTATTCTCACCGATTTCGTCGGGATGACTTTGTCAACTACTTTTCAGGAACATGTGAGTGTTGAGTTTGGTGAGGAAGATGCAGTTTATTTAAGCTGAGCTTCTCCCTCAAAAATTAATTTCACCAAAGCATCCGGTTTCAGATCTTCACCTTTAATGGTGTATTTGGATTGCGAATAGTAAACTTCGCGATAACGTAAAGTTTCCATGATGTACTCCATCAAAGCTACATCACCTTTCTTTTGTAACAACGGACGATCTTTTTTGGATGCTGCCAAACGGTGAAACAGACTTCCGGCGGCAAGTTTAATATAAACAGTTACTCCGTGTTCATTCATCCATTTCATATTATCTTTAAAGCAAGGAGTTCCGCCTCCGGTAGCTATTACAGCATTTTTTGCTGCTGCTGTTTTTACCAGAATTTTCGATTCAATATCTCTGAAATGGGATTCGCTGATGGAAAATAATTCCGAAATAGTTTTTCCAGTTTCCTTTTCAATAAGAGCATCTAAATCGATGAAAGTATAATTTAAAAGTGCTGCAACTTTTTTACCGGCAGTAGTTTTTCCTGCACCCATAAAACCTGTAAGAAAAATCAGCACGTCATGTAATTTTAGTAGATGGCACTTTACTTACTCATGAATTTCATTTTGTAATCAACATTCACTTTACCTCTTGAAATATCATTCAGTTTGCCTTTCAGCAGTTGACGCTTTAACGGACTCAACCGGTCAGTGAATAATACTCCTTCCAGATGATCGTATTCATGCTGAATAATTCGTGCTGCAATGCCATCAAAAGTTTCGGTGTGTTCTACAAAATTTTCATCCATATATTTCAGATGAACAACGGAATGGCGGTCAACATCTTCACGCACACCGGGTATACTCAGACAGCCTTCATTGAACTTCCATTTATTACCCGATTCATCAATCATTTCGGGATTAATAAACACTTTCTTAAATTTCACCAATGTAGGCTCTTCATCTGAAAAAGGTTCACCATCGACAACAAAAAGCCGGATCGAAAAATTAATTTGTGGAGCAGCGAGTCCCACTCCTGCACTATCATACATGGTATCAAACATACTCTGAATTAAAGTTTTCAACTCAGGATAATCGGGTGTAACAGGTACAGCTTTCTTTTTCAAAACCGGACTGCCATAAGCCACAATAGGGTAAATCATAATTCAACTAATATTTTTAACGGGTATTACCGTTTCGTAATTCTTTTTGCTCGAGCCAGGATTGCAAAATGATGGTAGCACTTACTTCGTCAACCAATGCCTTATTTCGTCTTTCCTGTTTTTTAATACCACTGGCTAAAATTGCTTTAGAAGCCATGGAAGAGGTAAAGCGTTCATCAATCCTGTAAACAGGCATTTCAGGGAATAGTTTTCCCAGTTTATTTACAAATAAATTAATGGCAGCGGTTGCATCGGTTGGTTCATTATTTAATCGTTTTGGTTCCCCAACTACAATTCCGGCAATACCATTTTCAACAACATAAGTTTTCAGAAATCGTTCCAGATCATGGGTTACCACCGTTTGAAGTCCGAACGCAAATATTTGCAACTCATCGGTTACGGCTAAGCCGGTGCGTTTCAAACCATAATCAATTGCCAGTACTCTTGCCATATCCGAGACTGTAAAATTACGAAACTTGAGTGGCACCTCCAAACAGGAATTCCATTACCTTTGAGGTGTTAAAAGGAACAAAAATGCTTCAAAAAACTATTGAAAATGCCTGGAATGACCGCGCATTGCTTGAAACGAAAGAAACGCAGCAGGCAATTCGTGAAGTCATTCAAAATCTGAATGATGGCACCAGCAGGGTAGCTGAACCTCAAAACGGAACCTGGACCGTACATGAATGGATCAAAAAAGCAGTAATTCTCTATTTTCCAATATGCAAAATGGAAACTATAGAAGTGGGACCATTTGAATTCCACGATAAAATTGCACTTCGTAAAAATCATGCAGCTGCCGGAATCCGGGTTGTTCCGCATGCCATTGCCCGTTACGGCTCTTTTCTGGCACCCGGAGTAATCATGATGCCGTCATATGTCAATATTGGCGCTTATGTGGATTCAGGAACCATGGTTGATACATGGGCAACTGTTGGATCCTGTGCACAGATCGGCAAAAACGTTCATCTGAGTGGTGGCGTAGGAATTGGTGGTGTATTGGAGCCCGTGCAAGCTGCTCCGGTGATTATTGAAGATGGTTGCTTCATTGGTTCCAGATGCATTGTGGTGGAAGGTGTTCACGTGCAAAAGGAAGCTGTATTAGGGGCTAATGTGGTGCTAACGATGTCGACGAAAATTATTGATGTCACAGGTCCCGAACCCATTGAATATAAGGGAACAGTTCCTGAAAGATCAGTGGTAATACCTGGAAGTTACAATAAAGAATTCCCATCGGGCACTTATCAGGTTCCTTGTGCACTAATCATAGGAAAAAGAAAAGCTTCAACCGATCTTAAAACTTCCTTAAACGAAGCACTCAGAGATCATCATGTGGCAGTCTGATAGCAAATGAAAAATATTCTGGTTATACAAACCGCTTTTTTAGGCGATGTAGTTCTGGCAACAGCAGTGATTGAAAAATTACATGCCTGCTTGCCTGATGCATCCATCAGCATGTTGGTCAGAAAGGGAAATGAGAGTCTGCTGAAGAATCATCCGTTCCTAAAAAAAGTAATTGTCTGGGATAAAACAAAAAATAAAATTCCCAATCTGCTTCACACCATAGGTGAAATCAAAAAAGAGAATTTTGATACGGTCATTAATCTGCAACGTTTCTTTTCTTCGGGATTATTTACAATCTTTTCAGGTGCTAAAACTAAAATTGGCTTCGATAAAAATCCGTTATCATTTTTATTCACCCAAAAAGTAAAACATGTAATTGGTGATGGCAGACATGAAGTAGCAAGAAACCTGGAGCTGCTTGCATCAGTATGTGACACTAAATTTACAAATCCAAAACTTTATCCCGGGCAGGAAAATGATGCCAAAACAGCATCATACAAAACGGAAAAATATGTTACCATGGCACCGGCTTCTGTGTGGTTCACAAAACAATTACCGGAAGAAAAATGGGTTGAGTTAATAAGGAAACAAGATAAGAACCTGAAAATTTTCCTCATTGGTGGACCCGGTGATACAAGCTTATGCGAACGAATTTTGCAAACGGCATCAGTATCAAATGCGGTTAACCTTTGCGGGAAATTAAATTTACTTGACACGGCTTCGCTGATGCGGG
The DNA here is from genome assembly GCA_963169675.1 of Bacteroidota bacterium. Lineage (GTDB taxonomy): Bacteria > Bacteroidota > Bacteroidia > AKYH767-A > OLB10 > JADKJB01. The sequence continues at coordinate 13,168 of CAUJFJ010000087.1, forward strand.
ATGCATCCATGAATTATGTTAACGATTCCGGACCACTTCACCTTGCCTCAGCCACAAATGCACCGGTAACCGCATTTTTCTGCAGCACCATTCCTGCCTTTGGCTTCGGACCACTTTCCGCAAACAGTATCATAGTCGAAACCCACGAAAAACTCACCTGCCGCCCCTGCGGCCTGCATGGCAAAACCGCTTGTCCGGAAGGACATTTTTTGTGTGCGAAAAGTATCAGGATATGATTAAGGATTAAGAATTAAGGATTAAGAATCACTAGTGTCCGGTAAAAAAGGCAAAAGGAGACCGAAGTCTCCTTAAGAGTTAGTATGTTTGTTAAGCACAACCAAAACAAACTCTAACTATGAACAAAAGTACATTTTTTACCGGACAGCCAATACTAGGCCAACTA
>CAUJFJ010000088.1 GCA_963169675.1 Bacteroidota bacterium
GCAGGTTCCATTCTGCTTCCCGTGAAGTCGGTAGGAGTAATGGGTGATGAACGTACCTATGAAAATGTGGTTAGTTTGCGCGCCGTATCTTCAACCGATGGCATGACTGCTGATTGGGTTCATCTTCCGTATGAATTTTTAGGTCGCATGTCGAATGAAATTATTAATAATGTAAAAGGAGTAAACAGGGTTGTGTACGATATCAGCTCCAAACCTCCGGCAACGATCGAATGGGAGTAAGTTCAAATAAATTTAATTCACGCAACTATCATTTGATGGTTTTGCTGGTGCTTTCATTAGTTACCGGATTTTTTTTGGTTTCAGGATGTAAGCCCAGACAGATTGTTATTGCTCCAACACCAAAGCCTGCCGAGCCTGTTAAACCGCCGGTAGTTGAAGAAGTGAAAGAACCTGTTAAGGAAGTGAAGATTTCCTGGAATATTGTTTTAATGATGCCATTTTCACTTGAAAAAAGCTTCGCTGAACCAGAAAATTCGGAAGAACAGCAGGAACCCGTAATTGAATTATCTTCTTTGCCTGCACTTCACTGCTATGAAGCCGCTTTACTTGCTGCCGACTCCCTTAAAAAATTAAACAGGGATGTAAAAATTGTTGCGATGGAGTCGCCTGAAGATTCCCTTTCACTGGCTCGCACTATGATTTCAAAACAGATTAAAGAATCTGATTTTGTTTTTGCTACACTTCCTAATACGCTGAGTAATGCAGCTGCGCAACTTGCACAGAAAAACAATGTAAATCTGATACTCACTCAGGCAGGAACTCCGGCAGTTCTTGACAATGCACCGAATGGTGTCATAGCCAACGCTTCCACAACCACGCAGATCAAAGAGATGGTTAAATACATGTTGAGCACCTATACCAATGCGAACATTATTCTGGTATTCAGAAATACTAAACGTGAAGATGAAATGGCGGCCGTTTTCAGACAAGAAGTATTGAAATCAAAAGGCACTTCCGATTTCAGAGACCTGAATGCAACTGAAAAACCTTACAAAGACATCGTCAATTTATTGAGCAAGACAAAAAGAAATTTGGTTTTTATAGTTTCTTCAGACGAAGCTTTTGTGAATCCGATGTTATCACTTATCGAAGCTCAGGATATATTTGGAATTTATGTTTCAGGACTTCCAACGTGGCAAAATTTTGAATCGATAAATTTTATGGGTTTCAAAAACACACAGGTATTTTTATTCGATAATAATTTCATCGACTATGATGCTCCAGCAGTGAAGTTATTCCGTCAGAAATTTATCAGCAATTATCACAATGATCCATTGCCGGTTTCCTATATGGTGTTCGATATTATTGTTGGTTTAGGTAAAAAAGATAAGAAAAGTAATCAGAAATTGAAGTTTACTGAGTTAAATACAGCTTTATCAAATTATCATTTTACAGAAACAGGATCGGGAAGTGGCTATGAAAATAGTACCATTTCAGTTCTACAGTTTAACGATTACAAACTGGAAAAGATAAATTCCGGCAAATAGCAAAAGTCCACCCGCATGAAAGGTAAATTTCAATATGGCGGTGTTCTACTTTTTGTTATTTTTTTCGTTGCACTTATTTTACCGGTTCTGAAAAACCGGTTTTTTCTCACCGTCGATGGTCCTGCACATCTTTACAATGCAACTATTATCCGTGAAATGCTTACCGGAGATCAGTCTTTGTACACCTTGTTCTTTAAATTTAATGAGCAACTGGTGCCAAACTGGTCGGGACATTTTTTAATGATGCTGGCAGGTTTTGTCGTACCTCCCTGGCTGGCCGAGAAACTGGTGCTGCTATTAATAATGATTTCTTTGCCTTATGTAATTTATAGAATTCTGAAGGCACGAAATATACCCATCAATGGTTCTCTGTTATTGATTTTGCCTTTCACTTTTACTTTGATATTTTATCTTGGATTTTATAATTATTTGCTCGGCATTGCTTGGATGCTTTGGATGATGCATCTGATTACACAACTAACAGGACAGGTTTCAAAAACTACATGTTGGAAATTACTATCAGGATCCCTGATTTTATATTTTACACATTTATTACCTCTGCTTTTGTTGATGCTCTTCACAGGTGTTTACCTATTGTTTTATTTCCGGAAGTTTTCAAATCCGGTAAGAACGGCTTCAACTTTTGCACTGACTTTTTTGCCGGCCGTGGTACTGGCTATTATTTTTATGAGCAAACGTGGATTGGAAGGATATCAGGGCAAAGTGAATTCCATACCATCGGGACAATTATTCGAATGGCTTTACCTGGGACAACCATTCATTGGTTTGAACGGTGATCAGGAACAAACAGGTGTGTTTGTCTTAATGGTTGCTTTGTTATTGGCATTCGTATTTACAATCTATAGAAATATTACAACCAAACCAGACACTGATTCACATATATGGCTGTGGATGGCGCTTGTTATATTAGTTTGTTATTTCATAGTGCCTAATGGAATGGCTTCCGGGGGATTTATAAGTTTACGATTGTTGCTGCTTTTTTACTTGCTTGTAGTTATTTATATTTTGATGAATCAGCGACCGGCCTGGATGAATGCCATCCTTGGAATAGCAGGAATAATTGCATCATTCTATGCATTTGAATACAGGCACGATGTTGCAAAAGAACAAAACAATTTTGCAGATGATTTTATAGAAGCAGCTTCTGAATTACCACAACGATCGGTTGTTTTGCCGTTGAATTATTCAGGCAACTGGTTGCATACCAATATTTCGAATTATATGGGTGCGGTGCCTGGGATCGCAGTACTCGATAACTATGAGGCTAAATTCAATGAATTCCCATTACAATGGAAGCAAAATGGGGTAGTGGATAACCTGGGAAATTTCGGGCAATCTTTGAATCCTACTATAACAATAGAGAAATATGAAAATTTAACGGGAGTGAAAGTGACTGCTGTTACACGCTTCAATCACATCCCAAATAAAGATGATAGTATTTCAGAAGCAACAAATCGGTTGTTACTTGAAAAATTCAGGTTAGTCAAAAAAATTAACCAGACAGAAGTATTCATCAGAAGATAGGCCGATTTATATTTAAAATTGTAACTTTAATAAAAATTATAGAGCATGTCGAGGCTACAAAAGCTACTGGATGAGTATGGTGATAGCCATCAGAATCCGGTAAACAAAAGAGTACACTGGATTTGTGTTCCGGCTATAATTGTGAGTTTGCTGGGATTAATCTGGAGTTTACCAGTGCCTGAAGCGATGAGTCAAATGAATATCGCCGGAATCCCTATTAATTGGGCAACTCTTTTCATTGCCTTTGCCATGATTTATTATTTCACCTTATCAGTGCAGTTGGCAATAGGCATGTTGCTTGTTGTGTTTTTACTTGCAGGAACAGGGTATCTGCTGGCAACATTAATCCCATTGCCTTTGTGGGGTACATCGCTTTTGCTGTTCACACTTGCGTGGATAGGGCAATTCTGGGGACATAAAATTGAAGGTAAAAAGCCATCCTTTTTGAAGGATGTTCAGTTCTTGTTGATTGGCCCGGTTTGGCTTTTGAATATGATATACCAAAGACTGGGAATACGGGTTGCTTAAATATACTATTGAGCCTGTATATTTTTCAATAATCCATGTTCGCGTCCGTAACCAAGAAGTGTTTTCTGAAGTTTTTGGCGGGCATTGTGAATTCTGATTTTGACTGTTCCTAAAGGAATGCGAAGTGAATTTGCGATTTCTTCATATTTATATCCTTCATAGCTCAGTAAAAATGGTCGTTTCAGATTTTCCGACAACTGATCAATAGCATGGTGAATATCATTTAATGCCAGTCTCGATTCTGCCCCGTTTTTGCCGGAGTTATTTAAAGAGTTAATATAATATTGGTTCTCGGTATCATCGCTGAAAATATTGCTGTTTACCATTCGGCGGTAATTATTGATGAAGATGTTTTTCATCATTACATATAACCATCCTTTCAGATTGGTGCCTTCTGCAAATTTGTCTTTGTTTTTAAATGCCTTCAACATGGTCTCTTGTACCAAATCATTGGCATCTTCTACATCCTGCACCAGCTTCATAGCATAGCCACGTAAGGGTTTGTACTGGGTTTGTACCGCGTGATTGAATTCCAGTTGTGTCATTTTGTTTAAGTATTAGTGATTAATATTCCACAAATGTAGGGCATATTTTAATAAAAGCAACAAAATGTTTAAGAAAAGATATTAACAGTTAAACAAAATAGACAATTTCCTGACATTTTGTTTAACCTCCAGGCAGGTCGGAAGTCGAAAAAATGCCGGTTTTTGATCAAATCAGGTTGAAAATTCGATTCAAAATTGGGTGCTTGAACTCTTGAAATTATATTTTAGAACAACACCAAGGATTTCCCTAGAAAATTTTGTTCCTGAAAATCAGCAATATATAAAATATTTAGTACTATGTATTGCATGGTACTATTTAAAAGATATATCTTTGCATAACAAAATAACTCCTGGTAGTTATTCAAAAAAGTTCTAACAGTTCTCTAAAACAAAAAAACGTGGGTAATTTAGAAAACACACAGGCGCAGATGCGAAAAGGGGTTTTAGAGTTTTGCATTTTATCGATCATATCTCAGGGGGAGATCTACCCTTCAGATATCATAGTAAAGATGAAAGAGGCAAAACTGATTGTTGTGGAGGGGACTTTATATCCGCTTCTTACGCGATTAAAAAACTCAGGTCTGCTGGCCTACACATGGGTGGAATCGAATTCCGGACCACCCCGCAAGTACTACAAACTTACTCCTCTAGGTGAGGAATTCCTTAAAGAGCTCCGCGTAACATGGAGCGAACTGGTTGAAGCAGTAAATAAAACCGCCACTCAAAACACAAACCAATGAACAAGACATTATCTGTAAATATAGGAGGAATCGTTTTTCACATTGAAGAACATGCCTTCGAAAGATTAACCAAATATCTGGACACCATCAAAGGTTATTTCACAACTGCCGATGGTCGTGATGAAATCATCCAGGACATTGAAGGCAGAATTGCTGAAATGTTTCAGGAGCGTATTTCAAACAGCAAGCAGGTTATAGTTGAAGCTGATGTTGAGCAGGTAATCAATATCATGGGTCGTCCCGAGCAATTTGCAGGCGATGGTGAAGAAGAGCCGACTGCAGCAACCGGTGGACCATCAGCAAGCAGTGAGCGAAGAGCTTATCGCCGGTTATACCGTGATCCGGATGATCGTGTGGTTGGTGGTGTGTGCTCCGGTTTCAGTCACTATCTGGGCATTGATCCAACCTACCTTCGTGTAGCATTTGCAATTTCCTTCTTTGTATTCGGTACCGGTTTACTGCTTTACATCATCTTAATGGTGGTGATGCCAAAAGCAAACACAACTGCGGAGAAACTAGAAATGAAAGGTGAGCAGGTTAACATCTCGAACATAAAAAAGTCAGTGCAGGATGAATATGGCGCAATTAAAAACCAGTATTCTTCCGGTGGAAATCAATCAGGCTTTACCCGGTTTATAGATGCGCTGGGGCAGCTGTTTGTAGGATTTTTCCGATTGTTTGGACAACTGATAGCAGTAATCTTCATCATCATAGGTATACTGCTGCTAATTGCATTCGGAGCCGTTGCAATGGCTTTGATGGGAGTAGGAGGGATTGCTATTCCATTCTTTGTGACCGATCTGTTTTTAGATCCATGGCAACAAACAATGGCTCTTACCGCAGTATTTCTGGTAATCGGAATACCTGTAATGATGATCATCTACAAAGCAATTAAGGTGCTGTTTAAAATTCGCTCAGAAAGCAAAATTCTGAACTGGTCGGCATTGGCACTTTGGGTTTGCGGTGTTATTCTATCCTTCTTTGTAGGTTCTATCATTGCACGTGATTTCAGTCAGCGTGAGACTTCCCGCTTTGAAGTTGAATTAGCCACTCCGGCAACTGACACTCTGTTCCTCGATATGGCACGCTATGACAGAAGTGAAGATTACTATATCTACGATAGCAGAGAGCGTGATGCCTGGTCAGTTATCTCCGGCATGGACAGTATCAGCATCGATGAAGTGGAACTCGACATCATTAAAGGCGGTGGAACTGAGTTTGAGCTGGTGCAGATTAATTCATCACGTGGAAGAACCCGCCGCGATGCAGTGGATAATGCCCGGGCATTATCGTACCATTTTGAGCAAACTGACAGTCTGATAAAATTCGACGAATCGTTTATCCTTACCAAAGGAATGAAATTCCGCGGACAGAAAGTACAACTCGTTCTGAAAGTGCCTGTGGGTAAAAGCGTTTACCTGTCAGAGTCGATGCACGACATTATTTACGATGTTAAAAACGTAACTAATACCTACGATGGCGATATGGTAGGACATACCTGGACCATGACTCCTGAAGGACTGGAATGTATTGGCTGTACCTTCAAGTATGAGAAACGCAATTCTCGCAACAAGCGTTCCGATGATATAAAAATTAAGATAGATGGTAACGGAGTGCGTGTTCGCGGCGTCCAAGATGGAGATTCGGCAATTAATGTCGATGCCGAAGATGTAGATATCAGCATTGACGAAACAGGAGTTTCGATTGATGCCAAACAAAGATAATTGATTTAATGAGGCTTTTCGGTTTATGTAAGGTTCCGTCTCGTCAGCAAT
>CAUJFJ010000089.1 GCA_963169675.1 Bacteroidota bacterium
ATGGAAAAATATTGATCTGGTGATGTATTTGTGCAGGTTGATGGATCAAAAGTTGAATCGGGAGCCTGGAACATCTGCCAAATTAATAACCTTTGTAAAAGATCGTGCCGGTCATGATTTGCGATATGCAATCGATTCATCTAAATTGAAACGGGAACTCGATTGGGAACCATCCATAACTTTTGAATCAGGCCTTGAATTAACAGTCGATTGGTACCTGAATAATCAGGAATGGCTCGATGATGTGACTTTAGGCAATTACTTAAAATACTACCAAAACCAATATATGAACAGGTAACGGTTTACTGTTACTCAATTTTTACTGCAGATGACGCAATTAACCAAAGGTATCTTTCACTCTCCCGACATCACCGGAAAAGCGGTTTTAATTACCGGTGGCGCAGGATTTATCGGATCTAATATTGTTGAGTACCTTCTGAATAATGGTGCACGTAAAGTCAGAGTCCTCGATAATTTATCGAATGGCTTCAAACGAAATGTGGAGCCTTATCTCAATAATCCTGCCTTTGAATTTATGGAAGGTGATATCACCAGTCCGGAAACATGTGCTAAAGCTTGTGAAGGAATTAATCTGGTGAGTCATCAGGCTGCACTAGGTTCAGTACCCCGCTCAATTGCCTTCCCTCAGCAAACTCATGCTGCAAATGCAACCGGATTTCTCAATATGCTTGTCGCTGCCCGCGATGCAAATGTGGAGCGCTTTGTTTATGCATCCTCTTCCTCAGTTTATGGTGATCTTACCGATTCGCCAAAAGTTGAGTCCAAAATCGGAAAATCTCTTTCTCCTTATGCAGTCTCTAAATATACCAATGAGTTGTATGCCGGAGTTTTTGCCCTCAATTATAATATGAAAGTTATAGGTCTTCGATATTTTAATGTCTTCGGTCCTCGCCAGGATCCAAATGGCCCGTATGCCGCTGCTATTCCATTGTTTATGGATGCTTTGCTGAATGATAAAGATGCCTGGTTAAATGGTGATGGTGAGCAAACACGAGACTTTACTTTTGTGCAAAATGCTGTTCAGGCAAATGTGAGAGCATTCTTTACTCCACATCCCGAAGCATTTAATAAAGTATATAATGTGGCTGTTGGTGAAAACATATCTGTGAAAGAACTGTTTCATATGTTAGCCAACATTGCCGGTGTTCCAGCTAAACCTAAGCACCGCGATGAAAGACCGGGAGATATTAAAAACTCATTGGCAGATATTTCTCTTGCAAGAAAATTCTTAGGCTATGAACCGGAAGTGAAGTTAAAAGAAGGTCTCGCAATTACTTTCGATTGGTTTAGTAAGAATTTTAAATAGGTTAGGTAGTTCTATATGTTGAAATCGTTATTTGGTGGATTTGGTAAAAAGGAAGAGCCTTTGGCAGACTTTTCTTTTCTCGGGACTGACATGCATTCCCACCTGATTCCCGGTATCGATGATGGAGCAAAGACAATTGAGGATTCCATTACATTAATCAAAGAATTACATAGTCTCGGTTTTAAGAAATTATATACGACCCCTCATATTATGAGTGATTATTTCAGAAATACACCTGAAATAATTAATGCAGGTCTCGAAGATGTACGTGCTGCCATTAAAGCCGAGGGAATTCCAGTTGAAATCAATGCAGCAGCAGAATACTATTTTGATGATGGCTTTGTAAGGAAGCTTGAGAATGAGAAATTGCTGACCATTGGATCGAATTACCTTCTTTTTGAAATTTCTTATATTAATTGTCCTGAAAATATTTCAGATATGATATTCAGAATGCAAATTCTGGGATATAAACCTATTCTGGCTCATCCTGAAAGATATCCGTTCTGGCACAATAACTTTGATCAATATAAAACTTTTCGTGATCAGGGTGTCCTGCTTCAGGTGAACCTGAATTCATTAGGCGGTTATTACGGTCACGATGCAAAACGTATTGCCGAAAAAATGGTGCAGGAAAATATTGTGGACCTTCTTGGAACTGATTGCCATCACATGAAGCATGTGGCTGGACTCCAGCGAACCCTAAAGGAGAAAACGCTGAAGAAATTGCTCGATGCCAATTTGCTGAATAAACACCTCTGATTCTTTTTTTGATTTTTTAATTTTGAAGAACACTTTTGGCATTTTTGCTGACTGTTAAATGACAATTGTCTCTTTTTTGATCCCTTTAAATTCTAATATCAGTGCTCAGATGAATTCATGAATCGCCTTTTTACTGGATGTGTGATTGATCGTATTCATAGCAGAATTAATTCAGCAATCGGATATTAATATGATTTCTTCACCTCAATTTGGCTAAAATTACAAGTCTGACAGGATCAGAGTTTGGCAATTTTTAACCATTTGTGTTGTACTTGTTGAATTCTTATGTATATTGAAGTGAAATTCAACCGGTGACTTAATTGTCGGGAATTCAATTGATTTGATTTGAAAAGAATAAGAATATAAACCCGTCAATTTGAATTATTCCGGTTTAAAGCTGAAGAATTAAACTACAAAAAATATTGAAAAATTAACATGTCAAAGCAGTCGTCAGATCAGGTTTTCAGGTTAATTAAATCATTAACATCCGCTGAAAAGCGATATTTCAAAATATTTGCCGGCCGACATACTATTGGTGATAAAAATGAATATGTAAGCCTTTTTGATGCAATCGATAAACAGGAGGTGTACAATGAGGGCAAGCTTTTGGTACAATTTACCAATTCCACTTTTGCCCATACTCCTGCCATCGCTAAAAATCGCCTCTATGAAACAATTCTGAAAAGCCTGCATGCTTTTCATGCCGATTCTTCAGTTGAGGTGGAGTTGCAGCGCCTGCTTCATTACACAGAAATCCTTTTCAAGAAATCTCTGTACGACGAAAGTAAAAAAACACTTGCCCGTGCTTTTAAACTGGCAACCAGATTCGAAAAGCATTTTACATTGCTCGAAATTCAGAAGTGGGAAAAACGTCTCATGGAAAAGGATTCGTATGCAGCAAATAATATTGAGGATATTACCAATATGCTGCAACAGGATGAGGAGATCTTAGGCAAACTGAAAAATTATACCGACTTCTGGTATATTAAAAGCCGGCTCTTTTTATTACTCAATAAAAAGGGAAAAGTAAGGGATAGTAATGAGCTGAATAATTTTAAAACTATTATTGATAATACCCTTCTCAAGAATGAGGATAAGGCCCTTTCATATGAATCGCGTTATCTGTATTATCACATTTACAGTGCTTACTATTTTGGAATCGGTGATTATAAAAATTCTTACATCTATATCAGGAAACATCTAGAGCTTATTGAACAAAATGCAGAGCTGTTTGATGAAGAGCCTAATAAGTATTTTGCGGTATTAAGCAACATGATTTATTTGTGCACTCAACTCCGGAAGTTCGATGAGATACCTGTTTATCTGGGTAAACTTAAAGCCATTCCTCACAGTAATGTGCGCAAGATGAATGAAGATATGGAGATCAAATTGTTTAGCAGCACCTTCAGCGCTGAACTTAGTCTCTATATTCAAACCGGAGAATTTGATATGGCACTCGATCTGGTAGATGACATTGAAGGAGGTTTAAGGAAGTACAAAAGTAAACTGAGCAAAATCCGCGTTGCCTATTTTTATTTTAATCTCTCCATTGTTTATTTTGCTTTGGGCGATTATTCCGGAGCACTAAAATGGATTAATCAGTTGTTGAATGATAGTGATATCGATTCCAGCCAGGATATTCATTGCATGGGTCGTATTCTGAATCTGATTATTCACCTCGAAATGGGAAACAGCGACCTCATTCCATACACTTTCCGCTCAACCCAGCGTTATCTTTCGAAAAGAAAAAGAATCTACAGGTTCGAATCCGTTTTTCTGAATTTTATTAATAGACTTTCCAAAGCCGATACATCAGTTGAAATAAAAAACTGTTATCAGGTACTGCGACCAGAATTACAAAACTTATCGAAAGATCCTTTCGAAAAAAGTGTTTTTGAATATTTTGATTTCATCACCTGGGTAGAAGGTAAATTCCTGAATGTGCCTTTCCGGAATATGGTACGCAAAAAAATTGAACAGGGAAACCTGAAGGAATTGTTGAATTAATCAGGTATAATCACTGCCTGAATCCTGATCGTTACGATTCTATCAAACCGTTCATTTTTCCTGATTATTCAAATAATTTACAACCTGATCTGGCAACTGTTTGATTTACAGAAATATGCAGTTTTGTATTTACAGATTTTTTCCCCGAATTTTGCACTATTGCATTCAGCTTCCAATACCATACCGGAACCTGTTTCAAAAAGAACCGGGATTCCGGATGTTTTATTTATAAAAAAAATCTCATGAAAATTGACAAGAACAAAGTGGTTTCGGTCACTTACCGGTTGGAAGCAAATCCTGCAGGAGCTGAAAAAAAACACATTGAAACTGCTGGAGCCGATCGCCCATTAACATTTCTGTTTGGTTCAGGCGGACTAATTCCTGCTTTTGAAGAAAATTTAGCAGGTCTGGTAGTAGGAAATAATTTTGCATTCAGTATTGATGCTGCAAATGCTTACGGTGAATTAGAGCCTGAAGCATTGGTTGACATCCCTATGGATGTTTTTAAAGTTGATGGTGTAATTGATATGTCGATGCTCGTTGTAGGAAATGTTATTCCTATGAGTGATCGCGATGGAAATCGTTTGGATGGTCGCGTAAGTGGCATTTCAGGCGACTCGGTAAAAATGGATTTCAATCATCCGTTAGCCGGACATCAGCTACACTTTAGTGGTGAGGTTATTGAAGTACGTGAAGCTTCTGAAGAAGAGTTAGCTCACGGACATGCTCACACACCGGGAATGCACGGTCACTAATAAAATAGTTGAAACTGAATTAAAGCCCGGAATTTTTTCGGGCTTTTTTATTTGAAGATCATACTCATCACCACCCCTGCAAGCACCAATCCGATTCCGGCAAGTGTGCCCCAGCCATAGTGTTCCCCAAACAATAAGAATCCTGCTGCTATGGCATAAATAACACCCGTATAATTTATAATCGAAACATTGGCAACCCGGTCTTGCTGCAAAGCCCTGGTCATGTTAATCTGCCCAAGTTGGGTGAATATTCCAATAATTAACAAATAAAGCCATTCTATTCCAACAGGCATTTCAAATACTGGAACAGAAAATACCATTCCTGATAAGGTTCCTATTAGCTGGAAGTGAAATACAACAATCAAAGGATGCTCTTTTTCTTTTAGTGAGCGAATCGTGATGTAAACAAAGGCTGAGGTGATTGCCGAAAATAATCCAATCAGCAAATAGGTCAATTCTATCCTTTCATCAAATTCTTTCATCAGAAATACGCCGGCAAACGATATAATGAAGAACAGCCATTGAATAGGCTTTACATTTTCTTTAAGAATGAAAATTGCCAGGATTGTTGTGAAAATCGGAGAGAGGTACTGAATGATTACGGCAGTACCTAAAGGCATATGTGAAATGGTTATGAAATACGCGTACAGGGAAATGGTGCCTAAAACGCCACGCAAAATCAATAATTTTCGGTTGGTTCCTTTCCAGTCGAGTGATTCTTTCTTCAACTGATAAAAACAAATCAGCAACGAAACGCCGCATCTGAAAAATACAATCTCAATCGCAGGTAAGTGACTAACGGCCTTGATGAAAATGTTCATGATGGCAAAGTAAAAAGTTGCCAGCAACATCGATTTGGCGCCTTCACTCATGGGCAATATAGTGGGTAGTGATCTCACAGGTTGTTATTTTAGTATCACCGGTAATTCTATTTTTATAATTCTTATCATCCCGGACATCTAATTATTTGCGTTGTTTTTCTGAGCTAATTTCCAAAGTGGTATGGCAGATAAAAGAACAAAAGTACCGCAAATGAAATAAGTCCATTTTACATTTGAACCTTCACTGAACCATGCTATTGAAAACAATAACAAGAAAAGTGAACGCAAAAGAATGTTGATGACACTGAATACGGAATTAGTCCGGCCAATAACATCATTTGAAATGTGACTGAACAGATAAGTGGTACGCAATACTCTGGCACCCGCATTGGTGATTCCAATGAGGAAGGAAAAGAGGTAGAATACGACTATTGATTTTGTGAATGCAACCCAATAAAAAATGGCAGCAGTTAACAGCATCAAAACTATAATGGAGTTGATCGTATTGCTTTTTCTGAACACCCATCTGATAAAAATACCCGCCAACATAGCACCCAAAGCGTAGAATATTTCAGCTGAAGCATAAACATCGCTGCCACTCTGCAAATGCTTGTCTACATATAATGGTAAAAGCAGGAATACCTCCACCATCAATACCACAAAAATGGAGTAGGAGTAATTTCCGAAACTAAAAAGTGCCGGATTTTTTCTCAGAAATGCAAGTCCTGCCTTAATCCGTTGCGGTATGCTTTCGGAAAGTATAGATACTTTTTTGAGTGGCTCATAGCGGATCATGCTCACCAGTAAAATAGAAGCGCCATAGGTTGCAGCGTCCATCAGGAATATAGATTCCAGGTTCCATTTAGGAAAAGAGAAAGGTAATTCAAAAACTATACCTGCCATGTTTATGGTCTTGCCTGACTCTACTCCGGTAAGCAACAAAGCAGCAAAGGCACCGCTCAAAACGGAAGTTGCCTGATTCTGAATTTCCAGATAACTGCTGATTTTGCCATATCTGGAAGGGTCCGACAATTCCTGACCAAAGGCATATAAAGCACTGTAATGGATGTTGTAATTGAACATGGTAGTAATGAACACTACTGCAACCAGTGCGAGTGGTACAGCTCCGGTCATAAAACCATAAGCAGAAACACCTCCCAGGATAGTTCCGCAAACCAGACTTACATAGATGAAAATGGTTTTTCTGGGATAGCTGTCGATGAGTGTGCCTGCATATAAATTCCAAAACAGACTAACAAAAGTAGTTCCGGCATAAATGGCACCAAATAAGGAGGCTTCGTTTGCGATGGTCAGAAAATACCAGGGAATTGCAAGCATGCTGATTCCGGTTGCAAAACCCGATATAATATTTGCCGCCAGTAAAAGCCGGAGTGCACTCTTATTTTTCATGTGCTAAAGCAGGTTTCAGATGGAATCCCTAATTTTGATGCATGGGTGCAAAGGAAACGCCGGCAAAAATACATACTTTATCAACGGCACTCGATAAAGTCAAAAAATACTGTGCCTATCAGGAACGATCTCAGCAGGAGGTAAGGGATAAATTCTATGACCTGGGCCTGCATAGTAAAGAGGTTGAACAGGGCATTGTTATTTTGATTGAAGAGGGGTTCATAAACGAAGAACGTTTTGCCATGAGCTTTGCAGGTGGGAAGTTCCGCATGAAGCAGTGGGGACGCGATAAAATCAAAGCCGCACTCAGGCAAAAGAAGGTCTCCGATTATTGCATCCGTAAAGCCCTGAATGCCATACCTGAAGGCGATTATCTCCGAACCCTGGAGACTATCCTGACCAAAAAAAGCAAAGAAATAAAGGAGAAAAATAGCATTCGAAAAAATTACCTCCTTGCCCGTTATGCCATGAGCCGCGGATTTGAAGGAAATCTGGTTTGGGAAGTGCTTAAAGCCGACCCGGAAGCTTGAACTTTTTCTTATAATAAGGAACTTTTTACTACTTTTGTGGCACTATGACAACCGACCAATTAGCAGAGTTAAGGGACCGAATCAATGCCCTGAGGAGGCACCTTTGACATCGACAAAAAGCTGCAGCTGTTAACCGAGGAGGAACGGCTGACACACGCTCCCGACTTTTGGAATGATCCCAAAAGAGCCGAGCGGATCCTCAAACAAATTAAGGAAAAGAAAACCTGGACCGACCTTTTCAAAGAAAACGAAACAGCTGTTGAAGATGCTGCTGTTTTACTGGAATTTTTTAAAGCAGGTGATATCCCCGAAACTGAAGTAGATGCCCAATATAAAAAAGCGGTGTCTATGATCGAAGATCTTGAATTTAAAAATATGCTCAGCGGTGAGGAAGATAACCTCGATGCTGTGCTTACTATTAACTCCGGTGCCGGAGGAACAGAAAGTCAGGATTGGGCCGAAATGCTGATGCGGATGTACATTCGCTGGGGTGAACGACATGGCATGAAGGTTACGGAAATTGAAAGGACCGATGGCGATGGTGCAGGCATCAAATCTGCAACACTCGAATTCGAAGGGCCCTTTGCATACGGATATCTGAAGAGTGAAAATGGAGTACACCGTCTCGTACGTATTTCTCCTTTCGATTCTAATGCCCGGCGTCACACTTCTTTCGCTTCCGTTTTTGCGTACCCACTCGTTGACGATACCATCAATATCGAAATTAAAGATGCTGATATCAGTATCCAAACATCCCGCTCGGGTGGTGCCGGTGGGCAAAATGTAAATAAAGTCGAGACCAAAGTGCAGTTAACTCACCATCCAACCGGAATTGTTGTTGTATGTCAGGTGGAGCGTACTCAGGGTGGAAATAAAGAACGCGCCATGCAGATGTTGAGATCTCAGTTGTATGAACTTGAAATCCGCAAAAGAAACGAAGCCAAAGCTTTAACAGAAGCAGGTAAGAAAAAAATAGAATGGGGATCGCAAATCCGAAGCTATGTATTCCATCCTTATAAAATGGTAAAAGATAATCGCACCGACCATGAAACTTCCGATGTTCAGGGTGTGATGGATGGCGACCTCGATGAGTTTATGAAAGCTTACCTGATGGAATATGCCAGTGATGCAAATTAATATTGTTTAAAACAGAATTCAATTGTTACAAGTTTATTTTAAACCTAATTGCTCCACTTGCAGGACTGCATTGCAGCTGATTAAAGAAAATACCAAAGAACAAATTCAGACTATTGAATATTTGGTGCAAACACCAACTGTGAAAGAACTGAAAGAGATTGTAAAAATGATCGGCATTAAACCCGAAGAACTGGTCAGAAAAAAAGAACCTTTGTACAAAGAAAATTATGAAGGCAAAAAAATTACCGGAGCGCAATGGCTGAAAATATTGCAGCAAAATCCGATATTAATTGAAAGACCTATTCTGGTTCTCGGCGATAAAGCCATCATTGGGCGACCAACAGAAAAAATTGTCGAATTCCTTAATCCAAAAAAGAAAAAGAAATCCTGATTCCCTATCTTTAAATTTAAATTCTCAAAATAGTACCAGTCTCTTATTTATAATTTGTCAATCATTTCCCTTCATCTATCATCTATCATCTATAATTTATAATTCCAAAAACATGTTTCGGACCGAAAAAGACACCATGGGCCAGGTTCAGGTACCTGCCGATAAATACTGGGGTGCACAAACACAGCGCTCTATTGAAAATTTTAAAATTGCACAGGATATTAACAGAATGCCGATTGAAATAATCCGTGCATTTGCCTATTTAAAAAAGGCTGCAGCCATAACCAATATGGAAGCTGGTGTTTTGCAAAAAGAGAAATGCGAACTTATTGGCACGGTATGCGACGAAATTCTGGCCGGTAAACTGAACGATGAATTTCCGCTTGTAATCTGGCAGACAGGTTCGGGGACGCAATCAAATATGAATGTAAATGAGGTTGTTGCTTACCGTGCTCATGTATTAAATGGTGGTGCGCTTACTGACGAAAAGAAAGTGATTCATCCGAATGATGATGTGAATAAATCACAATCATCAAACGATACTTTCCCTACAGCAATGCACATCGCTGCTTATAAAATGCTGGTCGATGTTACCCTTCCGGGGATAAAAAAACTGCGCGATACGTTAGCAGCAAAATCATTGGCATATATGAATGTGGTTAAGATTGGAAGGACGCATTTAATGGATGCAACACCACTCACACTTGGCCAGGAATTATCGGGATATGTGTCACAACTGACTCATGGTATCAAAGCTATTGAGAATACACTTCCACATTTGGCGGAACTAGCTCTTGGCGGAACTGCTGTAGGTACCGGAATCAATACTCCGGATGGGTACGCTGAAAATGTAGCAATGCACATTGCTAAACTAACTAACATCCCATTTGTAACTGCGGAAAATAAATTTGAGGCCCTTGCTGCACATGATGCAATCGTAGAAACACATGGCGCTTTGAAAACTGTTGCCTGCAGCATGATGAAAATTGCCAATGATATTCGTTTGCTTGCAAGTGGTCCCCGTTGCGGTATCGGAGAGCTGTTTATTCCCGACAATGAACCCGGCTCATCGATTATGCCAGGAAAAGTTAATCCCACGCAGTGTGAGGCAATGACTATGGTTGCTGCACAGGTTCTTGGTAATGATGTTGCCATCAACGTTGGTGGTGCTACCGGTCATTTTGAATTGAATGTGTTTAAACCGGTTATGATTTACAATTTCCTTCACAGTGCACGACTCATTGGTGATGTTTGTGTGTCCTTCAATGATAAGTGTGCAGTTGGTATTGAACCATTGCATGATAATATTAAAACAAATCTCGAAAATTCATTAATGCTGGTTACCGCATTAAATACACGTATTGGGTATTATAAGGCTGCTGAAATTGCGCAAACTGCCCACAAACAAGGCAAAACATTGAAGCAAACTGCAATCGACCTTGGATATGTTACTGCTTCGGAATTTGACGAGTGGGTGAAGCCTGAAGAAATGGTAGGTAAACTGGTTAGTGCCTGATTTCTTCCGGAACTTATTACCTTTATGTTGCTATAGACTAAAAAGAGTCTTTGCAAGTTGTGTTGTACGATACTAAAACAATTCACCATGTATCTCATTCGTAATGCTTCCGTTGTTAATGAAGGTCGTATTTATACGGCTGATGTGCTTATCAAAAATGGCAGAATTGAGAAAATTGGTGAGAGCATTCATCTGACTGATCGTGCAAATATTATTGAAATTGATGCCACCGGCTTGCATCTTTTACCCGGATGTATCGATGATCAGGTTCATTTCAGAGAACCCGGACTCACTCATAAAGCTGATATTTACACAGAATCAAGAGCGGCTGTGGCCGGAGGTATTACATCTTTCATGGAAATGCCTAACACAGTTCCCAATACTTTGACACAAGAATTGCTGGAACAGAAATACCAGATAGGTTCTCAAAAATCTATTGCCAACTACTCCTTTTTCATGGGTGCTTCAAATGATAATGTTGAAGAAATTTTAAAAACTGACCCTGCTAATGTATGTGGTGTGAAGGTTTTCATGGGATCTTCAACAGGAAATATGCTGGTAGATAATGAAAAGGTTCTTGAGAAAATATTTGCTTCTACTCCTGCATTAATTGCAACCCATTGTGAAGATGAAGCAACTATCCGTCAGAATCTGGATAAGTTTAAGTTGGAGTATGGAGATGAAATTCCTGCCAGATGCCACCCTGAAATCCGACCGGCAGAAGCTTGTTTTAAATCGAGTCAGTTAGCAGTTTCGCTTGCGAAAAAATACAATTCACGTTTACACATCCTGCACATTTCTTCAGCCATTGAAACGGCTTTGTTCAGAAATGATATTCCTCTGGAGAAAAAAAGGATTACTGCAGAAGCCTGTATTCATCACCTCTGGTTCAGTGATGATGATTATGCGCAAAAGGGTAATTTTATTAAATGGAATCCTGCCTTGAAAAGTAAAAATGACAGGGATGCTATTTGGGAAGCTTTGCTCGATAACAGAATTGATGTAATTGCAACCGATCATGCTCCTCACACACTCGAAGAAAAGCAGCGAAAGTATCTGGAAGCGCCCTCCGGTGGCCCATTGGTTCAACACAGCCTGGTGGCTATGCTGGAATTTTATCACAAAGGAAAGATTGCACTGGAACGTATTGCTCAGAAAATGTCGCATTCCGTTGCAAGATGTTTTAAGATTAAAGAACGCGGCTTTATCAGAGAAGGATATTTCGCTGATTTGGTTCTTGTAAATCTGAATCAACCCACAACTGTTACTAAAGAGAATCTTTTGTACAAATGTAAATGGTCACCATTTGAAGGTGTTACCTTTAAATCGGCAGTTGTACATACTTTCGTGAATGGAAATCTGGTTTTCAGCAACAATAAAATTATTGAAAGTACTCAAGGACAAAGACTAAATTTTGAACGACCGGATTAAGGAGCTATATAGATGAACAAAATCACATTCATGGCTTTTGCGTTTTTTGTATTGACATCTTGTCAATCGGATAGTACAACGGAAATACCGGCCGGAGTAATTAGCCGCGACAGTATGGTAAAGATAATGGCGGATGTTCACATAGCCGAAGCAAGAATACAAATCAGTGATATCCGGAATTCTAATCCCGCATTAAAAAATACTTATATACAAGAAGTGTTACGGAGAGCTGGAACCGATACTGCAAGATTTAATTTTAGCTTTAAATACTATTCAGGTAATCCTGAAGTGTTTGCTTCCATGTATGAAGAAGTGATTGTTGAAATCAGTAAAAAACAAGCAAAGCACTAGTATGTGATTATTCATATTCAAAAAAAAGCACCATAGCAATTAGCCATGGTGCTTTTTCATTTGAAGTCTAAACTATTATTTAAGATATTTATCAAGCCAGTCGAAATAAACCCTTTGCCACATGATACCGTTTTGTGGTTTCAGTACCCAATGGTTTTCATCCGGGAACGACAGGAATCGTGCTGGAATATTTTTTAGTCTTGCAGCAGCAAATGCTTCCATACCCTGACTGATTGGAACTCTGAAGTCTTTGTCGTTATGTATCACCAGAATCGGTGTATCCCAGTTATTGACGAATTTAATAGGGTTGAACTCAGTATAACTTTTCGGAACAGGTTTATCGAAATAAGCTCCCTGCATATCGAAGTTCGCAAAAAATATTTCTTCAGTGGTGCCATACATACTTTCCAGGTTGAATACTCCGCAATGCGAAATGAATGTTTTAAAACGTTTGTTATGATTACCTGCAAGCCAGTAAACAGAGTAACCTCCAAAACTTGCGCCAACAGCTCCCAGTTTATCTTTGTTTACAAATGGTTCTTTACTTACGTCATCAATAGCACTCAAAAGATCTTTCATCGCTTGTCCACCCCAGTCACCTGATATATCACGATTCCATTTTTCACCAAAGGATGGAAGTCCACGGCGATTTGGTGCAACTACAATGTAACCTTTTGCTGCCATTAACTGGAAATTCCATCGGTAAGAGAAAAATTGAGATACCGTACTTTGTGGTCCACCCTGGCAATAGAGCAGTGCAGGATATTTTTTTGTCGGATCAAAATCAGGTGGATAAATAACCCAGGTGAGAATGTCTTTTCCATCGGTGGCTTTCACCATCCGCTGTTCAACTTTACCCATTTTAATTTTAGCAAGCTGATCTTTGTTGGTATAAGTAAGTTGTTTTGAAATTCCTGTTTTCATATCTACTTTGAAAATCTCAGATGGCATGGAAATATTCATGGCACATGAAACTATAACTGGTTCCTTACCGGGATATGCAATAGAGTAGGAGGTGAGATCTGCCAGGTCTTTGGTAATTTGACGGATTTGTTGAGCACCTTTTAAGAAACTGTCGAATACCCATAATTGATCAGTTGCATTAATACCTGCTGTAAAGAAAATGTAACGTCCATCTTTCGACCAGCTTGGTGATTCTGCAGTATAATCAAAGCCTTTGGTTAATTCTGTTTTGACTTTCGTGGTGAAATCATATTGCATGATTCTGTTTCTGTCAGCTTCGTATAACGGAGTGGCCATACTGAGCCAGATTATTTTCTTTCCATCCGGAGAAAATGCAGGTTTAGTATCGTATCCGGGATTTTCTGAAGAAAGATTTTCGGTTTTCCCCGTAGCTAAATTGTACAAGTAGATATCCGAATTGGTACTCATTGCATAGGCAGTGCCATTGTACTTTTTGCAGGTATATGCAATCTGTGTTCCATCGTTGTTCCAGGCAATTTGTTCTTCATCACCAAAAGGCATCAAAGGAGCATCAAAGGGTTCTCCTTTCATAATGTCAGTACCTTCTTTAATGGTTGCACCTTCTGTGTAAGATGCATAAAAAACATGGCTGCTCATTTCATCTTCCCAATTATCCCAATGACGGTACATCAAATCGTCATAAATGCGACCGGTAGCTTTTGGCAGGTCAGGAAAAAGTTCAGCAGTCGTTTTGCCGGTCTTAACTTCCATAGTAAACCAGATTTTATTTCCTGTTGGAGAAAATCCGAATCCGCTGATATCGCCTTTGATATCTGTAAATTGTTGCTTGTTATTGCCATCAGGATCCATTAACCAGATTTGTGTGCTTCCGGATTTGGATGTCAAATACGCAATTTTTTTTCCATCCGGTTTCCAGCGGGCATTATGGTCGTTGTCTGTACCACCTGCAATCAGTGTTGGAGTGCCACCTGCAGGGGAAATAGTGTATAAATCAGAATTGCCTTTATTGGCATCGATGTCAAAATTTTTCACACCATATACAATAGTCTTTCCATCAGGTGAAATACGTGGATCTGAAACCCGGGCTAATTTCCACATCGACTCCGGAGTCATTTTTTCCTGGGCAGAAATTGTAGAGGTGCCCCAAAGCAGGAGGGCACTGATAATAAACAGCTGTTTTTTCATGTATGGAGGTTTTTTAGGTCACCCAAAAGTCTGTATTTTTCAACTACAAATCTAATTTATTACAAATTAAGGGCATTATATTGCCGATTTCTACCCATTGATGTTAGCAACCAAATGTTTAAATCCCGGTGTTGTCACTAAAAACCACCTGTTCGCCACTTTTTTCGATCATTTCACCAATTATTGTCATGTTTTTTCAACATTCGTGTTAATTTCGGTCTATCAAATTGATTATGAGGCAGAAAAAATAATGTAGGATTATACCTACAACCCTTTTTTTTTTGTTTTATTATTATAATCTTTGTATGCATCGAAAAGAGTGACGCTTTATAGCCATAAAAAGAATACCTCTTTAGGTGTATTTATTACTAACCATAAGTTAATATTTCATTCACATTAAATACAAAACTGAGAAGCCATGACAAAATCTGCTACCAGGATTACACCATTACAAAAGTTGACAACAAGAGGCATCCAGCTTCTCGTTCTTTTGTTGTTGATATTACCATTCGGAAAAGCAAGTGCACAGGTAACTTACAATGAAACGTTTGATATTGTAGGACCATATCCTCAGAATTCTCTTCCAAATGGATGGGCACAAGGAAAGTTTGGAGCCGGTGTTGATGCCGATAATTATTGGGATCGAATGGGAGCTACTTCGTTTCTGAATGGAGCTGCCGGTCAATTTGTGAATCCAAGAACAGGAACTGCAATGCTGCGTTACCGTTCAGATCTGACCAATTCAGGTGAAGCTGCTTTCGTTGCTTCCAAGCGATTGGATATGCGAGGGTATTCCGGAACTCCTACAGTTTCTTTTTGGATGTATCGTGATGAGACAACTGTTGGTTTTAATGATAATGTCCGTGTATATGCCAACTTTACGCCTGATATGAACGGTGCCCCTGTTCAATTAACAGCTTCTCCTATCAATAGACCTTGCGGATCAGCTCCTGGAGCGCCTTGTCCTGTTTCTTATAGTGCTTTAGGATGGCAGCAGTACACTTTCAATATTCCTGCTGCATTTAATACTAACAGCGTATATATTGTATTACTTGGAACCAGTGCTTTGGGTGCGAATATGTTTGTTGATGACTTTAGTGTTCAAACATGGCCTTTAGCGCAAAATTATGTTGCATCCAGTTTGAATGTTGTTAATCAGAATTCAGCATCAACAGCACAGTCTCAAATAAATCAGCAAATAATTGGAATTCGCCTCACCATGGACGGTGTAACCACACCGAGAGTTTTAACTCAGTTTGTTATTAATACTAATGGTACTACCAATGCTACCACTGACCTTGTGAATGCTAAATTGTGGTATACCGGTGGTACAAACTCGTTTAATTTAACTACCGCTACTCTTGTTGCAACTAATACAATAGTGAATTTAACAAATATTTCTTTCCTTATTCCTCCAACCGGTGGTTATACGGGTCCCACTTCAATGAATAATATGGAGCACGGAGATAATTATTTCTGGATTACATATGATATTGCACCCGGGGCTATTTCTGGAAATTTTGTCGACGCAGAATTAGTTTCTTTAACGATTTCAGGTTCAGGGGTTGTTTCACCAACGGTTGCAACACTACCTGGCTCTCGTGAAATTGATGTTGTTTATTGTATCCCTAACATGACTGTTGGAACAGCATGGCTTAACTATGTTACCAACGATTACATTGCGAATGTAACTATGGCCGGAAATCCAACTGCTCCTCCCGGTATCAATAACAGTTTGAACTCAACCGGTCCGAATGCCGGTGGTTGTGCAGGCGGTCCTTGTCCGTTCAGCGTTCACCCACCCGATTATGAATTATTTGCACCAGTACCAGGGAAAACGGCTGCCTTAACAGCAGACGGAACTACTAACTATCCAATTTCTCTTAAAGTAGGAACCTATTGCTGTAGCAACTATATAGCAGCATGGATCGACTTCAATAAAAATGGTAGTTTCCTCGATCCGGGCGAAAAAATTGCACAGTCAGGATCCCTTTCTAACGGTCAGGTTTACAACGCTGTATTTACAGTGCCTGTAACTGCCACAACCGGTACAACCAGAATGCGCGTTCGTGAGGTGTGGATTACTCCTAATATTGACCCATGTAACCAATATACATATGGTGAAACAGAAGATTATGTTGTTACTATTCTTCCTACCTGCGGAGTACCGGGATGGAAAACATGGTTAGGATTTACTGATGACTGGGATAATCCTGCCAACTGGTGTGGTGGCGTTCCAACCATTAATGATAATGCACGTCTCCCCGGTTCAGGTGGATCACCTTACTACCGTCCGGTAATCAAGCCAGGTGTTTTCGCAACTACCAAAAAACTTCGCGTTGAAGCAAATGATACCTTATATATAAGGTCTTGGAATAACTCGTCTTTAACGGTTTCTGATTCTATGTATATTCAACATCCAACTTCAATGGTAAAGGTGGTTTCAACACTTGTCGATACTGCTCAGGTTTCTAATGGTACCTTAATTCCGAATACATCTTTAACACCATTAAAAAATGCAACAAAGTCGAGAAATTTCTTCCTTTATACACAGGCAGAATTACTCTCCAAAGGCTTGGTTGCTAATGACGTTATCACAGAAATTACTTTGCACATACAACGTGTCAACTCTAATACAAATCCATATCGTAACCTTACAATCAAATACTACTATACGAATCCGGCATTCGTGTTTACTGTTGGATTGGCAGCTACCGTTCCTCCTCAATTGACAGCTCCGGTGACAGTGTTCTCGGCTGATGTTCCTGTTAATGCTGTGATTCCGGCAGTACTCGCTTGGGGTACTCTTACTTTCCCTACTACCTCATTTGTATGGAATGGTTCAGCTAACAAGCTGGTTGTTGAATTGTGTTACGATAACACCGGTTTTGGAAATACTTCTCAATCTGATCAACCCCGCTACACCCAAACTCTTGGTTTCAGAAATTACGCAACCTTGCTCAATATTTCTGCCAATACAGTTATCGGTTGCGATATGAAACCTCCATTCCAGACACCTGCAGTGGGTGGTGCCGGAGTTACCGTTGTTAACGTGGGTAGTGCAGCTATTGCAGCTAACTTAACTGTTGGATCTTCTGTTACAGGAACCGGATATGCCGCAAATACAACCATAATCAGCATTGTAGGTACAGCCGTAACGTTGTCTGCCGCAACTACCGGTGTTGTTGGATCAACAACTTTCGGACAAACCTCTATATTCTATACGCCTTCCGATTTCCGTCCGAATTTGACCTTCAAGTAT
>CAUJFJ010000090.1 GCA_963169675.1 Bacteroidota bacterium
TACATAGGTAGAATCATCAATTAAAAATGTAGCAGTAAAGAAAATTGCAATGTTTACAGAGTAGTAAATGAACAAACCTACAGAAATCCAGAAGCCTGGATCTTTTAATATATTGATTGTATTAGATTTGCTGTATCTGACTAATGCATATGCCGATAATGCCTGAATTAATAACGATTCACCTGTTCTGAAATTAGAATTGTATGCCATAGGACCTGGATCCAAAATGGTTGTATATAAACCGTATCCTAAATATGAAATTGCCAGAATAAAAGATGGATAGAAAAAATCTTTTTCGTCAAAAACTAAATAGAAGAAAGATATCAATGCAAGTCCTTCCAAGATATAAAAAATGTCCGCAAGTAAATTGTTGTTTATCTTGGATGCGTTCAAATAAAAAGAAATACATTCCACAATTACACATAATGTAAAATAAAAAATAATCAGCCGAAATTGTTTTTCGGCTGATTTGAATTTAGTAATACCTACAATAAATGGTCCGATACTACTTATTGCAGATATATATGCAAGTGTTTTCAATCAATATTTAGTATTAATCATTGGACAGCGGACTGTCGAGATCACAAAATGTTGGACAAGGCATAGACATTTCCGCCAATTCGCCATTGTAAAGATCAGCATTCTCTTCGGTTGCTGCAACCAGGACTAATACCGGGGTATTTTCACTATCCAGGCCATAATAATATCGAATACCGGCAGCGCCTTCCTGGTCTAGGATAGCCTGCAAGGCATTTTTTCCAAAAAACCCACCTTTTTTACCGTTGAACGAATCGCTATGACGGTAGCGGTGAGTAAATTCAATTGCTTCTTCAAGTGTGATCGAGTGATCACGGTTGGGATCCAGAGTGCTCATAATTTTTATATTTTTAGGTTGTGGCTCAAATCTACCTTTTAATTGATTCTTTTCACATTAGAAAAAATTCTACGAGCGACTGAATCAAAACTTCAAAATTGCTGAAACCCCCTAAAATCAAGGGTTGGTTCTAAAAAGTATAGGGGAAAACCCTTGAAAATATAGGGAAATCCCTGTAGGAACAAATTCAGGGTTTTCCCTCTTGTAGCCTGTTTTTAATTGCTGTTCATTTGTATTGTGTGTTTTAATAAATAGGAGTTTATCCCCAAGATATCTCCGTCCTGTTCATAGAATTTTAGAATAGGGTCAAATTTGACTGCAGCTGCAGAAATGCAGCTGCAGTTTTTAGATAAAGTGTATATGCCTAAAAATAAGCAAGTTATAGTACGGAGAAAAGCAATTTTTGGTGATCCACACAATGAATTGCCTTTTGAACAACTACCAAATCGGAACAATTCCGGTAAATCATCAAAAGTAACTGATAGTCAAACTAATATAAAAAAGAAGACTTCCTGATCCATTCCAGATTTTGTAATCTTCCTTTTTTTTAATTCCTTCGCCCCCCATGATGTTATCTGCCGATTCAGAATCAGCCTTATCTCAAACAATTGAATATCTTTCCGAACTGAGGTTAGAGTTGAATCAGTTGTTAAAGTCGTTTTCTATTCTTGAACCTATTGAATATCAGGTTCCAAGACATTCTTTATTTTCCGCCCCGAAGTTTTTCAGAAAAGATGAACTGTTTTTAGGCCTCCACCGACTCAATCATTTCGTTTACTTCAGCCATAATTGATTTCAGGCTATTCAGCTGAGGTTCTGAATTAATCAGTCTATTCTGATACATTCCTGTTATAACTTTAAATATTTAAGGAATCATTGGTACTTTTGCCGAACCTAGTTTTATAGCATGTTCCTGGAATCTACCCGTCATCATTCCCGTCGTAAAGGTGCAATCGAAGTGATTTGCGGTTCCATGTTTTCCGGAAAAACCGAAGAATTAATCAGACGCCTCAAAAGAGCCAGGATTGCAAAACAAAAAGTGGAAATTTTTAAGCCACTTATTGATCAGCGGTACGATGAACAAAATATTGTTTCGCATGATAGCAATGCCATCCTTTCAACTCCTATTCCCGCCTCTTCCAATATCATGCTGTTAAGCCATGAGGTGGATGTTGTTGGTGTTGATGAAGCTCAGTTTTTTGATAGTGAATTGCCCAATGTTTGTGAGCGACTTGCCAATCAGGGGTTGCGTATTATAGTTGCCGGACTCGATATGGATTTCATGGGAAAACCATTCGGCCCCATGCCTCAGCTTTTAGCTATCGCCGATTATATCACTAAAGTACATGCCATTTGTATGCACTGCGGCGACTTGGCAAATCACTCATTCCGTACAGTCCCCGATAATGCTCTTATAATGCTTGGCGAAAAAGAAAGCTACATTCCGTTATGCAGAGGATGCTATGTTGCTGCAATGGAAAAACAACCTACTGTAGGATAAACAATCTTGATACCTGAAAATTATACGCTTTCTTTTATTGCCGGTATAACCGGTGGCGAATGTATTTTGCAACACGCCGACGGAGCTATTATGTCAGATTTATTAACGGATAGCAGGAAAATTGTTAGCCCAGCTTCATCATTGTTTTTTGCAATCAAAGGCGACCGTCGCGATGGTCATGATTTTATTCAGGACCTGCATCACATCGGAGTCAGAAATTTCGTGGTTGCAAACAAGGAAGTAGTTTCGAAATTCAGTGATAGCAATTTTATTGTTTGTGATCAACCATTAATGGCCCTGCAAAAATTAGCTGCATTCCATAGATCAAAATTCAACTTCCCGGTAATAGCTATCACCGGGAGCAACGGTAAAACTATTGTCAAGGAATGGCTCTATCAGTTATTGCGTGAAGATTACCACATAGTAAGAAGTCCTAAAAGCTACAACTCGCAAATTGGTGTGCCATTATCTGTTTGGCAGATGAAATCTGATAACGATCTGGCAATTTTTGAAGCAGGAATTTCGCAAACCGGTGAAATGAAAAGTCTGGAAGCTATCATTCATCCCGATACCGGTATTTTCACTAATATTGGTAGTGCACACGATGAGAATTTTGGTTCAACAGCAGAAAAAATAAAAGAGAAATTACAGCTTTTCATAAATTGCAAATCACTTGTTTATTGTAAAGATTATCAGCAGATACATGATCTGGTAGGAGATGGAATCACATTGCCCGGACAGAGAACATATTTTACCTGGTCACGGAAAGTTAAAGCCGACTTACAGATTGGAAGAATTTCGAAAGACAATGGCGAAACCGAAATTCAGGGAATTTTTAAGAACAGATTCATCAATATCCACATTCCTTTTTCAGATGATGCATCTATTGAGAATGCCATTTTGTGCTGGGCATATATGTTATTCCTGAATTATGATCAGGATGTAATTGCAGAAAGAATGTCATTGTTGAGCCCTGTTGCAATGCGTCTTGAAATGAAAGAAGGTATTAATCAGTGTTCCATCATTAACGATAGTTATAATTCTGATCTCGGTTCACTTACCATTGCGCTCGATTTTTTGAATCAGCAAAAACAACATGACAAACGAACGGTAATTTTATCCGATATTTTACAAAGTGGTAAAGATGAACGGGCATTATATGAAAGTGTGTCGGAATTACTTACTAAAAAAGGAGTCAACAGGTTAATAGGAATTGGAACAGCCATAAACCGGCAAAAGGATCTTTTTCCTATGGAGAAGCGATTCTTTCTTTCAACCGAAGAGTTTCTGAAATCTTATTCCGGAAACTGGTTTTCGCATGAAACCATTTTGCTGAAAGGTGCCCGAATGTTTGGCTTTGAACAGATATCGAAAGTATTGCAGCAGAAGGCTCATGAAACAGTTTTAGAGATAAACTTAAATGCTGTTGTACACAATCTGAATTATTATCGATCACGTTTAAAGCCGGAAACCAAAATAATGGTAATGGTGAAGGCTTTTTCATATGGTAGT
Source organism: Bacteroidota bacterium (assembly GCA_963169675.1). GTDB lineage: Bacteria > Bacteroidota > Bacteroidia > AKYH767-A > OLB10 > JADKJB01. Next base: position 3,888 of record CAUJFJ010000090.1, read on the forward strand.
GGAAGCTTTGAAATTTCCAATATGTTGCAGTTTCATCATGTCGATTATCTGGCGGTTGCTTATGCTGATGAAGGTGTTGAATTGAGAAAAGGTGGAATCACACTTCCCATTATGGTCATGAATCCTGAAGAACAGAGCTTCGAGACCATGGTAAATTATAAACTGGAACCTGAAATTTATAGTTTTAGAGTGCTTCAGCAATTTAGTGATTTGCTGAAACGAAAATCAGAAGAATTGCAAGGAGCCCGATTCCCAATCCATCTGAAAATTGATACCGGCATGCACCGGCTCGGATTTGATGAACAGGATATTAATGAACTGGTAGTACGTATACGCAATAACCGTTATCTTAAAATAGCAGGTGTTTTTTCACATCTCGCCGCCAGCGATGAAGCCATGCATGATGGATTTACCAAACAGCAAGCTGAGCAATTCAAAAAAATGGCTGATCAGATTTCTTCGCATTTCTCCTATAAAATTTGTCAGCATCTTTTGAATTCAGCAGGCATTATCCGTTTCCCCGAGTATCAGTTTGATATGGTGAGATTAGGCATCGGACTGCATGGTATTGCAGCATCGCCACACGAGCAAAAACATTTGCAGATGGTTGCTACACTAAAAACAACCATTTCACAGATTAAAACTGTAAAGGCTAACGATTCTATTGGTTATTCCCGTCGTGGAATGGTGCAACGCGATTCTCAGATTGCCACAGTTGCTATTGGTTATGCAGATGGGTTGAACCGCAGACTTGGAAACGGAGTAGGCTCTATGTTGGTTCAGGGGAAAAAGTGCCCTATTGTTGGAAGTGTATGTATGGACATGACCATGCTCGATATCACCGATGTGGAAGCAAAGGAAGGAGATGAGGTTATTGTTTTTGGACCCGGTTATACGATACTTGATATGGCTAAAGATCTTGGAACTATTCCTTATGAAGTTTTAACAGCGGTTTCTCAACGAGTCAAGCGTGTTTACTTCCACGAGTAAATTATTTAGGTTTACTGTAACACAAGTTTAGATAGTTGCATTTTTTCTTCAGTTGCGATTTTTACAGTGTAAATACCACGTGCAAAAGCATTTAAATTTAGTTGCACGACTTCATTGCTTTGAATAATTTTTTGATAAACAAGTCGCCCGGCTGAATCGTATATGTAAAGAGGAACAGTTGAAGTTGATGTGTTTTCCGAAATTACATATACATCACCTGAAGTTGGATTAGGAAAAATGGAGAATACCGGTTCATTGGTTGTGATACGTACTGCTACCATTGGTGATGTGGAGTTTCCGCCATCAAAATCGGTCTGTTGCAAACGATAATAGGAAATACCCGGATAAGGATTTTTGTCGATAAAGGAATAGGATAAAGTCACACTTGAATTACCTGCACCATCAATAGTGCCAATTGACTCGAAATTGATACCATTGCGACTTCTTTCCAAAGTAAAGTAATCATTATTGATTTCACTGGCTGTAACCCAACTGCATAATACTTCTTTGTTATCTATAGGATCTGCATCGAAACTAATAAGCTCCACCGGAAGTGGTGAGGTGTTACCTGCTAATGTCCATATAGAATTGTAAACATTTACGCCATTAATTAACATCGTATTTGTTGCAGTGTTTATTGATCCTGCCAGAGGCGGCGACCAAACACTAAAGTCATGGCGCTGTGGTACGAGGGTTGGTTCTAAAATGGTATTGGTTCCCGAACCCCATTCGGATTCGCGGTAAGTTAGCTGGATATTTGATGTGGGTAAAGTTGTAAAGCCGGTTGTTTCCATTATCCAGAAACGGTCGATGGTGTTTGCAGCATTTTCAACCCCGGTGAAATTCGTAAGTACAGGTAACCCGGTTGGTAAAGGTCTGTTGTTCGGAGTTGCGATTGTATTGGTTGGATAGGTTGCTACATCAATTTTCCCGGATGCACCAATTCCATTTGTTGTGAAGTTAAAATTTATCGGAAGAAAGTCACC
>CAUJFJ010000091.1 GCA_963169675.1 Bacteroidota bacterium
CTTTTTTCTTGATCTTAACTGTAAAATCACCTTGCTGATCGTATGTTTCCAGATTATCGGGCAAACGGAAATCACGCTCGCAGAATGGAGAATGTTCGCCTAACTGACCATATTCATTTCTATATCGTGGAGGTGTAACAACAGGACTAAATGACTCGATTACCAGAATTCTGTTTTTGGTACTTTCAAATTCAATTTTATAAATGGTTCCTCTTGGGATTACTAAATAATCGCCATATCCAAATTCAAGAGAACCGTAGCTGGTACGCAACTTTCCATTTCCTTCATGGATGAAAAGCAATTCATCGGCATCAGCATTTTTGAAAAAGTAATCGGCGGTGCCAACTTTTGGAGTTGCCATGCCAATGTGTAAATCATCATTTATAAAGAGCGTCACTCTGCTTTCCAGATAATCATCTACAAATGGCAAATTGAAGCCTTCAAAACTCAGTGCTTTCAAATTATCTTCAATAGCAATTTCTGGTCTGACTGAATAAGGCTTTCCGGCCTCCTTCACCAAAGTCGGTGGATACAAGTGATAAACCAGAGACGCAACGCCTCCAAATCCTTCAGTACCAAATAGTTCCTCATGATATAAAGAACCGTCGGGTTTGCGGTAAACGGTGTGCCTTTTGGCAGGGACCTGACCTAAACGATGATAGACTGGCATAATCCAATAATTTATGCAAATAACCCAATGATGTGTGGAATATCCCATGATATCCATCACGTTTCATTAAATTTGTAACTTGTAAAATCCTGACAGAAGTCATATTTATTGCTGCATGTGTGGAAGGTTTTCATTAACAAAAGAAGAAGCTGAAATTGAAAAGCGATTTCAGGCAAAATTCTATACCAATGATTTGGTTAAAAGGTATAATGTTGCTCCCAGCCAACTGTCGCTGGTAATGACTGATGCCCAACCCGATCAATTACGGTTGTTCAAGTGGGGTTTAATTCCATCGTGGGCAAAAGACAAAACTATTGGTTACAAAATGATCAATGCCCGGTCAGAAACTGTATTTGAAAAGCCTTCCTTTAAAAAGCTTATCAAGCAAAGAAGATGTCTGGTGATTGCCGATAGCTTTTACGAATGGCAACCCCTTGGCGGGAAGAAAAAGCAGCCTTTTAGAATTGGTTTAAAATCATGGGACTTATTTGCATTTGCGGGTTTATGGGATGAATGGGCAGATACGGAGACGGGAGAGATTGTCCCTACATTCACCATATTAACCACAGAAGCAAATTCGCTTGTTGCACCCATACACGATCGGATGCCGGTAATTCTGGAACCTGAGGAAGAAAAGCTTTGGCTAAAAAAAGGTATTAATGATCAGGAAATTCTGGAATTGCTCTCCCCATTTCCGGAATCTGAAATGATGGTTTATCCAGTTAGTGAACAGGTAAATTCCCCTGCCAATGATAATCCTGCCATCATTGAACCGGTTTCATAATTTTAAGATTAATTGATCGTTTAAAAGAAAAATCTGATTAGCATGAATACATTACGGATAAAACTAATACTCGTAATTATATATTTAATTACTCCTTTATTTTCAGAAGGACAACTATCCAAGAATTGGTTTAACGAAGATCCCGACAAGGACAGGTTTGCAGGGGTGAGCTCCGATAATGCCTATGAAAATCTGGTAAAGGATATGAAATCCGTTCCCATTGTTGTTGCTGTTATTGATGGTGGAACCGATGTAAATCATCCAGACTTAAAATCTAAAATTTGGGTTAATCCGAAAGAAGTTGCAGGTAATGGCATTGATGACGATAAAAATGGTTACATCGATGACATGCACGGCTGGAGTTTTTTTGGAGGACCAAAAGAAGATATTAAGGGAGAAAATCTGGAAATGGTCAGAATTTTCAGGAAGCTGGATCCTGTTTTTAAAGGAAAAACCAAAAAGCAAGTTTCAAAAAATGAACTTAGTGATTTTAAATTATATGAAGAAATAAAATTCAAAATGGAAGTTGCCCTGAAGGATGCGAATTCAGGATTGAAAGTTTATAGCTCCCTCAAAAAGCAGATGGATGATTTGAAACAGGCAATTGGCAAGGATACTTTTACGGAAGCAGATGTTTTGGCAGTAGAATCCAAAGATGAGGAATACAATAATACAAAAAACGGCATTGCTGAAGCAATTAAAAACGGTGTTTCTTTTGATGATATGTATAAGGAAGTAATGGCTGGATACAATCAGTTTTACAGTCAGGTAAATTATCACTTAAATCCGGAATTTAGTCCACGGGCAATTGTTGGAGATAATGAAGCAGACCAGCATGAAAAGTATTACGGTAATAACAATGTAATTGGGTCAGAAGCAGATCATGGAACACATGTTGCAGGAATAATAGGAGCTGTAAGGAACAATGAAATTGGTATGAACGGAGTTGCCGACAATGTTCAGTTAATGATTCTGCGGGTGGTACCTAATGGTGATGAACGCGACAAAGATGTTGCAAATGCGATTCGCTATGCAGTTGATAATGGAGCTAAAGTAATTAACATGAGCTTTGGCAAAGATTACTCGCCCAATAAAAATATAGTGGACGAGGCAATCCGTTATGCAGAAATCAAAGATGTTTTGTTGATTCATGGTGCAGGAAATGATGCGTCCAATGTGGATTCAAAACCCAATTATCCCGGCCCCTACGGCAACGACAAAAACGACAAGGTCTCGAACTGGATCGAAGTAGGAGCAATTTCTTCATCGGGAGATGCAGCCCGGTTTTCGAATTATGGAAAAGAACGTGTGGATGTATTTGCTCCGGGGGTTCAGATTTATGCCACCACTCCTGATGCTTCGTATGACTTTCATGATGGCACGAGTATGGCGTCTCCGGTTGTTGCAGGAATTGCCGCCATGGTTTGGTCCTATTTTCCGGAACTGAATGCGCGTCAGGTTAAACTGATTATCACTTCATCTGTCATAAAAGTTCCTTTTAAAACACAATTACCAGGATCAAGAAAAAAAGTAAAGTTCACAGCATTATGCAAAACTGGTGGTATAGTGAATGCATATCGGGCGATTTCAGTTGCCAAATTGGTTTCTGGTCAATCTAAACGGGCAGATTAACTTAACTGCCTTTGGTTTTACTGTTATTCATGACAAAAATCATTTGTCATTAAAAGCATGATTTGTTATTTTGCGGTAAACCTTACTTACCATGAATATCAAGAAAATATTAGTACCAATTGATTTTTCAGAAATTTCACTGAATGCATTGCGTTATGCAGCCGATTTTGCACAAAGTAACGGAGCAGCAATTTTTCTATTGCACATTGCAGATCCCGATTCATTGATGAATGACCTGAAAGGAAATCTTTCACCTGAACATTTATTGAGTCTGGTAAAAGAAGAACGATATCTAACGGGAATAAAAACCACGAGCATTTTAAAGAAAGGTAAAATTGCAGACCTTATTTTAGAAGAATCGAGAACCAATGATGTGGATCTGGTAGTTATGGGTACTCAGGGAGCAGGAAATCTGACACGAACCCTTATAGGAACCAACACCACCAAAGTAGTAAGTCATAGTAAATGTCCGGTGCTTGCCATTCCAGGGGATGCCACCTGGCAACCGGTTAAAAAAGTCGTGATGGCTGTAGATTTAGAACACCGTGCCGACAAAAGTATTCTGGATGTAATTAATACCATGAAAAATCGGGAAGCAGCTATTCTGGCAGTTTATGTGGGGACATCTCATGACCGGGAGAATGAAGCGGAACTAAACAGGTATGTAGATGAGCTGAAGATTAAGTCGCAATACCAGAAAATCGTAGCCAAGTATATTCACTCTGAATTGTTTTTAGGAAGTCTTGAAAATTTTATTCTCGACATTGAAGCTGATATGCTCGTTATGATTACACACCACAGAGGTGTTTTTGAATCCATATTTGATCCCAGCGTGACCAAGAGACTTGCATTTCATACACAGGTTCCACTGATGGTGATTCCCGAAATAAAGCATCCGGTTTTCTTTTTTACATAATCGTATCTATTTGAAACAAAGGCTTTTAAGCACTATTGAGGCAGAAAATTTGTGATTTTGTCTTTTTTATTTACTTTCACTTCAGAATCAGCATGTTGGTCCATGCGGGTTTTGTGAGAATTTATAGTGAATGCTTATCTAAAAAACACTTAATCATGAAAAAATTATTACTTGCATTTGGTCTTTTGACGGCAACAATTTTTCAAACGAACGCACAAGTTCAGTCACTTCCCTACTTTGATGATTTCGAATCAGGTTCTCCGGGATGGACTACACAAAATGCATTTTCAAATTGGGAACTGGGCTCACCTACCTATGGAACAACCAATTCTTCTCATAGCGGCGACAACTCTTGGGATATTGATTTGGATACAAACTATGCAAACAACACTAATTCCCGGTTAATTACACCGGCTTTCAATTTTGCCGGTAATTCAGGTATTAAAATATCTTTCTGGTTAAATTACAATTGTGAGAACTCTTGGGATGGATTGACCTTTTTTTCAACCACTGACACCAGCGGTTCCCCAAATTGGACAATGGTTGGTAGTGCAGGCTATCCAAATTCTATAAATTGGTACAATGATTCCTTGGTTCTGGGAAATGGTTTGGCTGCCTGGACCGGCAATTCAAATGGATGGAAATATTGTACCATTGTAATTCCAAATACATTTGGAAACGATGATGTTCACTTTTCATTTCAATTTGCTGCAGATGCATCAGTCAACGGTGTAGGAGTTTCAATAGATGATTTTTCGGTTGAGCCCTCGAATGTTGGCTTCATGCAGGGGACAGTTTATGAAGATGTAAATAACAATGGCGTTATTGATGCAGGTGATACTCCGTTCACCAATATTTCGTTGAGTTGTACGCCCGCAAATGGAACTTATATTCAATCGGTTAATTCAAATGGTCAGTTTTATTTTATGGGCGATTCTGGTGTTACTTATACCATCACTCCAAACAACCCAATATACACTATAATTTCTCCTGCCACACAAACAGCTACGCTTACATCCTCTAATCAGGTAATAAGCAATCTGGATTTTTTAGTAACTATTATTCCGGGTGTAATTGAAGTAGATGTTAACGCAAGCGGTTGGGGAGTTCGTCCGGGCTTCACCCACAATCAATATGTAAGTTATTCTAATAATGGAACTCAGCTAACATCAGGTTCAGTTCAAGTCGATTATGATCCTGCTTTTACTTTATTAAGCTGCACACAACCATATAACGTTTTAGGTCCAAATTCCATTGAAGTTTTATACTCCGGTCTCATCCCAGGAGAACAACGTACATTTGGATGTGCTTACTTTGTTGATTCAACCCTGGCTATTGGGACCATGACGCATACCAACTTTACGATATTCCCGATCACCGGAGATACCATACCTACTAATAATTATGATCAGTTAAACATTGAAACTACCAACTCTTTTGATCCAAACGATAAACGGGTTGACCCTGTTGGTGACATCACACCCAATCAAGTTGCAACCGGAATAAATCTCGATTACACTATCAACTTCCAAAATACAGGTACTGCTGAAGCATTTCATGTGAATGTTTATGATCAACTGGATGCAGATCTTGATCTTACAACTTTCGAAATCACGGGTACCAGTCATCCTTTGACAACATGGTCGATGAGTGCAAGTGGATTTTTACATTTCGGATTTGCCAACATTAATTTGCCTGATTCCAATGCAAATGAACCGGCAAGTCATGGTTTTATAAATTACCGAATCAAGCCTCTTTCCACATTGGCAGTCGGTGCTGAAATCACTAATCTTGCAGCCATTTATTTTGATAACAACGAACCTGTTCTTACGAATGAAGTTAAAACTACTGTTGTTATTCCAACCGGAGTTTATAATCCATCCAACGATATTTCAGGTTTAGTTTTCCCAAATCCTACCAAAGGAATATTCTGGTTCAGCGGAAGCAGCAATTTAGGAACGTATAAAACTTATCAGATTCTCAATGTTGCAGGCCAGTTGGTAAGGGAAGCAAAAGCTACAAGCCAATCGGGTTTAATGCAAATTGATGCTACTGATTTATCAACTGGAGTTTACATGCTTCAAGTTATCGGATCAAATGGCGTTTACAATGGCAATTTGATTATTGAATAATCATGAGTTGCAAACTCAGGTGGTTGTTTATCTTGCTCCTGTTTAGTCAGATCGCAACAGGGCAGGTTGTATCCCTACCCTATTTCGAAAATTTCGAAAATGGCTTAAATGGCTGGCAGCCCTCTGATGATGGTCAGGGAACAGAATGGAATCTGGGAACTCCTGTGAGTGGCTACACTATTGGTGCTTATTCCGGAAACAAATGCTGGGATGTGAATTTAAATGGTTTCTATGGCAGTAATGCACAATGCTACCTCTATTCACCTGTATTCGATTTCACCAATGTAACAATCGCAAACATTTCATTCTGGACTTTCTACCGGACGGAATCAATGTGGGATTATTTATCTGTTCAGTCTTCCACAGATAACGGAGACACCTGGAACTTCATGCCCTTCCCGGGATTGATTGATCCTGATGGCGCAACTAAAAAATGGATACAATCATCCCTTTCCGTGAGTGATTTAAATGGTTATTCATCGGTACAATTCAGGTTCATGTTCATTTCAGATGCTACCATTAATTTTGATGGCTATTCAATCGACGACTTCTCTATTCAAACAGATCCGCTAGCAGCTCATCAGGAGTTGGCTACGGATCTGTTTTCTATATTTCCAAATCCTGCAAATGGATCATTTACCATTCATCATAACAATCCATCAAATCTCACTGCAACGGTTTCTATATTCGATTTATCTGGCAAAGAAATCAACCGCTCCCAAATCAATACCTATCCCGACTCCAAAATCGAAATCCCATCACTCCAGCCCGGCTCCTATCTGGTATCCTATTCGGTTGATGATGCGACTGTTTTTAAGAGATTACTGATTAACCCGCATTAGTGTTCCACACTGCAGGGCATGCTGATTACCCTTCTGATGCACTCAGGGCGGCGCTGAT
>CAUJFJ010000092.1 GCA_963169675.1 Bacteroidota bacterium
TAACCAAACTATTGGTGAAGTGAAACCTTCTTATGCCAGAATTTTAAATTTTAAATTAACGGCCCGTGATAACAGATTAAATGGAGGTGGAGTCACCAATAATGACACCACCGTTCAGGTAGAAGTAATTAATACGGGACAACCATTCGCTGTTACTTCTCCAAATGTAACCGGTATCACCTGGGCTGCCGGAGGCGTTGAAACAGTAACCTGGGATGTTGGTGGTTCTGATTTGGCTCCAATTAATACTCCATTGGTAAATATTCTATTATCAACTGATGGTGGCAATACTTTCACTACGATCCTGGCAACAGCAGTTCCAAATAATGGAAGTTATAATGTTAATGTTCCAAATGTATCCACTACGACAGCCAGAGTGATGGTTGAAGGAAATGGAAATATTTTCTTCGATATCAACGATAAAAATTTTGCAATCGGGCCAGTTGGAATTGGCGAAGTCAGCTATCTCAATGGAGTGTTCGTTGCACCTAATCCGGCATCCGGTTCTTTCGAAGTGGTAATCAAAGAAGGTTCTGAGTTTTACAAAACGACTAATGTTCTTGAACTTATCGATATTACCGGCAGAATAGTTTTATCGGAAACTTTAAGTGCAGTTCGTCAAAAGGTTGATATATCCGGGTTTGCTGCTGGATTGTATATCTATACGCTCCGAAATGAAGCAGGTAAATCAAGTTCAGGAAAGTTGATGGTTGAATAGTAAAGTCTATTGCATTCATTTATGTAAAAAATATAGTCATGCTGAAAATTATATGCAGTTGCTTATGCGGATTACTTTTAACCACTTCAGCAGTCAGTCAATGGGTTCAGTTACCGGCATCGCCTTTTACATCATCTCGTTTAGATGATATTTATTTTGTTGACGATAATACCGGATGGACCTGTAGCGGCGATGGATATATTTATAAAACAGTAAACGGAGGAACCAACTGGTTCCTCCAGTTTGCTTCAGCAGAATATTTCAGGAGTATTGAGTTCATAAACCCAACAACAGGTTTTGCGGGAACCCTTGACGGGAAAGTTTTTAAAACAGTAAATGGTGGTTCAACATGGACCGATTTCACGGCAACATTACCTGTTCCTCCTTATGGAATTTGTGGCATTTCACACTTTGGAAATACCGTATTCATGGTTGGTAACTGGAGTCAGAATGCCGATTTGTACAAGTCTTTTGATGGCGGTATAACCTGGTCGCATCAAAGCCTGAATTCTTTAGCTGAAAATTTAGTCGAGTGCCTTTTTATTAATGCAAATGAAATCTTAATCAGTGGGCAGGTTGCTTTGCCCCAGGCAACAGGCGGTTGTATTTTGCGTTCAACCGATGGTGGCGCAACCTGGTCTCGGATTTTTCATACCGGCATTGCAAATGAATATGTGTGGAAGTTACAGACCCGAAATAATGGACTGGTGTATGGTTCTGTAGAATCGTTAACCGGTAATGCAACCTGGTTTGTCAAGTCAACCGACTGGGGTGCCACCTTTCAAAAGCTTCCGGTTAGTCTTACCGTAAACATTGATGCAGAAGGAATAGGATTTGTAAATGATACCATCGGATTCATTGATGGATATGGCATTGCCATGTATAAAACAGTTGATGGTGGAAACAGCTGGACTGTCATGCAGCCCAATAACCGAACTAACAGATTCTTTGTTTTGCCTTCCGGAATAGCCTATGCTTCCGGCAGTACAGTGTGGAAATATCAACCTGGAACGACCGGGCTTCCAACTTCAACAGAACCACATAAAAACGCTCACCAACTACTTGTGAGTCCAAATCCTTCAAATGCTATAACCGGGATTAAACTGATCACAGGATTTAATACCTATGCAATTCTTGAAGTGTATGACAGCAACAAAAAGTTAGTGATGCAATTGCATCAGGGCAGAATTACTTCAGCAACTCATGATTTTTCTCTTGATTGTACTTCTCTTGCCGCAGGAGTTTACCACGTAATTTTACGTACGAATGAACATTTCCTGACTGAAAAACTGGTTGTTATACCAAAATAAAAAAGGGGCGAGATTTGCATCTCACCCCCTTTACACAACCTGAAAACACTTGTTTTAATAAATAGGGAACTACACTTTCTTTATTTGGTCATTACTACCAGATACTTACTTGCACTCCAGAATTTTTCAGCATCTGTGATTTTGATTTCACTCACTTTGTCGTTTTGTTTCTCAATTGTATAAGAACCGGCAGGGTGAGTAGTCACCAATTTAGCTTCTTTAGTATCCAGAGGGATATTGTTTATTCTGGAGATATCAACTGTAGTGAACGATTCTGCATTTAAGGATGGATTAAGTTTTTCTTCTTTACCAAGACCTAAGAATCCACCTTCTTTAGTTACCACCTGAGTGTCACGAAGTTTTTTGTAGTTTCCAATCGCGATATAAGCAGTATTCATTTTGTTTACCTGTGACTGAATTACACTGGTGTTTACGGAATCTTTAGTTGATAAAGCAGCAACAGTTCCATTCAATCCTTCAACCTGAGTATTCAGAGCAAGCAACTGTGTGTTCAAGGTTACCAGTTGAGAATCTTTAGATGCAATCTGCTCATTTAAAGCTGCAATCATCTTTTCAAATTTGCCAACTTTAAAGTTCGATTGTTTTACTTTCTTGTTAAGTTCTTCAACTTTAGCTTTGCTGTCTTCCATCAGTTGTTTGATAGATGCAATTTCACTGGTAATTCTTTCACGACTGTTTTTGCTCATTTCAGCTTCTGCAGATTCTACCTTAATGTTGTTTTCTTTGGTAGTAATTTCTGCTAGATTTGATTCGATTTCTTCAAATGAAGTCATGAATTCTTCAATTGATTTGTCTTTAGCACTCGATACCGCCAGGAGAGAATCCTTGGTAACAGTCATTTGCGCTAACTCATCCTTATAATTTTCACATCCGGTTAATAATGCAGCAATCACAACGAAGCTGCCAAGAATTATCTTTTTCATAGTTTTATTTTTTTAGAGGGTTCGTTGGCAACCTTCTTATAAGATTTGTGCCAGCTTTTGGGTGTTGGGTTCAAATGGATTTTTGTGTTGCTGCAAAGTGTTGATAATTAGTATAATGTATCATTTTTTGGCCTTTCAGAAAATGTTTTTGGAGCCGTGCCAAACCCAATGATTTTCCTATTTTGAAACAGAATAATGAACAATTTTCCCAAAATGAGACCGTTTTAATTACTTTAGCAGTCTCCAGGGATCAAAACAACCAACAAATGAATAGTCATACCCGGATCAGGATTTTTACCATTATTGCTTTCGTCCTTATAGCCGGGGTGCTTTATATCGGCTATAGCCGGATGCAGGAAAATACCCGGAGCTTACTGCAAACTGTCGATGAAAATGCCCGTCCTGCCGAGGATTTACTTCGCATCAAGGAATTATGGATTTCATTTAACCGAACATCAACCGATATTCGATCATTTGCTGTAACCCGTGACGATAATTATTTATCGGGTTTCCTGGAAATGAAAGATACGCTCATTGCCGGAATCGATAGTCTGAAAGCTAAGGCCGTAACTTCAGGAAGACCAATTGATGATTTGCTCGAACTCGAGTCAGCATTGGATAAAAAAGTATCTATTTACGATAGCCTTCTGGAAATTAATTACAACAGGGTAATGATTTCTGCAATCGAAAAAATGAAACCCGAAGATCTGGAAGTTGATACTGCTTCAGTAGTACTTAATGATGGTAATTTTTTTCAACGTTCGTTTACCCGAAAGTACAGTCGAAAAGCTTTGCAGGCAAAGGTCGATAGTATGATACTGGCACGTTCGGAACGCATCAGCAGCTTTAAACAAAACCTCAGTAAAATCAGAGAAGAGGAGGAAAGACTGCTGGCTGAACAATCTCAAAAGGAATTAGCTCTTCTTGCCGATGATAAAAAAGTAACCGGTGAAATTGAACGACTCATCAAAAAGTTGGAGTCTGATGAGCAGACTAGAATTAAGGAGAAAGCTGCAGCGTCGGTAAAAACAGCCGGAGATGCAGCAATTGCAATACGTCAGATTATGATTGCCGGACTGGTTGTTATTTTCTTGTTGGTAATTCTTGTTTTACGCGATCTGGAATTGGCAGGTAAACGAAGAAAAGAACTCGTAGAAGCCCGATTGAAAGCTGAAAAATTAGCGAGAGCAAAAGAGGAGTTCATGGCAACCATGAGTCACGAAATCAGAACCCCATTAACATCAGTCATTGGGTTTGCTGCCAAGTTAGGTGAGACTACCTTAGATCCGGTTCAGCAACGATTCATGAAAGCAATTGCAGGAAGTTCAGAGCATTTGCTGTCAATTGTGAATGATGTCCTCGATTTTACCCGTGTCGATTCAGGAAAACTAAAGTTTGAATCTGTTCCGTTTAAAGTAGCAGATATTTTTGTTGATGTGTATGATGCGTTGGTTTGGAAAGCAGAAGAAAAAAGTATTAAACTCAACTTGTTTATTAAGCCCGTTGAAACATTATTACTACACGGTGATCCGGTAAGGCTTAGACAAGTGCTTTTTAACCTTGTAGGAAATGCCATTAAATTTACTCACAAAGGTAGTGTCGATATTACTGCAACTTTCTTGAATGAAAAGGGAAGTGCAGTGCTGCTTTTTAAAATCAGTGATACCGGAATAGGTATTCCCGCAGATAAACTGGAAGCTATTTTTGGTGAATTTGAACAAGCAGAGAGCAATACTGAGAAAAAATACGGTGGCAGTGGTTTGGGATTAGCAATTACCAAAAGAGTAGTTGAACAACAAGGTGGAAATGTTTCAGTTGAAAGCAGCAATGGGTTAGGAAGCGTTTTTTCTGTAAGAATACCCTTCACATTTGGTGAGCTGGAATCCAGAGAAACTTCTTTTACAGAAGATGTTCCCGAGTATCCGCTGAAAGGATTAAATATCTTGCTTGCAGAAGATGATCCTATGATCCGGGAGTTGCAAACTCACAGTCTGGAAGGGTTAGGAGCCAAAGTAGTTGTTGCTGAAGATGGTTTGCAGGCATTGGAATTGTTTAAAGTGAATCCGGTGGATATCATCATTATGGATATTCAGATGCCGGAAATGACCGGTCCCGAAGCTGTGAAAATTATCCGCACCACTTTTCCGGCATCCCGAAAAAATGTGCCGGTGATTGCAATGACTGCAAATGTGTTGCAACACGATTTGAAAAGATGGATGGATGAAGGCATGTCTGATTTTGTTACCAAACCATTCAAAGAACAGGAATTGGTTGACAAGATCAATGATTTGTTACATCGAAGTAATGTCAGGCCGAAGCCTGTCGAACCTTTTATTGTTGAGGAGACTTATTCCTTTTCCATGGAAAAGCCTCCGGTGCTTTATGATCTGGCAGAACTGAAAGCCACATCACAGGGGAATATAGGCTTTGTGAGCAAGATGATTAATCTTTTCCTGACAAGTTCTTTTGCTTCTGTTAACAATCTGAAATTTCATTTAAAACAAAAGAATTGGGAACAGCTGGGTAAAACATCACATCGGATGATAGGTTCCTACAAGCAAATGGGAATGCCTTACATCGCGGCAATGCTTAAAGAATTAGAAAGTGTGTCGGCTGAACAAAAGGAATTAGGAAAAGCAGCCTGGCTCGTTCAGCAGATTGAACTAAATTCAACTGAAGTATTTCGATTGTTGAAAAATGAACTCGAACAGTTATCCTGATTTGTAATTGTATTTTTGACTATGGAAAATAAAGTTGTTACAAAAATATTTGTGGTGGAAGATGATGAATGGTATCGCGAATATCTTTCCTATACTCTTTCTCTTGATCCTGAAAACAGCGTCAGAAGCTTTGCTTCCGGAGCTGAGTTTCTCGCTGCAGTAAATGAACAACCTGATATTGTAACACTCGATTATTCTTTGCCTGATATGACAGGTGCAATGCTTTTGCAGGAAATTAAAAAACGAATTCCAGATGCGGAAGCTATAATCATTTCTGAACAGGATAAAATTGATACGGCTTTGCAATTGCTGAAAGCAGGTGCCTATGATTATTTTGTAAAAAGTAAGGATATCCGCGATCGTTTACTCAATACTGTCAGCCATGTTCGTAAACAATTGCAACTGAAGAACAGATTGCAATCTCTGGAAAAAGAACTGCAACATAAACATGATTTTCGCAAAAATATTATTGGCAATTCACCCCCAATGATTAAAGTTTTCGATCTGATTGAAAAAACTCTTGCGAATAATCTTACTGTTACCATAACCGGTGAAACCGGCACCGGGAAAGAAGAAGTAGCAAAAGCAATTCATTACAATTCTACATTCAGTAAAGGCCCGTTTGTCGCTATTAACATGGCAGCTATCCCGAAAGAGTTAGCGGAAAGTGAATTGTTCGGACATGAAAAAGGTGCTTTTACAGGTGCAGTTGCTGCACGTCCCGGAAAGTTTGAAGAAGCTAACAATGGCACTATTTTCCTCGATGAAATTGGCGATCTGGACCCATCATTGCAGGTTAAGTTGTTACGGGTTCTTCAGGAGAAGAATATTACCAGAGTAGGGAGTACTTCCGTTGTGAAGGTCAATAACAGGGTCATTGTAGCAACACACAAAGATTTAAGAGAAGAAGTTAAAGCCGGGAGATT
>CAUJFJ010000093.1 GCA_963169675.1 Bacteroidota bacterium
TTACCACTCAAATCAAGAATATTAACAGTATATTCATTTAAAGGCTTCAAATTAGCTACACTCAGTGTTGAAAAACTGTTTGATGGATTGGGAGAAATTTTAATTGCATTTATTGCGCTTTCATCTGAATCTTGTAGTCCAACTGTAGAAATAATAGTTGTAATAGCATCATTAGTTATTACAGGCAAATTAAAATCGAAATAAATTCGGGCATTGTTAATTATTTGAGTACCCAAAGGCAAATTTTCTTGAGGCTCTATTGAATATTGAATAAAACCATGGCTTTGTGCTTCATTAGTATTAGAATCTGCCAATAAAATATTATTAAACGTAAAGATCAATTCGCCTAAGCTATTATCGATTGTAGTATGGCATATATGTGATGCATTAAGTAATCTAAATGTATTAAGTTCTAATTCTATTGGCAATTTATTCTTGACTACTACAGTAAATGCAGTATCAGTACCTGTATTTTGAAATCTAATTAAATAAGTTAATAAAGGTGGTGTTGCAGAAATAACTTCTTCATAAAATTCATGGTTAACAGCTATATCATTTGGGTCATAAGAACCTGTAACTGTTACTTCCCAATTGGATAAATTATTTACAGGGGTAGGGTCAGAAACAATTGGTTCAATTAAAACGGTTGAATTAACCAAATCGCCTAATGAAGCAGTTGTAGCTATATCCACCCAAACATTAAAACTTCCACTTTCGAAAGGCAACAAAGTTGGGGTTACCCATTGAACAGTGTCGTTAGAAACATAAAATGGAACTTCACTGGAATTATCATATGTTAAAACAGAATCCAATTTTAAAGTAATTATTCCACTTTGAGCAGTGGTCCCATCATTATGATAGCTGATATTATAACCTCCGGAAAAACCTGGCCTAAATGCACCCAAAGGACTGATGTGTATTCTTAAGTCATCAACATTAGCCAAAGGTTGTACTGCAAAATCGTTTAATGAATCAACTTGTTGTAAAGCTGTTAAAGTAACACTATGTGTTGCTGGTACAGTTCCGTAATAAGTCACATTGAAATTAGCTATAATATCATAAGTTCCTAATGTTGCAATACCCATGTTGTAATCACCATTAGCATCAGTAACTGCAGCAAGCGGAGTTCCAATAGCTTGCATCAATACATTTGGAATACCTATTTCTGAAGAGTCTTGAATTCCATTTGTATTAAAATCATAAAATATTCGTCCTTTTATCCAACTTAGTTGATTACTAATGCAAGAACTACTATTGCTGAAATTATTAATTATTTGAGAAGAATCTAATGCTTGATCAAATATTTGAACATCATCAATTGCTCCATTAAAATGACAGTTGGTAATTCCAGATAAACCCCCACCTATACTAAGAAATTTATTCTTATTTATCAAAGTAGAAACATTGGTTTTTGAAGCTTCCAATACACCGTTTTTATAAATACCCATAAAATCATTAGTCTGGCTTATCACAAATGCGTAATGATCCCATTGACTGGTAAATGGAGTTGTATATGAAAGCCTACCTCCATTTGAAGGGTTTCCATAATCCCAAAAAGTAGTTGGAGTTGTTCCATTCATATAATGAATATGAATATTTAACCTATCATTAAAATTATCTGGCATTAAAAGGAATGGTGAATTCATTCCTGATGCGTTAGCTTTTGCCCAAAAAACTATCGTTAACTCATCTCCTGATATCAATTGCGAAAGTGTATCAACAATTAAAATTGAATCATTGACACCATCAAACAAAAATGCACTATTAGGATTCCCAAACCTATCTTCTGTTAGTGTAGCACCTGCAACACTACCATGATGGTTATTCCCAGAAAAATCTAGTGCATCTGAATTAAAAGGATAACAAGCAACTGGTGTAACTTGGGCAGAAAGGTTAGAGAATACTCCAAATAGAGCTATCAATAAAAAGTAATATTGCTTTTTCATGTGTTCAGGTTTATGCTATCAAAATTAATAAAAAACCTTAATTATCACACATTTAGCACAAAACTTTATATTTAATCAATCCCCACCCCCTCAATATCTTCCTTCCACCACCTCATATTTCGAACTTAATACCCTGAGCCAGAGGCAAGTCGGTGCCATAGTTAATGGTATTAGTTTGGCGGCGCATATAAATTTTCCAGGAGTCGGAGCCGGATTCGCGGCCACCACCGGTTTCTTTTTCGCCACCAAAGGCGCCACCAATTTCGGCACCTGAGGTACCAATATTCACATTAGCGATACCGCAATCGGAGCCGTCAGCTGCGAGGAAGCGTTCTGTTTCGCGCATGCTATTCGAGAAAATGGCAGAAGAGAGTCCTTGTGGTACATCATTTTGCAGGTGGATAGCCTGTTCAATGGTGGAGTATTTTATGAGGTACAAAATAGGGGCAAAAGTTTCGTGTTGTACAATTTTGTAGTGGTTTTCGACTTCAGCAATACAAGGCGTTACATAGCAACCCGATTCATATTCGGGGCCGGAGAGTAATTCGCCACCGCAGACAATTGAGCCACCTTCTTTTTTCACTTCAGCAATAGCATTGGTAAAGTCGTTCACCGCATTTTTATCGATAAGTGGTCCCACAAGAGTAGCGGGGTTCAGGGGATTACCAATTTTCACATGTTTATAGGCATTCACCACTTTTTGTTTGAATGCTTCATAGATACTTTCGTGAATGATGAGTCGGCGGGTGCTGGTACAACGTTGTCCGCAGGTACCCACGGCACCAAACACAACAGCGCGGAGGGCCATTTCCTGGTCGGCATCGGGAGTAATAATAATGGCATTGTTACCACCCAGTTCAAGCAAGCTGCGACCGAGGCGTTCGCCAACAATGCGGCCTACACGTTTACCCACATTGGTAGAACCGGTAGCGGAGATAAGAGGCACGCGTTTATCGGCGAGGAAATTATCGCCAACATTTTTGCTGTTACCGGCAACGAGGCATACAGTTCCTTCGGGGACATTATTTTCGCGCAATACACCGGCAATAATTTTATGTACGGCAATGGCGCAAAGCATTACTTTAGAAGATGGTTTCCACACTACGGTATCGCCACAAACCATGGCGAGCATGGCATTCCAAGACCATACGGCAACGGGGAAATTGAAGGCACTGATAACGCCCACAATTCCAAGTGGATGATACTGCTCATACATACGGTGGCGGGGGCGTTCGCTATGCATGGTAAAACCATTCAGCTGGCGGGAGAGTCCCACGGCAAAATCGCAGATATCAATCATTTCCTGCACCTCACCGAGACCTTCCTGATATATTTTCCCCATTTCATACGAAACCAGTTTTCCCAGGTCATCTTTAGCTTCGCGGAGTGCATTTCCAATCTGGCGCACTACTTCACCGCGTTTGGGAGCGGGCACCAGTCGCCACTCATTAAAAGCCTTTTGCGAAAGGGCAATAATAGTTTCATAGTCGGCAGCGGTGGCCTGTTTAATAGAGCCAATAAGCTGTCCGTCGGCGGGTGAAAAAGAGTCGATTGTTTCGCCGGTCGTATTAAGCCATTGGGTGCCGGTGCAGGCACCGCTATTAACTTGCTCAATACCAAGTCGTTGCAAAACTTCAGAAATATCAGTTACAGGGGTAGCAGTAAGAGTAGACATAAGGGTGTTTTTTAAATTGGTTGCAAAAATACGAAAATAATGTGCTGATTTGATGATGTGCTAATGTGCTGATGTGCTAATGTGCTGATGTGCTAGGGTGCTAGGGTGCTGATTATTGTTCCTGAGTAAAAAGATGTGGTCCCCGCAAGGAACGATGCGGGGTGACTGCACTTGGTTTGGTGATTTGGTGATTTGATGGTTTGATGATGGGTGTTTCTGAGTAGAAAAATGTGACTGCTTCAGGTGTGGTGATTCTTGCCTTGAGCGTAGTCGAAAGGCGTCGCCCTGAGCGTAGTCGAAAGGGGGGGGTGATTTGATGATGGGTTTTCCTGAGCGTACACTATTTTAGCATAAAAGCTA